>JAOBWJ010000263.1 GCA_025463335.1 Acidimicrobiales bacterium
GTTCCGGTACACGGAGGGCCCGCCCTGTCAGGCCCCGTACCTGGACGCAGCGCCGCTCTGGAGCTCGGCCCGGTAAGGGCCCGGACGATCGATGCCGCGCCCGGGGTAACGCCCCCTCCAAAGACAAGGCGCAACCACGGGGGCGAGGGTCACATGACTCACGTCGGTGCCGCCCGCCGATCCGTACTGGGGCCCCCGTAAGTCCGAAGATGGTCGGATCTGGGCCCCAGAACGGCTGAAGACCCCGGGCGACGACCTTCGGCCACGCCGCCCCTGGGAGCGTCTTTGGTCTTTCGCCAACCCCCGCAATACGCCCGCTATCCGTTGGTGACCTGCGGCCTCCAGGTGCGATCAGGCGAGGTGGCGCTCCTGGGATTGGACGTCGAACCAGATCGGGAGCAGGTACTTGACGTAGAAGGCGTGCACGGTGAGGTTCGGGGTGACGAGGTCCTCGTATTCCTTGATCTGCACGCGGTCGTCCTTGGCCTGCCAGGCCTTGCAGTTGGCAAGGAGGACGTCGACCTCGGCGGCGGTGTCGTGCAGGAAGCCGAGGTGGTCGTAGCCAGGCGACGACATCGGCGTGTCGCTCTCCAGCAGCAGGATGAAGTCGCCCTGGTCGCCCATCTGGCACAGGTGGCCGAGCTGGCCGACCACCGGCGTGTCGAGGAACCGCCAGCCGAACACGTCGCCGTAGAAGGCGTCGACATCGGCCTTGAGCTCGTCGGTGAGCGTTCCCCTCGGGAACGTGAGCTCCATGTGGTTGAACCGCATCCGCTTTCCCCCTCGATCGTGGCCTTCCCGACAGTAGTGAGGGTGCCCTCACGCCACGCCGCTACCGTCGTCCGCGTGACCAGCCCGACGCCCAGTGCCGCGGTGTCGATGGCCCGGGGCTTGGCCAAGCGGTGTCCCCGCTGCGGCACCAAGGGCGTCTTCGACAGCTACTTCAAGCTGACCGAGCGGTGCCCCGGCTGCGGCTATCGCTTCCAGCGAGAGGCGGGGGCGTTCACCGGGGCACTGCTGATCGCCTGGGTGTTCACCCTGGCCCTCATGATCCTGCCGCTGTTCACCTACGTGCTGTGGCGGGGCGTGACCGGCAACGACCACCTGGCGTTCTGGCCCTTCGCCGCCCTGTCGATCACCTTCGCCGTCGTCGTCCCGTTGGTCGGCTACCCGATCACGGTCAGCACGTGGGCCGCTGTCGACCTGGTGTCGCGCCCCCTCGATCCCGACGAGGTGGCCGACGCCGAGGCCCACGCCGCTAGGTGATCGGGCAGCTGCCCCCGTCGACCATCACGGTGTTGCCGGTCAGGTAGCGGGCGTCGGGGGACAGCAGGAACCGAGCCACGGGCCCGATGTCGTCCACCGGGTGGCCCATGCGACCGAGGGGGTTGCGGCCGAACAGTCGGGGCCCCATGTCGGGGTCCATGACGAGCGCCTTCTCGAGCGCCGGCGTGGAGGCGAGCGGGGCGATGCAGTTGACCCGGACACCCTCCGGTCCCCACTCCCGGGCCAGGGCCCGGGCGAAGCCCCGCTGGGCGGCCTTGACCGCCGCGTAGGGCGCCAGCTTGGCCTTGCCCTCGAAGCCGGCTTCAGACGTCAGCAGCAGGATCGAACCGTGGCTGGCCACCAGGTGCGGCTTGGCGATGGTGGCCAGCAACCACGAGCCCCGCAAGGAGACGCCGACTTGGTCGCGCAGGTCCTCCAAGGGGAGGTCGGGCAACGTCACCGGCTTCGGGGACAGGCCACTGGTGGCGTTGTGCACCACGCCGTCAAGGCGTCCGTCGCGGGCGATGACGGCGTCGACGGCGGCCCGGACGGACGAGGCGTCGGCGGCGTCGCAGGCCACGAACCGGCCGTGGCCACCGGCCGCGTCGACCTGGGCGGCCACGGCGTCGCCCTGCTCCCTGCGGCGGGCCGCGATCCAGACCGTCCAACCGGCCTGGCCGCACGCCACGGCGATGCCCTCGCCCACGCCGCCGCTGGCCCCGGTGATCAAGACGACGTGTCCCGTCACCGCCACGACCTCCCGGAGTCGGCGTGGGCGACGGTGCCGGTCAGTCCGGCGGCGTCGTCGGACAGCAGCAGCCGGACGGCACCGACCACGTCACGCTCGACGGTCCCGGGGAACGTCGACAGTGGCGGCGGTGGGGCGATCACGTCGGGCCCGGTGAGTCGGGTCGGGGTGGTCACCGCGTTGACCCGGACGCCTCGGGGTCCCTCCGAGCGGGCGAGCGAGCGGGTGAGGGCCTCGACGGCGTCGGCCACGCCCGACTCGGGCGCCCAGCCGACGCAGTCCAGGGGCGACGGTCGCTCGATCACGGCCACGATGGCGCCGCCCTCGGCGCAGCGGGTGACGGCGGCGCCGAGCACGGCCACCCACGCGGCGAGCGGCTGCTCGGCCCGGTCCTCCCACGAGGCAGCATCGAGATCGTCGACCCGGCCAGCGGTCTGGGTCCCGACCCACGGGGCTACGACCAGGCGCTCGACCGCCGGGCCGGCGGCCACCTCCGCCCGCCACGCCTCGAGCACGGTGTCGTCGGCGCCGAGCGGCACCTCGACGAGCTCGGCCCCGAGGCCGGCGGCCAAGGCCCGCACGGCGTCGACCGGCGTGCCAAGTAGGAGCAGGTCAGGCATGGTCATCCACGTCGCTGCAGTCGAGCACGTCGTCGGGCACGGCGGCACGGTAGCCACCCACCCCATCCGACGAGGATGCGACCCTGCCGGAAATTTCGAAGAGAAAGTAAGCCGGATTGCCTACACGCGGTGTGACCGGTGTCATAAGGTCCCAGAAGTTTCAGACCAGGGGGGGATCTGTGAAGCGAAAGCAATGGATGATCGTGTTGCTGGTGGTGCTCGGCCTTGTGGCCGCGTCCTGCGGGCGAGACGACAAGACCGGCGGCGGGAATGCGGCGGGGGGACCGTCGACGACGGCTTCGGCGGCCGCCGACAAGTGCGCATCGGAGAAGCCGACGGCCACCGAAGTTGGCATCACCGCCGACAAGATCACGGTGGAGACGCTGGCCGACGTCGGCTCGTCGCTGGCGCCGGGCCTCTTCCAGGGCAACCACGACGGGATGGAGGCGTTCGCCAAGTACGTGAACGCCAACGGCGGCATCGCCTGCCGTCAGCTCGACGTGAAGCTGTGGGACACCAAGCTCAACGCCGATGAGTCGAAGAACGGCCTCATCGACTCCTGCGGCTCGGCCGTCGCCATGGTGGGCGGCAACGCGCTGTTCAACCCGGACGTGTCGCCAATGACGCAGTGCAAGGACAAGGCCGGCGCCGCCACGGGCCTGCCCGACATCGCCGCGCTGGCCAACGACATCAACGAGCAGTGCGCGCCGACGACGTTCCTGATCCAGGGCGTCGCCGAGCACTGCAAGGTCCTGACCGGCGAGCGCGAGCTCACGGCCTTCACCGGGACGACCAAGTACTACATGGAGCAGGGCGGCGGATCGCTCCACGGCCTGTACATGGTGCCCGGCGACCTGCCCACGACCGTGCAGTCGGCGACCTACCAGGTCAAGGCCCAGGCCGGCCAGGGCGTGAAGTGGGACGCCGTGCTCAAGGTCTCCGGCCGTGACGAGCAGGCGGCGTACACGCCTCGCGTCCAGCAGATCAAGGCCAACAAGAGCACGTTCGTCTACAACGGCTCCAACGACCGGGCCATGGTCAACATGATGAAGGAGGCCAAGGCCCAGGGCGTCGACAGCGTGAAGGTCTGGTCCTGCTCGCTGGCCTGCTACACGCCGAACTTCCTGAAGACCGGTGGCACCGACATCGAAGGTGCCTACGTGTGGATGCAGTTCCTGCCGTTCGAGGAGTCCGACACCAACAAGGCCGTCAAGGCCTACGTCGACAACATCGGCGGGTTGACCAAGGTCGACTCCTTCGGTGCCCAGGCCTGGCAGGCCGGCATGCTGTTCAAGCAGGTCGTCGACAAGATCGTCGCGACCGACGGCGTGAACGGCATCACCCGGGCGAAGATCCTCGCGACCCTCAAGGCGACCGACGACTTCACGGCCGACGGCTGGATGGGGGACAAGGGCAAGAACCTCCGCGGGTTCTCGTCCTGCTTCCTCGTCATGCAGGTGCAGGGCGGCAAGTTCGTCCGCAAGTTCCCCACGGAGAAGGGGACGCTGGAGTGCGATGCCAGCAACTTCGTCCCCGTGACGCTCGACCCGGCCAAGGAGGCCGAGAGCATCAAGTAGTCACCCTGGGGGCCGGCTCCACGTGGGAGCCGGCCCCTTCGGGTCGTAGACGGCGGAACAGGTCCTAGGGGGGGCATGCGACTCAAGTTCAAGCCGAGCACCTTGGTGGCGATCATCGCCGTGGCGGTCGGCGTGCTGTACATCATCAACGCAAACCGGGGTGTGGCCCCGTACAGCGTCGCCAACTTCGGCACGGTGATCGTCGTGGGCGCTGCCCTCGGCGGCATCTACGCCATCTCGGCCGGTGGCCTCGTGGTCACCTACGCCACGACCGGCATCTTCAACTTCGCCCACGGCGCCATCGGCTGCTTCCTGGCCTTCTCGTACTGGGAGCTGCACGTGAACCGCGGGTGGCCGACGCTGCTCGCCCTGGCCGCCGTGCTCCTCGTCGAGGCGCCCCTGCTCGGGCTGCTCCTCGACAAGGTGCTGATGCGCCGGCTGCGCAACGCGCCGCTCGTCGTCCAGCTCATGGTGACGGTGGGCCTCATGCTCACCTTCATGGGCATCTCCACCACGCTGTGGAAGCCGATCACGCCCCGGACCACGCCGGCGTTCTTCCAGGGCCACGGCGTCAAGATCGGAGACGTCACCGCCACCGGGCACCGCATCACCACTGTGCTGGTGGCGCTCGTGATCGCGGTGCTCCTGCGGGTCCTGCTCTACCGCACGCGACTCGGCATCTCGATGCGGGCCGTGGTGGACAACCGCAACCTCGCCGGGCTCACCGGCGCCCGGCCCTCCGTGGTCAGCGGCGCCTCCTGGGCGCTCGGCTGCATGACCGCCGGCGTCGCCGGCATCCTCATCGCCCCCGAGACGGGCATGGTCGTCGAGAACCTCACGTTGGTGATCGTGATCGCCTTCGCGGCGGCGGCCATCGCCCAGCTCAAGAGCATCCCGATGGCGTTCGTCGGCGGCATGGTGATCGGCCTGGCCAAGGCGTTCACCAGCGTCTTCGTCTCCTTCGGCACCGACTGGAACTACGCCCAGGAGGCGATCCCGGCGGTGATCCTGTTCATCGCCGTGCTGTTCCTGCCCCAGGCCCGCCTCGAGACCGGCAGCGTCCGGCTCACCAAGCGGACCGAGCGGCTGACCACGCCGAAGGAGGCCTTCCTCGGGGCCTGCGTGATGGTAGGGCTGGTGTCGGCGTGGGCCAACGGGTGGATCCCCTGGTTCAGCGGCACCAACTTCGGTGAGCGCACCGAGATCTGGTTGGGGCGCGGCGCGAGCTTCCTCGTCTTCGGTCTGATCATGCTCTCGCTGGTGCCGCTCATCGGGTGGGCGGGCCAGGTGAGCTTCGCCAACTTCGCCATCGCCGGTATCGGCGCCATCCTCTTCACGCACTTCGGCGGGCAGAACGGTTCGCCGATCGGCATCGTGCTGGTCATGCTGGTGTGCGCGCCGCTCGGCGCGATCGTCGCCTTGCCGGCGCTGCGGCTGAAGGGCCTCTACCTGGCGCTGGCGACGATGGCCTTCGCCGAGTTCACCGACAAGGTGATCGTGCGACACCCGCAGATGCTCGACCCGTCGGCGACGGGCCGGCTGTACAAGCCGATGAAGCTGCTCGGCTTCCAGATGAGCTCCGACCCGGCGGACCGCAAGGCGTTCATCATCTTCCTGGTCATCGCCTTCGCCGTGCTCTTCTTCCTGCTCGAGGTGCTGCGGCACACCCGGTGGGCACGGCGCTGGATCGCCATGTCCGACAGCCCGGCCGCCTCGGCCACGATCGGTGTGAACCTCATCACGACCAAGGTCGCGGTGTTCGCCCTCTCGGGGGCCATGGCCGGGTTCGCCGGGTGCATGTACGGGCTCTCGTCCGGCTCGTTCCGCGTCGACTCGTTCCCGCTGTTCCTCGGTCTGCCGCTCGTGCTGCTGCTCGCCGTGCAGGGCGTGCGCTTCCCGGTCGCCGCATTCATGGGAGCCATCGGGCTGGCGAGCTTCCCGGCCCTGTTCGAGGTTCTGGGCAGGCCCAGCTTCCTGACGTCGGTCGAGCTCATCGGCCCCGGCATCGCCGCCATCGTCATGGTCTACCGGCCCGAGGGCTCGGTCTTCTACGCCGGGCGCGACCTCGCCGGGCTGCTCCCGTGGCGACGCGATGCGCGTGAGGAGAAGGCGCTGGCCGTCGCCAAGGAGCGGGCGCAGGACATCACCAAGGACGAGATCGGCGAGCTCGGCCTGAGCCGACCGTTCACGATCGAGAAGGTCGCCCAGCTCGACCGGGCGCTCAACATCGCCGACGAGATGCTCGAGCGACCGACCATCGGCATGACGCTCGACGACGTGGAGGAGGTGACCGGTGGCGCTCCTGTCGGTTGAGGACGTGGTCGTCCGCTTCGGCGGCCTGCGGGCCCTGTCCGAGACGAACCTCCAGGTCGAAGAGGGTCGGGTCACCGGCCTCATCGGCCCGAACGGCGCCGGGAAGACGACGTGCTTCAACGTCGTCACCGGCCTTCAGGAGCCCACCTCGGGCCGGGTGCGCTTCGACGGTGAGGACATCACCGACAAGAGCCCGTTCCGGCGGGCCCGCATGGGCATTGCCCGCACGTTCCAGAAGCTGGAGGCGTTCAGCAGCCTCTCGGCGCGAGACAACGTGCTCGTCGCCGCCGAGCAGCGCCGGGCGTGGGACCGAAGCATCAACCCCAAGGCGGTGACGCAGGAGATCCTCGAGAAGGTGGGGATCACCGAGGTCGCCGACTACATGGTGGGCACCCTGCCCACCGGCACCGCTCGCCTGGTCGAGCTGGCCCGGGCACTGGCCGCCGGGCCCCGCGCCCTGCTCCTCGACGAGCCCTCCTCGGGCCTCAACGAGGAGGAGACCGAGGAGATGGCCAAGCTCCTGCGGGTCCTCGTCAAGGACGGTCTGGCCGTGCTGCTCGTCGAGCACGACATGTCGTTCGTCATGGGCATCTGCGAGTACATCTACGTCCTCGACTTCGGCAAGATCATCGCCACCGGCACCCCGGCCGAGGTCCAGGCCGACGCCGCCGTGCAGGCCGCCTACCTCGGCTCGGCCGCGGAGGTGGTCGCATGACCGTGCCCACCGAGATCCCACCGCTGCTCGAGCTGCGCGGCCTGCGGGCCGGCTACGGCACGATCGACGTCCTCCACGGCGTCGACCTCGTGCTCGAGGCCGGCCAGGTGTACGCCCTCCTCGGGCCGAACGGCGCCGGCAAGACGACGACGCTCGGCGTGTGCAGCGGCCAGATCGTGCCGTCCGCCGGCCAGGTCCTGATCAACGGCCGGGAGGTCAACGGCACCTCCAGCGACGCCCTGGCCCGGGCCGGTGTGTGCCTGGTGCCCGAGGGTCGCGGCGTGTTCCCGAACCTCACGGTCACCGAGAACCTCCGCATGTACACGCATGCGGGCACCAGCTTCTCGGAGATCCAGGAGCAGGCGTTCGCCCAGTTCCCACGGTTGAAGGAGCGGCGCAAGCAGGTGGCCGGGACGCTCTCGGGCGGCGAGCAGCAGATGCTCGCCATGTCCCGTGCGCTGGCCACCAAGCCGGCCCTGCTGCTGCTCGACGAGCTCTCGATGGGGCTCGCCCCGCTGATCGTCGAGGAGCTCTACGAGCGGGTAGCCGACCTCGCCCGCGAGGGCGTCTCCATCCTGATCGTCGAGCAGTTCGCCCAGGCCATCCTCGGCGTCTCGACCGTCGCCTCGATCATGTTGCACGGGCGCATCACGCGCACCGGACCGCCCCAGGAGCTCGCCGAGGAGCTGGCTGCGGCCTACCTCGGCGCCTCCACCACCGCACCCGCCTGACTTGACTGGCACAAGGAGCCCCAATTGACTGCCACCGAAGTTCCCGCCGAACGCGAGCTGTCACCCCGCCTCCAGCAGTTCCAGGCCGAGGTCGAGCAGCTGAAGCTGACCGGAGGTCGAGCCAACCCCGAGCGCACATGGTCGATCATCGGCGGCCTCGCCATGGTCGTCGGCGTGGTGCTCTCGATGGTGAGCTGGATCCTCACCCAGGGCACCGAGAGCTCGCTCGACTTCGCCAGCTACAACGCCATGGGGAACTTCGGGATGGCGCTGACCATCGCCGGCACCGGGTTGTTCCTCACCATGTCCCTGCGTCGCTACTTCCGCTACTGGCTCGTGCGCCTCATCTACGAGCAGCGCGACCAGACCGACCGCATCGCCAACCGCTGATCGAACTGGCGACGGATGGACAACAGTTCTGTTGTCCATCCGTCGCCGGTTCAGCATTGGCTTCAGGCCGGCAGCCGGGGAAGCACCTCATCGCCGAATCGGGCCAGCTCGTCGGCCAGTTCGGCCCGGCTCTCGGCCTCGAACGTGACGGTCATGCCGGTCATGCCGGCATCGACCAAGGCGTGGACCTCCTCGATCACGGCCTCGGGGGTCCAGTCCGGGTGGTCGGCGAACATGGTGAGGCTCACCGGCATGAAGATGACGTCGAGCGGCGCCGTGCGGCCCACCTTCTCGGCGTGCTCGGCGGTGTAGTCGACCATGGCCTTCAGGTCGGCCGGCGTCATGAGCGATGTGGTGCGGGTCCGTTCGGCGATCTTGGGGTTGCCGCTCGGGAACGGGGACCAGCCGTCGGCCAGCTCGACGGCCCGTCGGGCCGCCCGCTTGCTGTTGCCGCCGATCCAGATGGGTGGCCCGCCGGCCTGGGCCGGGGTGGGCCGCATGGTGTGGCCGTCGATGCTCTCGCCCGTCCACGCCTGCTTCATCTTGATGATGTTCTCGTCGGTCACGTCGTTGCGCCGCTCGAAGTCGGCACCGAGCACCTCGAACTCGGGCTCCAGGTAGCCGGCGCCCACGCCGAGCACCACCCGCCCGCCCGAGAGCCGGTCGAGCGTGGCCACCTGGTGGGCAGCCAGCCAGGCGTTCCGGTAGGAGACGACCAGCAGGTTGGTGTGCAGGCGGATGGTCGAGGTGGCGGAGGCCATGAAGGCCAACGTGGAGAACGGGTCGAGGGAGAAGTGCCCGCCGTACTTCATCCACGTGTCGGACGGGAACGGGTGGTCGGTGACCGACACGGCCCAGAAGCCGGCCTGCTCGGCGGCGAGTGCCATCTCCTGGAGCCCGTCCCCGGAGACGAACTCGTCTCCGAGGTCGACGCGGTGGGTGGGGAGTCCGACGGAGACGCGCATGGGGCGAAGTT
>JAOBWJ010000264.1 GCA_025463335.1 Acidimicrobiales bacterium
CGCCCCTTCCGGCGCCGAACCAGCAAGAGGTGCGTGGAGGTGCGGTGACGGGGTAGAGCGAACTGGTGGATGTGGCCTCTCGTCTCTCACGCCCCGCGGAGCAGACGACCCGCCCGCCCGAACCGATTCGGCCCCGCCCGGCCGAACGAACGGGTGTGACCCACCTCGCCCTGCGGGTTCGCCGCCGCCGCTTCCGCGACGGCCTCCCCCGCAAGCGCAAGCACTGACTCGCTCGCACGGTCCGCCCGCCGGAGGCGCAAAGGCTCGGACGCCTTCGGCGAGCCTTCGGAACAGCGGCATCCGGCCCGCCGCCATGCCGATGCTCCGGCGGTCGCGGCCGGCCGACGCTTCGTTCGCCCACGGTGCTCCTCAGGGCCGAATGCCGCTATTCGCTACGGCTTGATCTCTTAGAAGCCCTTCTCCCGGTCGTCCCGTTCCGCGGCATTGACGGCGTAGCCGAGGATGACGGCGGGGGCGAGGAAGATCGAACCCACGATGAGGCACACGGTCGCCGCCGTGGTGATGCCAGTCGAGAGGTCGCCGGCCAGCCCGACCACGACGAGCACGACGGCGCCGAGGAGCAGCAGGTAGCCGATCCGCTTGGCCCTCTTCACGTGCTTGGCCACCCGCCGGCGGGTCGCTCGTACCTCGTCCATCGGCCGCCACCGTAGGCGGCCCGAGGGTCAGCCCCCGCCCAGGGTGTCCAGCACGTCGAGCAGCTCCCGTCGGACCCGGTCGAGGGAGAAGTGCTTCCGGGCGAGGGCCCGGTTACGGTCGAGGAGAGCGTCGTCGGGGGCGTCGAGGAAGGCGGCCAGTGGCGCGGCGTCGTCGGTCGGGAACCACTCGAAGCCGAGGGCAGCCAGCTCCTCGGCCACCGGATAGCGGTGGACGGCGAGGGGTCGCCGGTGCAGGGCCGACTCGACCAACGGATTGCCGAACCCCTCCCAGCGGGACGGGAAGGCCACGGCGTCGGCCGCGGCGTAGGCGTCGGCCATCGTGGTCGGGGCCGGCCGGTGCAGCACCCGGCAGCGGGCGGCGGCGAGGACGGCGTCGAGCGTCGGGAGGTAGTCCTCCTCGGCCGGACCGGTGAGCCAGTAGGTGGCGCCGAGCCGCTCGGCCAGGGCGACGGCCGCCGGCACGTCCTTGCGCTCGATGGCTCGAACGGGATGGAGCAGGAGCCGCTCCCCGTCGGCCACCCCCAGCCGTCGACGGGTGGCATCCCGCTCGCCCAACGGCTGGTCGACGTCGAGGCCGTTGCGGATCGTCACCGCGTCGATGCCCCGCTCGGCCAACTCGTGGCGGCTGAGGTCGTTGATGGTGACGTGGCGCCAGGCGGGGTCGTCGGCCGGCCACCCCTCGACGTCGGCGAATCGCTCCCGCTGCCACGGCAGGTCGTGGTGGTGGAGGATGACCGGGCGGCCGGCCAACGCGTCGACCACCACGGCCGTGGCCCCGGGGTTGAGGGGCAGCGAGCACAGGTTCTCGACGATCACCACGTCGGCATCGTCGGTGGCGGCCGTGACCTCCTCGACCGTTGGGGGAGGGCCGACGACGGGCCAGGCCAGGCCGGGCACGAGTCGGTCGACGGGGCCGTCACCGGCCACGGTGACGACCTCCCACCCGGCGTCGCGGAGGATGTCGGCCCAGCTGTCGGCCACCACGGCGACCCCATCGGTGCCACCGAGCCGGAACGACAGGAGGGCTATCCGAGGCGGGCGAGCCTGCGGTTGCACGCGTCGAGCACGGCTCGGGCCACGGCCTCATCGGCGCCGGCCGTGCGGACCGGAGCCGACCCGGTGACGATCTCCTCGTAGGGGGGCACCACCACGGTCAGCACGGCGACGGCGACGTCCCGCTCACCGACCCGCACCAGGCTGGCCGCCTCGATCGACGCGCACGACGCCGCCGGGCCGAGCTGGGCCAGGGCGGCGAGGGTGGCGTCGGCCACGACCCGGCGGGCGGCGGCCGCGGCCACCGAACCTTCGGCGGTGCCACTGACCACCTCGTCACCGGCTCGCAGCGACACGGTGGCCGAGCACCGCAGCTCGCGCCGCTCGACGACGACGCCCTCGAGCGAGGGACGGGTGATGCTGTCGTCGGCGTCGTGGTCGCCAGCCGGGGCGACGTGGTGGACGTCCTCGAGCTGGACCACGCTGACGATGCGGTGGTCGAGCTCGAGGCCCTGGCTGGCGATGGCGACCGACTGCACGTCGCGCACGAGCTGCTTGGCGTGCTTGCCGGGCGTGGCCAGCACGTGCACCTCCACGGGCAGCCCGTGGAGGTCGGTGACGATCCGCGCCGCGCGCACCTCGGGGATGCGGCACAGCTCGCGCTCGACGGCGTCGACGTCCACACCCATCGCCGGAGCGTACGACCGTCAGGCTCGGCGGTGGGTGAAGGGCAGGAGGGCCCCGTTCGGGTGCTCGTCGGCGAGGCGCTCGAGGTCGAAGCCCTCGGCCGCCTGCCGGAACCGATCGCCGGCGGCCACGGCTCCGGTGATCAGGTCGGGTTGGGTCGCGACCAGCGTGAGCAGGGCGCCCGCCGCCTGCCGGTCGAAGCGGTCGAGGGAGACGACGCTCACCAGGGCCAGGCCCCGGTCGGTGGCCGTGGGGTCGTCGGCGACGGCGTGGTCGAAGGCGGTGGCGACCCGCACCACGGCGGCGGCGAGGGTCGGCGAGGCGACGCCGTAGCCGTCGGCCGGGGCCGATTGGAGGAGGTCGGCCACCGCCCCGGGAAAGCCCGACTCGCGCAGGATGCGGGCGCCGCTGGCGGCCACCTCGGACGGCGTGGTGGGCGCATCGGTCTCGTCGTGGCGCACGGCCCCGAGGCGGTGGAGCCGCGTGGCGGTGACGATGCGGTCGATCTCGGGTCGGTCGAAGCCGAGCTCGGCGGCGATGACGGCGGCGTAGTGGGCCGATCGTTCGCTGTGCCCGACGGGAGTCAGCCCGGCCAACTCGGGCACGAGCCCGAGGGCTCGGACGGTCTGCTCCAGCGTGGAGGTGGCCTCGGCGTAGCGCCGGAACGCGACTCGGGTCAGCAGCAGGGGGAAGGCGGTCACTGCCGCCATCGCCACCCCCACCTCGTCGACGGCAACGGCGAAGAGGGTGCCGGCGCACCCCAGGGTCAGGTAGACGGGCAGTGCCGAACGGAGTCGGCGGGGCGCATCGGTGCCGCCCGCCAGCGCCCACGCCACCTCGGCCACCAGCACGGCCCCGGCGGCGGCTGCGGCCACAGCGAGCACGTGGGGTCCGTCGGAGGCGACCTGAACCCCGGCGGCGACGGCGCCGCCGGCGGCCATGGCGAGCGCGGACCGAGCGCCGAGGCAAAGGACGTCGGGCCGCACGGAGGTGCGGTGCCGCAAGCCGAGCGCGAGCACGAGGCCGGCGACCTCGACGGCGGCCAGCCGGCCGGCCGGCAGCAGGGCGGGGAGGGCCATGGCCAGGGTCAGGCCCAACGGGACCTGCCCACCCCACGGGACGGGAATGGTGACGAGGAGGCTGCCGGCCAGGACGACCGCCGCACCCGCCAGGGCGGCGGCATCGATCACTGCGCTCGGTCCTGAGCCGTCTGGTCGAGGTCGCCGAGCCCGGCCGACCCCACACCGGCGAGCGGCGGCGGGGTGGCATAGGCGTGCACGTCGTGCTCATGGCCGCGGCCGTGGCGCTCGCCGCGCCGCTCGAGCGCGGCGACGAGCGCCTCGACGCACGCCGGGTTGAACTGGGTTCCGGCGTGGGCGCGCAGCTCGCCGAACGCCACGTCCTGGTCGAGCGACTGCCGGTAGGAGCGAGTCGAGGTCATGGCATCGAAGGCGTCGGCCACCGCCACGATGTGCGCTTCGAGCACCAGCTCGGGCGGTGTGCCCCGGTGGCCGGCCTCGAATCGCCCGTGGGCGTCGGACGCGGTGACGGCCATGGTCCGCATGAAGTCGATCTGGGCCAAGATGCCCAGGCCGGCGGCGTTGTGGCGGCGCACCACGTCCCATTCCTCGGGCGTGAGCAGTCCGGGCTTGTTCAGCAGGCGGCCGGGGATGGCCAGCTTGCCCACGTCGTGCATGAGCGCCGATTGGCGGAGGTGCTCGAGGTGCTCGGGATCGAGGTCGAGCTCCTCGCCGATGTAGACGGCGTACTGGGCCACTCGTTCGGTGTGGCCGGCGGTGTAGGGGTCCTTGGCCTCGATGAGCCGCACGAACACCCGGATCGCGGCGTCTTGGGCCTCCCGGGTGCGCTCGAACGAGCGGAACGTCCACCGACCGATGCCGACGGGCACGGCGAGCAGCAGGATCGAGAGCGGGCCGAGCTCCCCGCACACCAGGCCGACCAGGAGTCCGAGCAGGCCGAAGGCGAGGTAGTTGGGCAGCGCCGGCTTCATGTCGTGCCACACGGCGCGGGCTGGCTCGTCCTGCTTCAGGGCCACGTGGGGCAGCACCAAGCCGACGTTCACCGCACCGTTGGCGCACGCGGCGACCAGCGCGGCGAGGAGCCGGTGGTGCGGAGCGACGAACGAATACGCCAGGGCTGCGGTGACGGCGGCCAGCAGGCACTGGCCGACGTTGAACGCGATGTTCGCGAACCGTCGCGCCAGAAGGTTGGGGATGTACAGGCCGTTGCACGCGCCGACCAGGGCGGCGGTGGCCACCGCGGTCAGGGGCGAGCTGACGGCGATGGCGCCCATGATGAGCATGAACCCCGGGCTGACGGCCGTCCCCGAGTGGACGAGCACGGCAGTGTTCTCGCCCAGGAGCACCAGGCCACCGAAGGCAGCCACGATCGTCCAGTCGGGTGCACCGTTCACGAACAGGATGATCGTGAGCGCGACCAAGCCGGCGGCTGCGGTAGCGATCTCGAGCGTCCCTCGCATGATGCCTTTCTCGATCGTCGGAACCGAGACGAGGGAGAGGCGGCGGGAGCGGTCGGATGCGCCTAGCGCGACGTGAAGTTCGCGCCGGCGGTGAGCAGGAAACCAGCCAGGCTGGCAAGGATGGCAATGACGCGGATGCGGGACTTCTTCATGGGACAACACCTCCCCTCACGATGGAATCCCCGCATCCGCTAATCAGCGGGGGATCGCTTCGCTTCGCTTGGGAAGTGGTGGTCCGACGCGCTCCCGGCGTCTCGCCCTCGACTCGATTGTCAACGTGCGCACAACACCATCGGCACGCCGTCGTCGGTTGTGAGGGGGATTTCCGTCCGGTTCAGGCCCGAGTGGGCAGTTCGGCCCCGCCCGGCGAGGGCAGGAGGGCCACCACCTCGCCCACCGAGCGGCGTTGGCGTCGACGGATGGGCGTCGGCGGCTTGAACAGCCGGAACACCACGTTGACCAGGCCGACGGCGAGGATGAGATCGCCGAACGAGAGCACCTGGCCGATCGGCGGCACGGGCACGACGTCGCCGAGGAACGTGAGCCGGTCGCTGGCGTCCTCCAAATGACGCTTGGCACCGAACTCGATGTCTCGCAGCTCGGCCGGGGTGCGCTCACGATCGATGGTGAGGATGGCGTCTCCTCGGACCGGCATGCCGCTGTTGGCGCCGATGACGACCACGTTGAGCAGCAGGCCCACGAGCACGACGGGCATGCCGACCAACCGCACGTTGGCCAGGGCGAAGGCGACCAGCAGCACGTAGGAGCCGAGGATGCAGGCCAGGCCGGTGGTGTCGGAGACCACAACGAGATGGGGCAGGGCCTGAAGGACGACTGCGGCGCCGAGGGCGCCGACCCCGCGCAGTGGCCGCTTCCCGACGTTGCTTGGTCGGCCGCCGGTGGCGAGGCCCAGCACCACACCGAGCAGGAGGGCGAAGAGGGTGAAGCCCATACAGGCTGACGGTAGCGTCCGACCCCATGGCCACTGGGGGAGCCTCCGTGTCCAGCCGCTCCTAAGGTCCGGGCGTGCCCGTCACCACCGAACCCTTCGGCGACCGCGTCACCGTCGTCACCATCGACCGGCCGGAGCGTCGCAACGCGGTCGATCGCGAGGCGGTCGAGGCCATCCGCTCGGCCGCCGAGTCCGCCACCGGCGTGCTCGTGCTCACCGGCGCCGGTGGCCACTTCTGCGCCGGCGCCGACCTCACCACGCTGGAGGACGCCGCCTTCGC
>JAOBWJ010000269.1 GCA_025463335.1 Acidimicrobiales bacterium
GCCGCCTTGGCCCCGGCGTCGTAGCCCTCGACGTCGGCCGTGGGGTCGCGCTCGGCGTAGCCCAGGCTCTGGGCCTCGGCCAGGGCGTCGGCGTAGCTCGCCCCCTCCTCGCTCATCTTGGTGAGGATGTAGTTCGTCGTCCCGTTGACGATGCCGAGGACGCGGGTGATGCGCTCGCCGATGAGCGACTCGCGCAGGGGCCGGATCAGCGGGATGCCGCCGGCCACCGCCGCTTCGAAGAGCAGGTCGACGCCGGCGGCGTCGGCCGCCGCGAACAGGTCGGCGCCGACGTTGGCCAGGAGCTCCTTGTTGCCGGTGACGACCGGTTTGCCCGCCTTGAGCGCGTCGATCACCAAGGAGCGGGCCGGCTCGATGCCACCGATGACCTCGACGATGATGTCGATCGACGGGTCGTTGACCACCTCGTTGGCGTCGTGGGTGAGGCAACCGTCGGGCAGGGCGACGGAGCGGACCTTGGAGAGGTTGCGCACCGCGACCTTGGCCACCTCGAGGCGCAGACCTGTGCGGGCCTCGATGGCGTCGCACTGCTGGGCCAGCAACGCGACCAGGGCACCACCGACGTTGCCGCAGCCCAGGAGGCCGATCCGGACGGGAGACTCGCTCACGGCCGCCGAGGCTACTTGGGGTGGTGCGTCTCCTCGATCGCCTTACGGACCCGCTCACGCTTGGCGAGGGCCTCAGCCCGGCGTTCCACCGTCACCTGGAAGTTCTGGTTGTAGCGGCCGCCGCCGATGGCCAGCACCACGAGGATGCTGGCCGTGAGCGCCCCGATCACAAGGGCGGCCACGGCTCCCCCGGTCAGCGACCAGAACAGCCACGCCAACAGGGCGCCGCACAGCACGCCGACCCCGCCGACGAACACCCACCGCCGAGCGGGCCTCTCGACGCTCATTCGGCGTCCAGGGCCAGCAGGTCGTCGAACGTCTCCCGGCGGACGACGACCTTGTCCTCACCGTCGCGCACGAACACGACCGGCGGTCGGGGGACCTTGTTGTAGTTGGACGCCATCGAATGGCCATAGGCGCCGGTGACCGGGGTGGCCAGGATGTCGCCCACGGCCAGGTCGGCCGGCAGGTGGGCATCGCGCACGAGGACATCACCCGACTCGCAGTGCTTGCCCACGATGGTGGCCACCAGGGGGCGGTCGGCTTCGGTGGCTCGGGCCAGGAACGCCTCGTAGCCGCTGCCGTAGAGCACGGGTCGGGGGTTGTCACTCATGCCGCCGTCGACCGACACGTAGGTCCGGATGCCCGGCAGCTCCTTGATGGTGCCCACCCGGTAGAGGGTGACGGCCGCGCCGGCCACGATCGAGCGGCCGGGCTCGACCTTGATCTTCGACGTGATGCCGGCGGCCGTGCACGCCCGGTGCAGCACGCCGGCCCACTCGGCGATGGTGGGCGCCTCCTCGCCCTCCACGTAGGCCACACCCAACCCGCCGCCCAGGCACAGCTCGGGCAGGCCGAGGGGCACCACGAACGGCGCCAGCTTCTCGACCGCCTTCTCGAAGCCGGAGAGGACGAAGATGTTCGAGCCGATGTGGGCGTGCACGCCCACCAGCTCCATGGCGTCGGACGAACCGACCCGGTCGAGGGCTTCAGCCGCCGCCCCGCTGGTCAGCCCGAAGCCGAACTTGGAGTCGTCCTGGCCGGTCATGACGTATTCGTGGGTGTGGGCTTCCACGCCCGGCGTCACCCGCACCAGCACCTTCGGGCGCCCCACCCCGTGTTGGGCCACCACCCGCTCGATGCGGGCGACCTCCTCGAAGCTGTCGATGACGATGCGGCCCACACCGGCGGCCAGGGCCATGCCCAGCTCGGCCTCGGACTTGTTGTTGCCGTGGAGCGTGATCCGGGCCGGGGCCACGCCGGCCGACAGGGCCACGTGCAGCTCGCCGCCGGTGGCCACATCGATGCCCATGCCCTCCTCGGCGACCAGGCGGGCCATGGCCCGGCACAGGAACGCCTTGGATGCGTAGGTGGCCCCATCCCCGAAGGCAGCGACCGCCTCGCGGGCCCGCTCCCGGAGGTGGACCTCGTCGTAGACGAACACCGGCGTGCCGTGGCGCTCGGCCAGGTCGAGCACGTCGCACCCGCCGATCTCGAGGCGCCCGCCCACGAGCTTGGCGGTCATCGGCAGCAGCTGCTGCGGCAGGGGGCTCACTGGAAACGAAGCAGCTTGGTGACGCGTTCGACCAGGTCGTGGGGCTCGAACGGCTTGGTCACGTAGTCGTCGGCTCCAGCGTCCAGGCCGGCCTTGATGTCGGACGCTTGGGCCTTGGCCGACAGCAGGATCACGGGAATGGTCGCCGTGGCCGGATCGTGCTTGAGACTGGTCACCAGTTCGAGCCCGTTCATCCTCGGCATCATCACGTCGCTGATGATGATGTCAGGCGCTTCGGCGAGTGCCACTTCGAGGCCCTCCTCGCCGTCGGCGGCGGTGCGCACGAAGAAGCCCTCCATCTCGAAGTTCACCTCGAGCAGGCGGAGGATCACGGCGTCGTCGTCGATGATCAGGACGGTGCGCTCGACGTCGGCCACGGCGGCAGATCGTACCGGTAGGAACGAACGGGAACGAGAAGCAATGAGAGGGTGCGACGCGGAAGGGACGGAGGAGGGCGCGATGCGCCCCAGGACGTGGCTGCCCTACGAGCTCCCACCCATCCGGTGGAGCAGGTCCTTGAAGTCGCTGACCTCGCTCGGCCGGGGCACGTCGACCGACACCCCGGTCCCGAAGTCGTAGAACTCGACGAGGATCGACATCGACGTCGGGAGTTCGTCCGTGGCGATGTTGGGCAGCTTGACCTTTGAGTAGTCGATCGTCTGCGTCATCCGCCGGGTGCGGCCGTCGCCGTCGATCCACACGTCGACAGGCTGGCTCGGCGTGCCAAGGGTGTCGGCCACCTGCCGCAGGGTCTTGGCCTGCGCGGCCGGCGACTTCCTGGCCGCCCGCTCGAAGTC
>JAOBWJ010000280.1 GCA_025463335.1 Acidimicrobiales bacterium
GAGGCCCACCACCGGGTCACCATCACCGACCAGGCGCTGGTGGCCGCGGCGAACCTCGCCGATCGCTACATCAGCGACCGGCACCTCCCCGACAAGGCCATCGACCTCATCGACGAGGCCGGCTCCCGCATGCGCATCCGTCGCATGCAGACGCCGCCGGACTACAAGGAGCTCGAGAACGAGATCGCCCGGGTCCAGACGGCCAAGAAGGACGCGGTCGAGGGCCAGCACTACGAGGAGGCGGGCAAGCTCCGCGACCAGGAGAAGGCCCTCCTCGAGCAGCTCGCCACCAAGCAGCGCGAGATCAAGGACTCCGGCGTCGACCTGTTCGACGAGGTCGACGAGGAAGCGATCGCCGAGGTCCTCTCCATCTGGACCGGCATCCCCGTCTACAAGCTCACCGAGCAGGAGACGCAGAAGCTCCTCCGCATGGAGGACGAGCTCCACAAGCGGGTCATCGGCCAGGAGGACGCCATCAAGGCCGTCTCCCAGGCCATCCGCCGGACCCGTGCCGGCCTCAAGGACCCGAAGCGCCCCAGCGGCTCGTTCATCTTCCTCGGCCCGTCGGGCGTGGGGAAGACCGAGCTGGCCAAGACGCTCGCCGAGTTCCTCTTCGGCGACGAGACCAGCCTGATCAGCCTCGACATGTCCGAGTACATGGAGAAGCACACGGTCAGCCGCCTGGTTGGCTCGCCTCCCGGCTACGTCGGGTACGAAGAGGGCGGCCAGCTCACCGAGGCCGTGCGGCGCAAGCCGTTCTCGGTGGTGCTGTTCGACGAGATCGAGAAGGCCCACCCCGACGTGTTCAACACGCTCCTCCAGATCCTGGAGGAGGGCCGTCTCACCGACAGCCAGGGTCGCTCGGTCGACTTCCGCAACACCGTGCTCATCATGACGTCGAACCTGGGCTCGGCCGACTTGCGCAAGGCCAACGTCGGCTTCGCCAAGCAGGACGAGGCCGTCTCCTACGCCAAGATGAAGGAGAAGGTCAACGACGCCCTGAAGCAGCACTTCCGGCCGGAGTTCCTGAACCGCATCGACGACACCATCGTGTTCCACGAGCTCTCGAAGCCCGAGATCACGACGATCGTCGACCTGCTCATCAAGCGGGTGCAGAACCAGTTGGTGGCCCAGGGCATCGGCCTCGAGCTCACGACCGACGCCAAGCTGCTCCTGGCCGACAAGGGCTACGACCCGTCGCTGGGGGCCCGGCCGCTGCGCCGTGCCATCCAGCGGATGATCGAGGACCCGATGTCGGAGCGGATCCTGTTCAAGGAGTTCCACGCCGGCGAGACCGTCGTCGTCGACGCCGAGAACGGCGAGATCGTCTTCCGCACCGTCGAGGGCTTCGAGCCCCCGCCGGTGGAGATGGCCGAAGCCGGTCCGGCCGACTGAGGTCGGTCACCGAAGAACGACACGAGGCCCCCGCTCCGGCGGGGGCCTCGTCGCGTCAGCCCTGGCGTTCTGGGGCCCCAGGAACGACCACATCCGGTCGGTTCCGGGCCCCAGAACGGTCAGTCCCAGGGCCGGTAGACGGGGTCCGACCGGTCGCCCCGGCCGCCGCGCTGGAAGCGGTCGTCGATCGGGAAGGCGGTAGCCGCGTCGTTGACCCGCACCCACTCCGTGGTGCACAGCCGGTCGGCGATGCGCCAGCCGTCGCCCCGGTCCTCGAACCGATCGAGGTACCGGAAGGCGATGGTGAGGTTCAGCTCGGGCGGCCCGCCGGGCGTCTGGTGCTCGGCGATCCCGTAGCTCTCGGCCCGGACCACGTCGTCCCGGGTCGGATGGCGCTCGATGAGGATGTTGGACAGCGAGTGGGTGGTCACGCCGTAGCGGGGCAGGAGCCGGCTGATCCACGCCACGAACGGCTCGACGCCGCCCTTGAAGGCGCCGTGATCGTCGACGGCGTCGGGGTGGTAGCACTGCCGGACCAGGTCCATGTCGATGCGGTCGATGCCCCGGCAGTACCGGTACAACAGCTGCCGGATCTCCTCCTCCATGGTCATGGACCAATCGCTACCACGGCACGGGACCGGCGTCGTCGAAGAAGCCGCCAGTGGGACCGTCCGGCCCCAGGGTGGCCAGGGTCACGATGACCTCGGCCCCCTCCTCAACCGTCTTGTGGCCGCGGTGTCCGTTGAGGTCTGTGGCCGTGTAGCCAGGGTCCGCGGCATTGACCCGGAAGGTGGGCAGGGCCTTGGCGTACTGGGTGGTGACCATGTTGAGGGCCGCCTTCGACGACGGGTAGACGAGGCTGACGATCCCCGACTCCAGCCGTTCCGGATCGGAGGTGATGGTCATCGATCCCATGCCGCTCGACACCATCACGATCCGTGGGTGGTCGGAGCGCTGGAGCAGCGGCAGGAACGCCCTCGTCACCCGCACCGGCCCGAGCAAGTTGACCCCGAAGCAGGCTAGGAAGTCGGCTGGCCCCGTCTCCAGGGGCGGCACCGAGGCCCCGGCCCCGATGATGCCGGCGTTGTTCACCAGCACGTCCAGCTCGTCGACCTGCTCGACGGCGGCGGCGACCGATTCGTCGGAAGTGACCTCGAGCGGCAGCCAGCGCACGTCGCCTTCCAGGCTGGCGGCGGCGGCCCGACCCTTGTCGGGGTCGCGGGCGCCGAGGTGGACGGTCCAGCCCAGGGCGGCGAGGCGGCGGGCGGTCTCGAGGCCGAGGCCCTTGTTGGCTCCGGTGATCAGTGCGGTGGTCATGGGACCACCATGCGCCCGGCCCGAAGCCCGCTCCAGGGCCAGCCCAGCCTGGGATCGGTGGTCCCAGTCTCAGTCCGGCCCACGGAGGCATCCTGGGGCATGGACCGCGACGAGTTGGCCGCCACGCTGCGGGGCGCCCGCGCCCGCATCGCCCCCGCCGACGTGGGTCTGCCGGCTGGCACCCGTCGCCGGGTACGGGGGCTTCGCCGCGAGGAGGTCGCGCTCCTCGCCGGCATCTCGGTCGACTACCTGGTCCGGCTCGAGCAGGGCCGGGGCCCCAGACCCTCGGAGTCGGTGCTCGGCGCCCTGGCCCGGGCCCTGCGCCTCACCGACGACGAGCGTGACCACCTGTTCCACCTGGCCGGCACGGCCCCGCCCCGGCCGGGCCACATCGACGGCATGGTGCGAGCCAGCACGTTCCGCCTGCTGGAGCGCCTGGTCGACCTGCCGGCCCTGGTGATGGACGCCAAGGGCGACCTCCTGGCGTGGAACGCCTTGGCCACCGCCCTGCTCGGCGACTTCTCGGCCTGGCCGCCGCCCCGGCGCAACATCATCTGGCAGCGCTTCCTCGGCACCGGTGGCCGGGTCGCCATCGACCCCGAGGAGGCCGAGCGGACGGCGGTGGAGGGAGTGGCCAGCATCCGCGCCGTGGCCGCTCGCTACCCCGACGACCCGGGCCTGCGCCGGCTGCTGACCGAGCTCCACGCCGGGAGCCCTCACTTCACCGAGTTGTGGGACGAGGCCCGGCCGGCGGAGCGCCGGAGCAGCACCAAGACCGTCCTGCACCCGGAGCTGGGGGCCATCGAGCTCGACTGCGACGCCCTGCACCTGCCGGACACCGACCAGCGCCTGATCGTCTACTCGGCGGCACCGGGCACGCCGGCGGCCGAGGCCCTGGCCGTCCTGCGGGTCCTCGGCACCCAGGACCTCTCGTCGGTCAGCGGATGAGCCGCCAGCCGCCGGGCACCACCCGGTAGGTGCGGTCCGTCGCCTCGCCGGCAGCCTCGCCGTCGGCGTTGTGGCCGACGAGATCGCCGCTGATGCGCACCTCGACGCCGCGCTCGGCCACCACGTCGTCCCGGCGAATGTGATCGCCGGTGCGCAGGGCGTTGGCGTAGGCCACCCGGGCGGCCGGGCTGACCGCCGTCGACACCACGACGTCGAGGAGGCCATCAGTCAGGTCGGCCCCGGGGCACAGCGGGGTGCCGCCGCCGATCGAGCCGCCGTTGCCGACGCCCACCATCAGCACCCGCTCGCCCGGCAGGTCCAGCGGCCGGCCGTCGATGGTCACGACGAGTCGCCAGCCGTCGGTCCGGGCGGCGGCCAGCAACGCCCCCACCGGGTAGGCGGCGGCACCGAGCCGGCCCTTGAGGTCGTCGGCGCGGATGCCGGCGGCGGCCCCGATGCCGGCGTGGGCGGCGTTGACCACCACCCGCCCGGCGTCGTCGACGAGGAGGTCGAGCGGCCGGGCCGTGCCGGTGGCGATGCGCACGGCCGCCTCGTCAGGGTCGAGCGGCAGTCCGAGCGTGCGGGCCAGGTCGTTGCCGGTGCCGAGGGGAACGAGCCCGACGGTGGCCGCGGCCAACTCGCCGCGGTCCCAGAGGCGCTGCACCACGGCGTGGAGGCTGCCGTCGCCGCCGGCCACGACGAGGACGGCGCCCGCTGCGTCGTCGAGGGCCTCGTCGAGCTCGGCCGGGTCGGTGGTGTGTCGGGCCCGTACCGGGCCGTGCTGGGCCAGGACGCCGACCGCGGCGTCGAGGCCCCGCCGGTCGGTGCTCCCGGCCCGCCCGTTGGCGATGACGAACATGCCATCCTCTGGCCTTGTCACACCCCCTCCGTAGCATCTCGGGCGTGTCCCGCTTGAAGACGGTCTATCGCTGCACCGAATGCGGGGGGTCGAGCCCGAAGTGGCTGGGCCGGTGCCCCGCGTGCGAGGCCTGGAACACGCTGGTGGAGGAGGCTGCCGCCGAGCGGACGCCCATGCCGCTGGCTCCCACCTCGCAGCCGGTGCTGATGGCCGATGTCGACCTGGGGGAGTACGCCCACCGACCCACCGGCATCGGCGAGCTCGACCGCGTCCTCGGCGGCGGCCTGGTGCCCGGGTCGGTCACCCTCGTCGGCGGCGAGCCCGGCATCGGCAAGTCGACCCTGCTCCTGCAGGTGTTGGCCGCGTTGGCACGGGGAGGCGCCCGGTGCCTGCTCGTGACCGCCGAGGAGTCGGTGCAGCAGGTCCGCACCCGGGCCGACCGGCTCACGGCGGTGGCGCCCGAGTTCTTCCTCGTGGCCGAGACCTCGCTGGCCCACGTGCTGGCCCATGTCGACGAGCTGGCGCCCGACGTGCTGGTGGTCGACTCGGTGCAGACGATCTACGACGCGGATCTCGGCTCCGCTCCCGGCTCGGTGGCCCAGGTGCGGGAGTGCGCCGCTCGCTTGGTGCGGGAGGCCAAGGAGCGGGGCATGACCACCGTTCTGGTCGGCCACGTGACCAAGGACGGCGCCCTGGCCGGACCCCGGGTCCTCGAGCACGTGGTCGACACGGTCCTGTCGTTCGAGGGCGATCGCCACCACGCCCTCCGGCTCCTGCGGGCGGTGAAGCACCGCTTCGGCAGCACCTCCGAGCTGGGTCTGTTCGAGATGACCGAGAAGGGCATGATCGGCGTGCCCGACCCCAGCGGGCTGTTCCTGGCCGACCGCCGCAACGGCGTGGCCGGTTCGATCGTGCTCCCGGCCATGGAGGGCCACCGGCCGTTGCTCGTGGAGGTCCAGGCTCTCGTCTCACCTTCGCAGCTGCCCCAGCCCCGACGCTCGGCCCAGGGGCTCGACTCGGGCCGCCTGGCCCTGATCCTGGCCGTGCTCGCCCAACGGGCGGGTGTGGGACTGGGCACCTTCGACGTGCACGCCTCGGCCGTGGGGGGCGTCAAGGTCGTCGAGCCCGGGGCCGACCTGGCCGTGGCCCTGGCACTCGTGTCGTCGGTGAGCGGCCAGCCGCTGGCCGACGACCTGGTGGCGTGCGGCGAGATCGGCCTGGCCGGCGAGCTGCGGCAGGTGAGTCAGACGGCGAGGCGCCTGGCCGAGGCCGCCCGCCTCGGCTTCCGCACGGCGATCATCCCGGCGTCGGCGCCCGAGCCGCCGGGCGACATTCGGGCCCTGCGGGCGGCCACCGTGGCCGACGCCATCCGTCTGGCCGGCATCGTCCCCGGCTGAGCCTTCCGAGACGGCGAAGTACGCTCCCGGTATGGCCGTGTCCTCGCGTCGGAGCGTCTCGATGCTCGAGGCGCTGGCCGCGGTGGCTCCCGGCAAGCCGTTGCGGGAGGGACTCGACCGCATCCTCCAAGCCGGGATGGGCGCCCTCGTGGTGGTGGGCGACGGCCCCGAAGTGCTCAACATCTGCTCGGGTGGCTTCCTGCTCGATGCCGCCTTCAGTCCCCAGCGGCTGAGCGAGCTGGCCAAGATGGACGGCGCCATCATCCTGGCGCCCGACGCCAGTCGCATCGCCCGGGCCAACGTCCACCTGGTGCCGAACCCGAACGTGCCGACCTCGGAGACGGGTACCCGGCACCGCACGGCCGAGCGAGTGGCCCGCTCGATCAACGTGCCGGTGGTCGCGGTGTCGGAGGACCAGCAGGTCATCGCCGTCTACGTCGGCGACGAGAAGCACCCGTTGGAAGCGATTCCTCGGCTGCTCAACCGGGCCAACCAGGCTCTTTCCACGCTCGAGCGCTACAAGAACCGCCTCGACGCCGTGGCTGGCTCGCTGTCGGCCCTCGAGATCGAGGACCTGGTGACCCTGCGAGACGTGGTCACGGTCCTCCAGCGCACCGAGATGGTGCGCCGCATCGCCGAAGAGGTCGACGGCTACATCGTCGAGCTCGGCGTCGACGGCCGGCTGGTCCGCCTTCAGCTGGAGGAGCTCATGGGCGGCGTCGACGACGACCGCCGCCTCGTGATCAAGGACTACTTCCAGGAGGCCGGCGACTGGCACCTGGGAGAGGCGCTGGCGGCGCTGTCCGAGCTGGGCACCGACGACCTGCTCGACCTCAAGGCGGTGGCCGCCGCCCTGCACCTCCCGGGAGGCGGGGTCGACCTCGACGCCAACCTCACGGCTCGGGGCAACCGGCTGCTGGCCAAGGTGCCCCGCCTTCCCGACAACGTGATCGACAGCATCGTCGAGCGCTTCGGGACCTTGCAGAAGATCATGCGGGCCAGCATCGACGATCTCGACGACGTGAAGGACGTGGGCGAGACCCGAGCCCGAGCCATCAAGGAGGGCCTGTCCCGCCTGGCGGAGACGTCGATCCTCGACCGCTATTCCTGATTCCGTCCCCGGCGGATCGGGGCTCGCACGTCGACGTCCGAGCGAACGTCAGGGCTGTCGCCCCGACCCGCCAACATGAGCCAGGGTTTCCCGGTCCGGGCCTGCCCGAAACCACAGGGGAGTGACATGCGAATGGTGTTGGCGTCGGGTACACCGGCCGAGTTGGCGGTACCGGAACAATCGCGCCGAGGGGTGGTGCTGGCTCCCGACATCATGGGGCTGCGGCCCCTGTTCGACGACCTGTGCGCCCGCCTGGCCGCCGAGCAGGGGTGGGCCGTCTGCGCCCCCGAGCCGTTCCCGAACCACCCCGGCGCGCCCGTCGAGGAGCGGCTCGAGCTGGTCCGCACGCTGCGGGACGACGAGCAGATCGGCGACCTGCTGGCGGCAGCCGAGGTCCTGCGAACCGAGGTGGGCGTGGAGCGGGTTGCCGTGCTCGGCTTCTGCCTGGGCGGCATGTACGCGCTGAAGTCGGCCGACAACGCGGTGTTCGATCGGGTGGTGTCCTTCTACGGGATGATCCGGGTGCCCGAACAGTTCCGGGGCCCCGGTCACCGCGAGCCCCTGGCGTCGCTGCGCTCCCCGGACGTCCGCCCCGTACTCGCCCTCGTCGGCGGCCGCGATCACTTCACCCCTGCCGCCGACGTCGACGATCTCGAGGCCACCGGCGCGACCGTGGTGCGCTACCCCGAGGCCGAGCACGGCTTTGTGCACGACCCCGACCGCCCGGCGCACCGCGCCGAGGATGCCGCCGATGCCTGGCGCCGGGTGGTGGCCTTCCTGAACGCCTAGTGGCCTGAGTTAGAAGTCCGTTGGCAGCTCGGCGAGCCAGGGACGTCGAGCGCAAGGACGCACTGACGAAGGAATCCTCTTGCCGGCTTTCGAGGAGGGAGGACGCCGCGATCGGCGTCATCTGGCCGTCGAGATGCCGGCGGATCTCTGACTCAGGTCACTAGCGAGCTCGACGGGTGAGCTGTTCCCGGTCGGTGATCGTGTAGCGGCGGTCGCGCTGCTCGACCCACCCCAGCCGGATGAACGAGGCGAGGGCCTTGTTCACCCGCTCGCGGGAAGCGCCGACCAAGCCGGCCAGCTCCTCCTGGGTGACGGGCAGGGTGAACTCGTCGGCATCGCCGGCCAACTCAAGGAGCCGCTTGGCCGTGCGGCCGGTGACGTCGAGGAAGACGGCATCGGCCAGGGCGTTGTCCATCGACCGCAGCCGCCGGGCCAGGAGCTCGACCACGCCCCACAGCAGGGCCGGGTCGTTCTCGAGCACCTCTCGGAGCGCTCGGTAGGGGATGGCGTGCACCACGCCGACCTCGAGGGCCCGGGCCTGGGCCGACCGGCCCATGTCGTCGAACAGCGGCATCTCGCCGAACAGGTCGCCCGGCTCCATGAGGGCCACCACCGACTCGCGGCCGTCGGGCGAGCGGTTGGCGATGGCGACGCGGCCGGATTCGACGACGAACAGCTCGGCAGCCTCGTCGCCTTCCTGGAACAGCACGTCGCCCCGCCGGAGGGAGCGGGGGACCGATGCGTCGATGACGCGCTGCACCGCGTCCGGCGACAGGGAGCGGAACAGGTCGACGTCGGCGAGAAGCTGCGGCTCGAGCATGTTGCCGCTGATGTTACGAGCGCTCGTACAGTGAGCCGCGATGGTTGCTGACGGGCCGGTGTGGGCCGTGGTCGTGGCGGCCGGGAGCGGGGAGCGCTACGGCGCCCCCAAGCAGTACGAGCGCCTCGGCGACCGCCGGGTGCTCGACTGGTCGCTGGCTGCCGCCCGGAGCGTCGCCGACGGGGTCGTGCTCGTCGTGTCACCGGGCCGCGGCGCCGACCCGGAGCCCGGTGCCGATGCCGTCGTCGTGGGCGGAGACACCCGATCGGAGTCGGTCCGGGCCGGCCTGTCCGCCGTGCCCGACGACGCCGCCATCGTCGTGGTCCACGACGCGGCAAGGCCGGTGGCCACGCCGGCGCTCTTCGCCGCCGTGGTCGCCGCCGTGCGCTCCGGGGCCGACGGCGCCCTGCCCGGCGTGCCCGTGGTCGACACCGTGAAGCGGCATGCCGATGGCGTGGTGGTGGAGACGCTCGACCGGGCCGCGCTGGTCGCCGTGCAGACGCCGCAGGCGTTCCGAGCCGCCGCCCTGCGGTCGGCCCACGCCGCCGGGGGTGAGGCCACCGACGACGGCGCGCTGGTCGAGTCGGCAGGTGGCAGGGTGGTGGTCGTGCCCGGCGAGCCCGCCAACGTGAAGCTGACCACCCCCGCCGACCTCGACCGGTTGGCGGCCTCGCTGTGACGTCGCGTGTGGGCATGGGCTTCGACGTGCACCCCTTCGCCACGACCGATCGCCCCCTCGTGCTCGGTGGCGTGCGGTTCGAAGGCGAACGGGGCCTGGCCGGGCACAGCGACAGCGACGTGGTGGCGCACGCCGTGGCGGATGCCCTCCTCGGCGCCGCCGGGCTGGGGGACATCGGCATGCACTTCCCGGACACCGACCCCGCCTGGGCTGGTGCCGACAGCCTGCGCCTGTTGGCCGAGGTCACCCGCCTGGTCCACGAGGCCGGCTGGGCAGTGGCCAACGTCGACTGCTCGGTCGTGCTCGAAGCCCCCAAGCTGGCGCCCAGGCGGGACGAGATGCAGTCCGCTCTGAGCGCCGTGGTGGGCGCCGCCGTCACCGTGAAGGGCAAGCGGGCCGAGAGCCTCGGAGCCCTGGGTCGGGGCGAGGGCATCGCCTGCTGGGCCGTTGCCCTGCTCGAAGGAGAGGAAGCCCGATGAGCCCCGCTCGCCGTCCGTCCAGTGGTCGACCTCCCGGGCGCGGCGGTGGCCGTGCGACCGGCCGGGGTCGGGGCGGACCGCCGCCGCGCGGTCGCCAGCAGGCCGGTGGCGACGAGCCGCGTGGTCCGTCGGCCCCCCGAGGGCTCGGTGGCGAGCAGGTCGAGGGGCGCCAAGCGGTCCGCGAGCTGCTGCTCGGTGGCCGCCGGCGGGTTCGAGACGTGTGGTTGGTGGACGACGTCGACGGCGCCCCCATCATCGGCGACATCCTCGAGCTGGCCGACGAGCTGCGGATCAAGGTCCGCCGCGTCACGCGGAACCAACTCGACGCGGAGGCCCGCTCCGAGGCGCCCCAGGGTGTGCTGGCCCACGCCGCTCCGCTGCCCGAGGCCGAGCTCGACTCGCTGTGCCGGCGAGGTCGGGACGGGCGGCCGCCGTTCCTCCTCGCCCTCGACGGCATCACCGACCCTCAGAACGTGGGGGCGCTGCTGCGCACGGCCGAGTGCGCCGGTGTGTCCGGGGTCCTGCTGCCCAAGCACCGCGCCGCCCACATCACGCCCACCGTGGCCAAGGCGGCAGCCGGAGCCGTCGAGCACCTCGACATCGCCTTGGTCAGCGGGTTGCCGGCGGCGCTCACCCGAGCCAAGGAGCTCGGGGTCTGGAGCGTCGGTCTCGACGGCGCCGGCGACACCAGCCTGTTCGACCTGACGGTCGCCACCGAGCCCATCGTCCTCGTGCTGGGCGCCGAGGGCAGCGGCCTCAGCCGTCTCACCATGGAGCGGTGCGACGTGGTGGCGGCCATCCCGCTCGCCGGAGCCTTGAGCTCGCTGAACGTCAGCGCCGCGGGTGCGCTGGCGTGCTTCGAAGTGGCTCGCCGCCGCCTCGGCTAGGGCAAAGACGGTGAAATCGGAGGAACCGGAGCAGGAACCGGCGCGGGCCATGGATAACTAGTCACTTCGGGCCAGAAAAGCGTTGACACCGGTAGGCGTCGGTAACTAGAAGTAGTGACTAGCCACTCCTAGTCACACTCCTCGCCGCCCCGCCACAGGAGCTTCCCGTGTCTCTCCGCTTCGGATCTCCCCTCACTGACCGTGAAGACGACGAGCTTGCCGTGCTCGCCCAGCAGGGTGACCGCCAGGCGCAACAGGTCCTCATCGAGCGGTACCGCCGCTTCGCCCGGGCCAAGGGTCGGGGCTACTTCCTCGTCGGTGGCGACAACGACGACATCGAGCAGGAGGCGCTGATCGGCCTGTACAAGGCGATCCGCGACTACCAGGTCGACCGGCTGGCCTCGTTCCGGGCCTTCGCTGAGCTGTGCATCACCCGCCAGATCATCACCGCCATCAAGACGGCGACCCGCCAGAAGCACCAGGCGCTCAACCAGTACGTGTCGATCTCCGGTGTGCGCGGGGGCGACGATCCGGGCGAGCGCACGGTCGAGGACCTGCTCGACGACCACAACGTCGCCGACCCCGCCGACCACGTGGTCTCCGGCGAGCGCATGGACAGCATGCGCAAGGCCATGGCCGAGATGCTGTCCACCCTCGAGGTCGACGTGCTGCGGCTCTACGTCGAGGGCAAGACCTACCAGGAGATCGGCGAGCACCTCGGCCGGCACGTGAAGTCGATCGACAACGCCCTGCAGCGCATCAAGCGCAAGGTCGACGTGCACCTCATCGAGGAGGCCGCCGCCGACCGGGCGGCGATGGCCTACTGAAGCACCTCTGGCCGGCGCCTACCCTTTGCGGGAACGCCGGGTTAGCTCAGTTGGCAGAGCACCTCTCTTGTAAAGAGGATGTCGTCGGTTCGATCCCGACACCCGGCTCCAGGACCCGAGGGTCCGTGCATCGCGGCGGGGTGCGGGTAAGACTGGCGGGGATGGAGCTCTCCCCGCGTGACCGCGCGATCCTCGATTTCGAGCGCTCGTGGTGGCAGCAGGACGGGGCCAAGGAACCGGCCATCCGGGAGCAGTTGAGCCTCTCGGGCACCCGGTATTACGAGCTTTTGCAACAGCTGTGCGACTCGCCGGCCGCTCGGGCCTACGATCCTCTCGTGATTCATCGCCTCCGTCGTCTTCGTGACCGCCGCCGACGGGCCCGCTTCGAGGGTCCCTCCGCCGGCCGGCCGCCGGCCAGGTGAGCCGCGGTCAGCACGCCGCCGACGACGGGTCGTTCCAGCGATCGGCCGGCGGCGCCATGGTGCGTGGCATCGCCCTGATCGTGGCGGCTGTCGTCCTCGGCGTGGTTCTCCTGCGGGCGACCGACAGCCCGGCGCCCACGTCGATCTCGGCCACCTCTACCGACACCGCGTCGACCACGCCCAGTTCGGTCGCGAACGAGGGCTCCACGACCGTTCCGAGCACGCCCACCACGACCAAGGCCGCGGCCCACACCGCGTCCGACGTGCAGGTACTGGTCGCGAACGGCTCCGGCGTCGCCGGCGCGGCCGGTCGCGTGGCCAGCAAGCTCGGGTCGAAGAACTACGTCATCAAGCCGTCGGTCAACACGCTGACGACGGCGTCGGCGTCGGCCGTGTACTACCAACCCGGCTACCAGGCCGACGCCGAGGCCATCGCCGCACTCCTCACCCCCAAGCCGGGCGTGCAGCCGATGCCCGACCCGGCGCCGGTGAAGGACCTGACCGGCGCCCACGTGCTCGTGGTGGTGGCGGCCAACCTCTCCGCCGGCAACTAGCGACCTGAGTCAGAGTCGCCGGGTCGTCGACGTCACTCGGACGTCGAGGGTGCCCGGCACGACGGTGGCCACCGTGCCCGACGGCGGCTGCACCTCGATGGCGAACCGGCCCGTGGTCGTGGTCCGGGCGCTGCGCACGGCGCCGTCGTCGAGGTCGTAGGTCGCCCGCTGCTCGATCTGCTGGTCGCCGTCCAGCACCAGGAGCCCGCCGGAAGCGACAGCCGAGGCCCGCAGCGGAAGCGCAGCGGTCGACGACACCCGGGCCACCTTCTCGTCGCCGACCAGTCCGAGCTCGACCAGGCGACCGTGAACCCTCAGGCTTGACCGTTGCTCGGCCCCGGGCACGGCGACGGTGCCGTCGACCGTCCACCGGTCGCCCGGCGCCAGGCGCCGGCCC
>JAOBWJ010000281.1 GCA_025463335.1 Acidimicrobiales bacterium
CGGGCTCGGTGAGATCGGCCGCAACTGCGCCGCGATCGAGATCGACGGAAAGATCATGCTGCTCGACTGCGGCCTGATGTTCCCTGAAGCCGACATGCTCGGCGTCGACCTCGTCCTGCCCGACTTCTCCTGGCTGCTCGAGCGGGGCGACGACATCGTCGGCTGCGTGGTCACCCACGGCCACGAGGACCACCACGGGGCCCTGGCCTTCCTGCTGCGCGAGCTGTCCTTCCCGATCATCGGCTCGGCCCTCACGCTCGGGTTCGCGTCGAACCGGATCGACGAGGCCGGGCTGATGCACAAGACCAAGCTGCTGGTGGTCAAGGACAACGAGCGCCGCAAGTTCGGCACTTTCGACTGCGAGTTCATCCCGGTCACCCACTCCGTGCCCCACGGCTTCGCCACCGCCTTCCACACCCCGCAGGGTACTATCCTGCACTCGGGCGACTGGAAGCTCGACCTCACGCCGGTCGACGGCCGCCACACCGACCTCGGCCGCATCGGCGCCATCGAGGTCGAGGAGGGCATCCGGCTGCTGCTGGCCGACTCGACCAACGCCGAGGAGAAGGGCTACACCCGCTCCGAGTCCTCGATGCGGGACTCGCTGCGCAACATCTTCGCCGCCAACGCCAAGCGGCGGATCGTCATCGCCTGCTTCGCCAGCCACATCCACCGCATCCAGCAGATCGCCGACGTGGCCATCGCCCAGGGCCGCATGGTGGTCACCCTCGGGCTGTCGATGAAGAAGAACCAGAAGCTGGCGCGCGACCTCGGCCTGCTCGACATCCCCGACAAGTCGATCACCGACATCGCCGACCTCGACGACCTCGCCCCCGAGAAGGTGTGCGTGATCTCGACCGGTTCGCAGGGGGAGCCGATGTCGGCGCTCTCCCGCATGGCGTCGAACGACAACAAGTGGATCCGCATCGGGGCCGACGACACGGTCATCCTCTCGTCGCACCCCATCCCCGGCAACGAGACCAGCGTGGGCAAGGTCATCGACGGCCTGCACCGCCTGGGGGCCGAGGTCATCCACTCCGGCATCGCCGACGTGCACGTGAGCGGGCACGCCAAGAGCGAGGAGATCAAGACGCTCCTGGCCCTGGCCCGACCCGAGTGGTTCGTGCCCGTGCACGGCGAGTACCGCCACCTCGTGCACCACGGCCGGCTCGGCGAGCTCATGGGGGTCGAGAAGTCGAACGTTGTCATCTCCCTCGACGGCGACCAGCTCGAGCTCTCCGACACCGGGTTGGCCAAGGTCGGCGAGGTGCCGGCCGGCTACCTCTACGTCGACGGCGCCGGCCTGGGAGATGTGGGCCACGGCGTGCTGCGCGACCGGCGGATCCTCGCCGAGGAGGGCGTGGTCGTGGTCATCGTCACGGTCGACGTGAAGTCGGGCGAGGTCATCGCCGGGCCCGAGATCATCACCCGGGGCTGGGTCTACGCCCCCGAGGCCGAGGATCTGCTCGAGGAGGCTCGGGCCGCCGTCGTCCGTGGCATCGAGGAAGCCGACGAGACCGACGTGGAGACCATCCGCCGCCACGCCCGCAAAGCGCTCGGGCAGTTCGTCAGCGACCGCACCCGCCGCCGCCCGATGATCGTCCCCGTCGTCATGGAGGCCTAAGAGGCCCAGGAGTTCGGGCGGTATCCCACGGTTGCGAAAGACGAAAGACGCGCCCAGGGCTGGCGGCGGCAAGTCGGCTCGGGCCTTTGAGGCGATCCCGCGGAACTACCCAAATACCGGGCGGCGACGAAGGTGCGGTCTCATCCGGCGTGATCACCCCGGACGAGACCGCACATTCGAGCAGGGCCGCACCGACTTCGGCACCGCCGGGCCGGCCCCCGTGGTTGGCGTCTTTGCCTTTCGGAGTCCGCTCTCCCGTGCCCAGCGGCACACGCTCGAGGAGGCGTTCAGCCGAAGGCGCCGGCCGGGCCTCGGTTCGCGACGGTGCCGTCGGCGGCAATGATCCAGTAGCCGCCCGCGGCCGTTGGGGTGATGCCCACGGCGGGGGTGCGCAGGCCGGTAGCTGCACCCTGGAAGACGGCGTTGCCGAACGTGAACACGCCGCCGTCGGAGGCCACCATCCAGTAGCCGTTGCCCGACGTCGTCGCCGCCATTCCCACGACCGGCGCTGCCAGCTTGGTCGCCCCGACGCTGCCGGCGAAGTGGGCGTCACCGAAGCTGAAGATGCCCCCGTCGGACGCCACCAACCAGTAACCCCGCCCCGTCGGCGTCGCCGCCATCCCCACGATCGGCGCGTTCAGCTTCATCGCACCCGTGCTCCCGTGGAACACGGCGTCCCCGAAGCTGAAGATCCCGCCGTCGGCGGCCACCAGCCAGTAGCCCCGCCCCGTCGGCGTGGCCGCCATCCCCACGATCGGCGCGTTCAGCTTCATGGCACCCGTGCTCCCGTGGAACACGGCGTCCCCGAAGCTGAAGATGCCGCCGTCGCCGGCCAGCAGCCAGTAGCCGCCTCGGTCGGGCGTGGAGGCGCTGCCGACCACGACCCAGTTCAGCGGGACCGACTCGGCCGAGCCCGCCGAGTGGGCCGCCCCGGCCGGGCGGACGGCGCCGAGGCCCGTCACCTTCAGGTATCCGGCATCGCCGGCGGCCGGAACCAGTCCGACCACGTCGGCTCGAACGGGGTCGGCGCCCAGGGTCCCTCCGTCGCCGACCCACTCCCAGTGCCACGGCTCGGGACAGGCGCTGCCGCCCGGCTCGGCCCAACCGGGGTGGTTCCACCCGAGGCGGGCGGCTTGGGTCTTCAGGAACGTGTAGCCGCGCGAGCCGAAGCGCATCCCGCCGGGGTCACCGAAGTCGACGGCCTTGCCCCACCCGTGCATCGACGTGCCCTTGGGCTTGCCGTCAGGGCCGGTCGACGGGGCCGCCGCGCAGGCGCTGTTGCCCCGGTCCGTCCACTGGCGGGACACCGCCACCTGGCCCGACAGCGGCCGGTAGCAGTCCCGCCCGGTCAGCGGCACGCCGGCCGCCTTGGCCGTACGGAACAACAGGGCGGCGCTCGGTCCCGCCTCCCGAGCCACCCGGCACCCGGGCGCGACCGTGATCAGCCGGTTGGCCGGCACGTAGCCGTTCTCGGCCCCGGCCATCGGCGTCGGCCGGTTGTCGGGCCGAACGGCCGAGCCGGCGGCCGACGCCGGTTGCACGAGCGCGAACGACAGGAGGGCGGTCCCCAGCGGGACCAGCAGGCGGAAGCGCATGCCCGGAAGTGAACCAGATGGGCGGTTACGTGGGATTGGCGCCGGTCTCGTCATCGGTGAAGGGCACGGGCTGGCGGGGGCGGCGGGCCGGAGCCTGCGAGTGGATCTTCTCGTAGACGGCCTGGGCCACCGGGTTCGGGAGCCACGACAGGGCCTGGAGCTGCTCGAGGGAGGCCTGCTTCACGGCGGCGATGCCCCCGAGCTCCTTGCGCAGCCGCTTCTGACGGGTCGGGCCAAGCCCGGCGATCCCGTCGAGCACGCTGACGGTCATGCGCTTTCCCCGCAGCTGGCGGTGGTAGGTGATGGCGAAGCGGTGGGCCTCGTCGCGAATGCGCTGGAGCAGGTACAGCGCCTCCGACTGCCGAGGAATGCGGATGGGCTCACTGCGCCCCGGGACGTAGACCTCCTCGAACTGCTTGGCCAGGGAGGCCACCGGGATCTCGTCGTCGAGCCCGAGCTCCTGGAGCACCTCGACGGCCACGCCGAGCTGGCCCTTGCCGCCGTCGACCAGCAGCAGTTGGGGCGGGTACTGGAACCGGCCCGGTCGCTCCCCCCGCGGCTGTTCCCGCTCGATGAGGTACGCGTTGAGCCGCCGAGTGAGCACCTCCCGCATGGCGGCGTAGTCATCGTTGCCGGGCACGTCCTTCACCTTGAAGCGCCGGTACTCCGACTTCTTGGGGAGGCCGTCCTCCATCACCACCATCGACCCGACGTAGTCCGTGCCCTGGATGTGGCTCATGTCGTAGCACTCGATGCGCAGCGGGGCCTCGGGCAGATGCAGCGCGTCCTGCAGCTCGTTGAGCGCCCGGGATCGGCTGTTGTGGTCCGACGCCCGCTTGAGCCGGTGCCGGGTGAACTCCTCCTTGGCGTTACGGGTGACCGTCTCGTGCAGGGACCGCTTGTCGCCTCGCTGCGGGACACGCACGGTCACCTTCGACCCCCGTAGCTCGCTGAGCCACGCCTCGTACAGGCCGGGATCGTCGGGGTCGCACGGCACCAGCACCTGCTTGGGCACGCCGAGGGTGGGTTCGTAGTACATGCCCTCGAGCACGCGGGCCACCAGCTCGGGGGCGGTGAGATCCTCGACCTTGTCCACCACGAAGCCCTTGCGGCCGACCATGCGACCCTTGCGCACGAAGAACACCTGCACTGACGCCTCGAGGTCATCATCCGCGATGCCGACCACGTCGACGTCCTCGCCGCCCTCGACGACCATCTGCTGCTTCTCGACGGCCTTGCGAACGGTGGCCATGCGGTCGCGGAGCCGCGCTGCCCGCTCGAAGTCGAGCTCGCCGGCGGCGGCCCGCATGTCCTCCTCGAGCCGCGTCAGCACGGGCTCGGTCTCGCCGTCGAGGAAGTCGATGAGGTCGACCACCAACTGCATGTACTCGGGCCGCTCGATGGGCTCGCTGCATGGGCCCACGCACTTCTCGATGTGGAACAACAGGCACGGCCGGCCGAGCTTGGCGTGACGGTCGAACTTGTTGTCCGAGCAGGTGCGGATCGGGAACGTGCGCAGCAGCAGGTCGAGCGTCTCGCGGATCGCGTAGGCGTGGCCGTAAGGGCCGAAGTACCGCGTGCCCTTCTGGCGGGCGCCCCGCATGACCCGGGCCCGCGGCCACTGGTCCTCCATGGTGATGGCGAGGAACGGATAGCTCTTGTCGTCCCGGAGCCGGATGTTGAACCGAGGCTGGTACTGCTTGATCAACGAGTACTCGAGCATGAGCGCCTCGACCTCGTTGCGCACCTCGATCCACTCGACCGACTCCGCCGTCTCCACCATCTGCCGCGTCCGCTGAGGCAGGAGACGAGGGTCACCGAAGTAGTTGGCCAGGCGCTGCCGCAGCGACTTGGCCTTGCCCACGTAGATGACTCGACCTTCGGCGTCCTTGAACTGGTAGCTGCCGGGGGTCTCCGGGATCGTCCCGGTGGGAGGTCGCTGCACCATCGCCTCACATCTTGGCGGCGGTTTCGGGAACACGTCGCGGGGCTTCACCGTTTATGCTCAAAGAACGCCTCCCGGGTTTGAGGCGACATATCCACTTCGAGGACGACATCCCCGTGCAGGGCGACCCGGCTGTCCGCACCGTCCACATCGAAGTGCCCTGCAAGGGGAGGGCCCCAAGCACATGCTGCGCATCCAACCGGCGTTGCCCGAGCGCTACACCGACGCGTCACCCGACGAGCTCGACCAGATGATCGGTTCGGCCAAGGCGGCGCTCGGCGACCGCCTGTTCATACTCGGCCACCACTACCAGCGCGACGAGGTCATGCGCTGGGCCGATGCCCGGGGCGACTCGTACCGTCTCTCGGTGCTGGCCCAGGAGCGCCCGGATGCCGAGTTCATCGTCTTCTGCGGGGTCCACTTCATGGCCGAGTCGGCCGATGTCCTCACCGGCGACCACCAGCAGGTCATCCTTCCCGATCTCAACGCCGGCTGTTCCATGGCCGACATGGCCGATCTCGACGAGGTCGAGGAGGCCTGGGAGGCGCTCGAGCAGGTCGTCGACATCGAGCGACTCGTGCCCATCACCTACATGAACAGCTCGGCGTCCCTGAAGGCCTTCGTGGGCCGCAAGGGCGGGGCCGTGTGCACCTCGACCAACGCCCGGGCGGTGCTCGAGTGGGCCCTGGCCAAGGGCGACAAGGTCCTGTTCTTTCCCGACCAGCACCTGGGCCGCAACACCGGTCTGGCCATGGGCTACGGCCTCGACGACATGCAGGTGTGGAATCCCCGGCTCGAGCTGGGCGGCCTCACCGAGGTGGAGGCCAAGGAGGCCACGTTCCTCCTCTGGAAGGGCCACTGCTCGGTGCACCAGCGGTTCCGGCCCGAGCACGTCGAGGCGTTCCGCGCCGAGCATCCCGACGGCATCGTCATCGCCCACCCCGAGTGCAGCCACGAGCTGTGCCAGGTGGCCGACAAGGTCGGCTCCACCGACTTCATCATCAAGGAGGTGGAGGCCGCTCCCGAAGGGTCGACCATCGCCGTGGCCACCGAGATCCATCTGGTGCAGCGGCTCGATCACGAGACGCCGGGCAAGACGATCCAGTCGCTCGACCCGCTGATCTGCCCGTGCTCGACGATGTTCCGCATCGACGGCCCCCACCTGGCCTGGGTGCTCGAGAACTTGGTCGAAGGCCGGGTCGTCAACCAGATCACCGTCGACACCGACACTGCTGAATGGGCACGCGTCGCATTGCAGCGCATGCTCGACATCACCTGAGCGGTCCTTAACCCACCTCGCGCTCGGCTGGTAGCTCGGTCGGCGGGCGGGCGGCCAGGCACGCCACCTCCCAGCATTCGGTGACCTCAATCACCGTGCGCAGGCCCTCACGCTCGACCACCACGACCGAATCGGTCGAGTAGTCGACGTCGAGCTGCCAACTCTCCAGCATGAGCTGGCTGGCCCGCTTCGACAGCACGCTGTACGCAGCCTGGGCGGTATCAGCACCGAGTTGGTGCACGACGCGCATGCGCCCCAGAAGACGAATGCGTCCGCTTCGCTCCGTTACGTGCCAATGCCGCCGCGGTTCGATGGCCGACAGCATGGCAGGTTGCCTACCGTCCCGCGTGCTTCCTCAGCTCAGCCACCGAGATCGAAGGGCGAGCCCTCCCCCAGCGTCGGGAAGGCCGCCGGCCGCTTCTGCAGGTATGACTGCACGCCTTCGACGAAGTCGGGGCCGCTGAAGGACCGCACCATCAGCCTCGTCGCCTCCTGGCCGGCGCTGGCCAGATCGTTGTCCCAGTCGCGGTTGACCTGAGCCTTGATGACCGCCATCGACGCCGGGGAGCACTGCTCGGCCAGCTGCCGGGCGTAGGCGATCGCGGAGTCGACCACCTCCTCGGTCGGCACGACCCAGTTCACCAGTCCGAGGGCGAGCGCCTCCTCGGCGAGGATCACCCGGGCCGACAGCAGCAGGTCGAGCGCCCGCCCCGTGCCGATGAGCCGGGGCAGCACCCACGATGATCCGTACTCGGCGATCAGGCCTCGCTGCGGGAACGAGAACGTCATCTTCACGCCAGCCGCCGCGAACCGGACGTCGAACAGCAGGGCCTGGGCCAGACCCACGCCTGCGGCCGCGCCGTTGATGGCACCCACGATCGGCTTGCGGAGGGTGGCGGCGAACGTGCCGGGCCGACGCGAGCCTCCGGTCAGGCCGCCCATGTCACCCGACAGCAGGTCCATGTCGGCCCCCACGCAGAAGCCTCGACCGGCGCCGGTCACGACGATGGCCCGCACCTCGGGCGCGGCGTCGGCCCGGGCCAGGGCATCGAAGTACTGCCCCTCCATCTCGATCGTCCACGCGTTCATCCGGTCGGGACGGTGCAGGGTGATGAGCGCCACCCCGCCGTCCCGGACCTCGTAGAGCACCTCGTCGTCGGCCATGGGCCGACCTTAGGGCGAGGGTCAACCCCGATCTTCGAACCCGTCCAGCTCGCGAAGCAGCTCGTCGGTCAGGGCCAGCTCGTTGCGGTAGTAGCGCTCGCCCCAGCGCAGCACCATGGCAGGGAACTCCCAGTCGGGCTCCTGCTCGGCCTTGCGCTCGCTGCTGGTGAGGTCGGCCAGCACCTCCTCGGTCTGCTCCCGGTGGCGCTGGGCCACCTGTCGGAGCCGGTCGGGGGTGCTGAGGTGGCCGAGCCACAGTCGGAGCAGCACGCTGTGCTTGAGGACCGGCGGCTCGACGGGCGCGTCCTCCAGCCAGCGGGTGAGGGCCGTGCGCCCCGACTCGGTGATCCGGTAGACGCGGGTCGTGCGCTGCTCCTCGGCCACGTCCCGCCCCTCGACGAAGCCGAGCTCCTCCAGCCGCTTGAGCTCGCCGTAGACCTGGCTGATGGCGGGCGACCAGTAGAAGAACGTGAGACTGGCGTCGGCCCAGCGCTTGACCTGGTAGCCCGACAGCTCGCGGTCGAACGACAGGATCCCGAGCACGGCCCAAGCGGTGGCGGGCAACGGCCGAAGCACGGCGACACCCTAGGCGGCTTGGTCACTAGCGATTCAGGACACCCGCGAGGAACCGGCCGGTGTAGCTCTCCGGGGTCTTGGCCACCAGCTCGGGCGGACCCTCGACGACGACCGATCCGCCGCCGTCGCCGCCTTCGGGCCCCAGGTCGATGACCCAGTCGGCCGTCTTGATGACGTCGAGGTTGTGCTCGATGACCAGCACGGTGTTGCCCTGGTCGACCAGTCGGCTGAGCACGGTGAGCAGGCGCCGGATGTCCTCGAAGTGCAGGCCGGTGGTGGGCTCGTCGAGCACGTAGATGGTGTGGCCGGTGGACCGCTTGGCCAGCTCGCTGGCCAGCTTGACCCGCTGGGCCTCGCCGCCGGACAACGTCGGGGCCGGCTGACCGAGGCGGACGTAACCCAGGCCCACGTCGACGATCGTCTGGAGGTGGCGGGCGATCGGCGGCTGGTTGGAGAAGAACTCCAGCGCCTCCTCGGACGGCATGTCGAGCACCTCGGCGATGTTCTTGCCCTTGAAGCTGATGTCGAGGGTGTCGCGGTTGTAGCGGGCGCCCTTGCACACCTCGCACGGGACATACACGTCGGGCAGGAAGTGCATCTCGATCTTGATGGTGCCGTCGCCTGAGCACGCCTCGCACCGTCCGCCCTTGACGTTGAACGAGAAGCGGCCCGGCTGGTAGCCGCGGACCTTGGCTTCCTGGGTCTGGGCGAACAGCTTGCGGATGTGGTCGAACATCCCGGTGTAGGTGGCCGGGTTCGACCGCGGCGTGCGCCCGATCGGCGACTGGTCGATGGCGATGACCTTGTCGAGCGCCTCGAGCCCCTCGATCGACTTGTGGCGACCGGGCGACACCTTCGAGTGGTAGATCCGCTGCATCAGGGCGTGCAGGAGGATGTCGTTCACCAACGTCGACTTGCCCGAGCCCGACACGCCGGTGACGGCGGTGAAGACGCCGAGCGGGAAGTCGACGTCGATGTTCTTGAGGTTGTGCTCGCGGGCGCCCTTGACGGTGATCCACTCGTCGCCGGGCTTGCGCCGCATCTCCGGGATCGGGATCGACCGCTTGCCCGACAGGTACTGACCGGTGATCGACCGCTTGTTGGTGAGCAGCTTGGCCACGGAGCCCGAGTGCACGACCTCGCCGCCGTGCTCGCCGGCGCCGGGGCCGATGTCGACGACGTGGTCGGCCACCCGAATGGTGTCCTCGTCGTGCTCGACCACCAGCACGGTGTTGCCGAGGTCGCGCAGGCGCACCAGCGTCTCGATGAGCTTGTGGTTGTCGCGCTGGTGGAGGCCGATCGACGGCTCGTCGAGCACGTAGAGCACACCGACCAGGGCCGAACCGATCTGGCTCGCCAGCCGGATGCGCTGGGCCTCGCCGCCGGCGAGGGTGCCAGCCGACCGGTCGAGGCTGAGGTAGCCGAGGCCGACGTCGAGCAGGAACCCGAGCCGGG
>JAOBWJ010000315.1 GCA_025463335.1 Acidimicrobiales bacterium
TCGCCGTCGGGCACGGGGTAGACGTTCAGCCGGTTGACCGTCTCCTGGTGGGCGCGTAGGGCGTCACGGAAGCCGGCGACCACGCGTCGGAGGTCTTCGGCGTTCAGACGCTCCAGGGTCCCCACGGGCGGGGAGCGTACTCCGGGGTGGGAGTCCCCGAGGCTGCCTGCTATCGTTTCCCGGTTCCTCGTAAGAAGACCGGCAGGAGTGCGTGTCATGGCAGCGGTGTGTGAGGTTTGCGGCAAGCACCCCTCGTTCGGCAACAGCATCTCCCACTCGCACCGGCGCACCAAGCGTCGGTGGAACCCGAACATCCAGCGGATCCGGGCCATCGTGAACGGTGCGCCCAAGAGGCTGCACGTCTGCACGAGCTGCATCAAGGCCGGCAAGGTCCAAAAGCCGGTTCGCAAGCCCGCTCCGACGGTCTAACCCACCAGCCGCTCCCAGCCCGGGTTCACCGGGCCGATACCGCCGCCGAGCTCCACGCCGGCGGCGATGGCGCGCTCGACGAACCGCTTGCCGGCCAGGCAGGCGTCCGGGGGGTCCATCCCCTTGGCCAGCTCGGCGGTGATGGCCGCCGACAGCACGCACCCCGTTCCGTGGGTGTGACGGCCGGGGATCCGCTCCCCCTCCAGCCAGGTGGCCGACCCGGCGGTGAACACCAGGTCGGGTGATTGGTCGCCCTCGAGGTGGCCGCCCTTGAGCAGGATCGTCGTGGCCCCCGTGTGGCTCAGCAGCTCGGCGGCGGCGACCATGTCGTCCCGGGTGGTGATCGTCAGCCCGGTGAGGGCCTCGGCCTCGGGGATGTTGGGGGTGACGACCGCGGCCAGCGGCAGGAGGAACGACCGCATGGCCTCCACCGCGTCGTCGGCCAGCAGCGTGTTCCCGTGCTTCGACACGAAGACGGGGTCGACCACCAGCGGGCCGGTCCCACCGAGCGCCTCGGCCACGGCCACGACGATCTCGGCGCTGGCCAGCATCCCCGTCTTCACCGCCTGGACGCCGATGTCGACCAGCACCGAGGTGATCTGACGCCGGACGAGGTCGACCGAGACCGTCTCGAAGGCCTGGACGCCGTGGGTGTTCTGGGCGGTCACGGCGACGATGGCGGCGGTGCCCCACACGCCGAGCGCCTCGAACGTCTTGAGGTCGGCCTCGATCCCGGCCCCGCCGCCCGAGTCCGACCCGGCGATCGTCATGCCCACCGGCACGCTCACCATCGATGCTCCCACCCTCCCTCGGGCAGCGGTCCGTCGCCGAGCCGCCGCTCCTCCACGTCGGCGGTGCAGCGACCGATCTCGATCGGCCGTTCCAGGCCCGCCGCCTCGAAGGCTGCCACGACCGCGTCGGGGTCGGGCGCAGCGAAGACGAGCTCGTAGTCGTCGCCGCCACCGATGGCGTCGTCGAAGTCGGCACCTTCCGCCATCGGGATGGCGTCGAGGGCCACGCCGACACCCGAGGCGTCGGCCAGCCGGCGCAGGTCGATGCCCAACCCATCGGAGAGGTCGAGCATGGCGGTGGCGCCCGCCAGCCGGGCGGCCGTACCTTCCGCCACCCGGGGCGCGGGCCGGGCCGGGGGCACGCCAAGTGGGGCGGTCACGAACAGGGTGTCGCCCGGGCGGGCGCCCGACCGGAGCACGGGCTCGCCGTCGACGGTGCCGGTCACCGCGACGGTGATCACCCACACCGGACCGGCGGCCGTGTCACCCCCGACGATCGGGCAGAGCGCCGTGGCCTCGACCAGGCCGGCGAGCACGCCATCGGCGTCGGCCCCGGGAGGGATGACGAGGGAGACGAGGGCGTGGAGCGGTCGCCCGCCCATCGCCGCCAGGTCGCTGACGTTGCGGGCCACCGCCTTCCACCCGGCGTCGGCGTCGGCCGTCACGAAATGGACGCCCTCGACCATGGGATCGATGGCCAGCAGGAGCGGCCCGTGGGGTGGTCGAACCACCGCTGCGTCGTCGCCGATCCAGATCTCCCCAGGGGGCGATGGCCCGAATCGAGCGGCGAGAGAACGGACGAATCCCAATTCGTCGGTCATCTGACCTGACCGTTAACGTCGATGGCCAGGAGCGTACGCGAGCTGTGGGAGAGCACATGCAGGGCGTCGTCAAGTCGTATGACCCGGGTACAGGGATGGGAACGGTCCTTTGTGACACCAACCTGTCCGAGTACGACCTGGCGCGCGATGCACTGGTGGGGTCCGTGTTCCGCATGCTCCGGCAAGGCCAGCGAGTGATCTTCGACACCAACGACGCCGGGTTGGCAACTCGTCTGCGGCTCGGGTCGGAGGTCGACATGGGCACGCCCGGGTTCACCTCTGACGGCGTGGCCATCCCTCAGGGGGGGTAGTCAGCCGGACACTCCACCGCCCCCACAACTCGGGGTGGTACTGACCCTTTCACGGAGAGCATTTTGACCACCATCGACACGTCGACCCCCCGCACCACCAATCAGAAGCTTCTGGCGTGGGTGGCAGCGGTCGCCGAGCTCACGCAGCCCGACGAGGTCGTGTGGTGCGACGGGTCGGACGAGGAATACCAGCGGATGTGCCAGCTCCTGCTGGATGCCGGCACGTTCATCAAGTTGAACGAGGAGACGCGGCCGAACTCGTTCCTCGCCCGTTCCGACCCGGCCGACGTCGCCCGCGTCGAGGACCGCACGTTCATCTGCTCGGAGCGCGAGGCCGACGCCGGCGTCACCAACAACTGGCGTGACCCGGCCGAGATGCGCGAGACGCTCAACGGCCTGTTCGCCGGGTCCATGAAGGGCCGCACGCTGTACGTGGTGCCGTTCTCCATGGGCCCGCTCGGCTCGCCCATCGCCCACATCGGCGTCGAGCTCACCGACTCCCCCTATGTGGTGGTCAACATGCGGATCATGACCCGCATGGGCCAGGCGGTGCTCGACACGCTGGGCTCCGACGGCGACTTCGTGCCGTGCGTCCACTCGGTCGGCGCACCGCTTGCCGCCGGGCAGGCCGACGTGGCGTGGCCGTGCAACGCCGACAACAAGTACATCGTCCACTACCCCGAGACCCGCGAGATCTGGTCGTTCGGGTCGGGCTACGGCGGCAACGCCCTCCTCGGCAAGAAGTGCTTCGCCCTGCGCATCGCCTCCACCATGGCGCGCGACGAGGGCTGGCTGGCCGAGCACATGCTGATCGTCAAGGTCACGCCGCCCGCCGGGGAGGCCAAGTACGTGGCTGCCGCCTTCCCGTCGGCCTGCGGCAAGACCAACATGGCCATGCTCATCCCGACCATCCCGGGCTGGGAGGTCGAGACGATCGGCGACGACATCGCCTGGATGAAGTTCGGCGCTGACGGCCGCCTCTACGCCATCAACCCCGAGGCCGGGTTCTTCGGTGTGGCCCCGGGTACCAGCGAGAAGAGCAACCGCAACGCCCTGCACACGCTCGACGAGAACGCCATCTTCACCAACTGCGCCGAGACGCCCGACGGCGACATCTGGTGGGAGGACCTCACCGAGGACCCGCCGCCCCGCCTGATCGACTGGAAGGGCAACGACTGGAACCCGGAGTCGACGACCCCGGCCGCCCACCCCAACGCCCGCTTCACCGTGCCGGCGTCGCAGTGCCCGTCGATCGCCCCCGAATGGGAGGATCCCGCCGGCGTCCCGATCTCGGCCATCCTCTTCGGCGGCCGCCGGGCCACCAACGTGCCGCTGGTGACGGAGTCGTTCGACTGGGAGCACGGCGTGTTCCTGGCGTCGATCATGTCCTCCGAGAAGACGGCCGCCGCCGCCGGCACCGTGGGCGAGGTCCGCTTCGACCCCTTCGCCATGCTGCCGTTCTGCGGCTACAACATGGCCGACTACTTCGGCCACTGGCTGAAGATCGGCGAGTCCGCCGACGCCTCCAAGCTCCCAAAGCTCTTCTGGGTCAACTGGTTCCGCAAGAGCCCCGAGGGCAAGTTCCTCTGGCCCGGCTTCGGCGACAACAGCCGGGTGCTCAAGTGGGTGCTCGAGCGGGTCAATGGCGACAGCACGGCCGTCGAGACCGCCATCGGCCGGGTGCCGACGCCCGACGCCATCGACGTCACCGGGCTCGACATCGACCCGACCACGCTCGACCAGCTGCTCCAGGTCGACAACGAGTCGTGGCGCCAGGAGATCCCGCTCATCGAGGGCCACTACAACAGCCTCGGTGACCACCTCCCCCATGAGCTGAAGGACCAGCTGGCCGCCCTCGAGAAGCGCCTCTCCGAGCGCTAGTCCAGCAATGGCTTGAGGCGGTCGAGCACCGACCGCAGCTCAGCGACCTCGGCTTCGAGGGCGGTCACCCGCTCCTCCATGCCGGGGTCGTCGTGCTTTTCGGTTCGCGTCACCGTGACGCCGCCGGAGACGGACTCGGACGTCGGCGAGAGGAGCTGGGTCCAACGGGCCTCGCGCTCACCGGGCCGGCGTTCGAGGCGCTGGACCAGCGGCTCGTCCCGGCCGGCAAGCTCGGTGAGGGCGGCCTCCACGGCGTCGAGGTCATCGAAGGCACACAGCCGCTCGGTGCGGCTGCGCAGCTCGGCCGCCGTCTGGGATCCCCGTAGGAACAGGACGGTGAGCACGGCGAGCGGCCCGTCGTCCAAGCCGAGTGCCTCGTCGAGCACGTGGCGGTACTTGGTGACCCGGCTCCCCGTCGCGGGGTGGACGATGCGGGCCATGCCCCGGGCCTTGAGCGAGTCGATGGCCCGCACCACGTCGCCGTCCTGCAGGTGCAGGATCGGGTCGCGGTTCGACGTCTGGTTGCACGCCGAGACGAGGGCGTTGAGGGTGAGCGGGTAGGTGTCCGGCACCGTGCGCTGCTTCTCGACGAGGCAGCCGACGACGCGGGCCTCAACTGGGGTCAGGGGCTCCACGCCCCCGAGGCTACGACCGGTCGAGCAGACCGACGGCCCGGCACTGGGCCGCCAGCAGGTCGAGCTCGCTGGCGTACCCATCGGCGGTCAACAGGCCGTCGCGAAGCTGGGTGCGAAGGTCGACGAGCATGCTCTCGAGCAGCAGGTCGACGAGCTGGTCGAAGAGGTGGTCGGCGAGGTGCTCGTTGCCCGACACCAGGGGGATGGTGGCGAGGACGTCCGCCGTGTCGCTGGCCACTCGCTTGGCCACGTCTGCCGTCTCCATGTGCATTCGTTTCGCCAATCCGTTGGCGACCTCCTGCCTCCGTGTCGGCAGGAGCACGCTCCGGCGTAGACATTCGGGCCATTACGGCAGGCGCGAGGTCCAGCGCAGGGAGGCGGCGGCGGCGAGGAGACCGAGCACCAGAGCGACGCCCAGCACAGCCGTCGTCGCCTCCCGCTTCTCGTGGGTGTAGCCCACCGCCGTGCTGATGTTCCGGTAGGCGGCCTCGAGCTCGCCGGCCGTCTCCGCCGTGAACGCCTTCCCGCCGGTCGTCGAGGCCAGGTCGGCCAGCTCGGGGCGGTTCACCGGCACGGACACGGTCCGGCCTTGGTACTCGACGATGCCAGTGTCGGTGCCGAAGGCGATCGTCGTGACCGGCACCTTGGCCTGCTGGGCCTCGGCGGCGGCGGTGGCGTTGGGCGTGCCGACCGTCGTGGTCCCGTCGGACATCAGCACGATGGTTGCCGGCGCCTTCGACCCGGTCACGCCGATGCCCGAGGCCCGAATGGCGTCGAGCGAGGTGATCACCGCCTCACCGATGGCCGTGGCCTCCTGGAGCTGGAGGGCTTCGATCGACTGGATCACGGCAACGTGGTCGGTCGTGGGCGTGACCACCACGTTGGCGTGCCCCGCGAACGACACCAGCCCGAGCTGCACCGAGTCCGGCAGCGAGCGGGCGAACTCCTCAGCCGCCGCCTTGGCCGCCGCCAATCGCGACGGGGCCACGTCCGTCGCCTTCATCGACACCGACACGTCGATGGCCATCACCACCAACGCCCGACGCCGGGGCACCTTGACGTCATGGAGCGGTCGGGCCAGGGCCACGACCATGCCGGCCAGGGCGAGGGCCAGCAGGCCGGCCCCGATGTGGCGCTGCCAGCCCGGGCGCTTGGGCGCCACGCTGGCCAAGAGGGCCAAGTTGGTGAAGCGCACGGCCGCCTTGCGGCGGCCCCGCACCTGGACCCACACGTAGGCGGCGATGAGACCGGCAACGGCGAGCAGCAACCACAGCCAGCGGGCGGCAAGAAAATTCACTGGTGCTCCACCTCAGCCGGGCGACCACTTCGGCAGCTCTTGGACACCGTGGCACCAGTGAACGGCTCGGCGCAGAGCGCCTCCCCAAAACCTGTGTTCATGGTTCGCTCGCTCCGCTCGCTCACGCCGCCCGCCGCTTCCGGCGCTGGTCGACGAACGACACCAGGTCGCGCAGCCAGTCCCGGTCGGTGCGCAGCTGGAGGTGCTCGGCACCGGCCGCCCGCAGCGCGGCGGCGATGCCGGCCCGCTGGCCGGCGGCAGCCTCGGCGAACCGCCGCCGCAGGTCGGCATCGGCCGTCTGCACCTCGAGGTGAGAGCCGGTCTCGGGATCGACGAGGGTGAGGAGGCCGACGTCGGGCAGCTCGAGCTCGCGCCGGTCGACGACCTCGACGGCAAGCACCTGGTGACGGTTGGCCAGGGCCCGCAGGGCCTTCTCCCAACCCGGGTCGCTGAGGAAGTCACTGACCACCACGACCAGGCCTCGTCGCCGGGCCAGGCGGTCGACCTCTCGCAGGGCGGCGGCCAGGTCGGTGCGCCCGTTGCCGTCACCCCGCGGCGCGGTGATGGCCTTGAGCAGCAGGCCCCGCAGGTGCCGGCTCCCGCTGCGGGCCGGCACACGGGTCGAGCCGTGGGCGTGGACGACCAGGCCACCGATGCGGTTGCCCACCCGGTTGGTCAGGAAGCCGATGGCCCCCAGGGCGTTGATGGCCAGGTCGCGCTTCTCGCAGTCGGCCGTGCCGAAGTCGAGACTGGCCGAGAGGTCGGCCACCACCCACGTCTCCAGCTCCCGCTCGGCGATCGGCATCCGGATGTGGGGCTCTCCCGTGCGGGCGGTAACCGCCCAGTCGATGCGGCGCACGTCGTCGCCGGGGATGTAGACCCGGGCCTCACCCGGCTCGAAACCGGGACCGGGGAGCAGCCCCTGGTGCTCGCCGTGGAGGATGCCGTCGAGCTTGCGGTTGATGGTCAGCTCGAGGCGCCGGAGGATCTCCTCGGGTCTCATCGGCGGGACTCGACGACCGGCGCCGGCACCACCGAGAGGATGCGGTGAAGCACGTGGTCGGTGGTGATGCCCTCGGCCAGCCCCTCGTAGGACAGCACCAGCCGGTGACGCAGCACGTCGACGGCCACGTCGAACACGTCCTGGGGCACCGCGTAGTCGCGGCCCCGCAGCAGGGCCAGGGCCCGGCCGGCGGCCACCAGGCCGAGGCTGCCCCGGGGGCTGGCGCCGTACTCGATGAAGGGGGCGACGTCCTCGGCCCCGGCGGCGGCCGGGGTGCGGGTGGCCTGGACCAGTCGTACTGCGTAGTCGGCGGCGCCGTTGTCCACGAAGACCAGGTCGGCAGCCCGCTGCAGGTCGATCAACTCGTCGGCCGCGAGGACCTGTGCGGCCTCGGGCGGCGAGACCCCCATGCGCCGCACGATCTCGATCTCCTCCTGGGCCGTCGGGTAGCCGACGACCAACTTCATGAGGAAGCGGTCGCGCTGGGCCTCGGGCAGGGGGTAGACGCCCTCGCTCTCGATCGGGTTCTGGGTGGCCAGCACCAGGAAGGGCGTGGGGGCTGGGTGGGTGATGCCGGCGATCGTGACCTGATGCTCGGCCATGACCTCGAGCAGTGCCGACTGCACCTTTGCCGGCGCCCGGTTGATCTCGTCGGCCAGGACGAAGTTGGCGAACACCGGGCCGAGCTCCACGTCGAACGACTCGCTCGATGCTCGGTAGATGCGAGTGCCGACGATGTCGGACGGGATGAGGTCGGGCGTGAACTGGATGCGGTTGTAGGTGCCGCCCACCGCCGCCGCCATGGTCTCGACCGTCAGCGTCTTGGCCAGACCCGGCACTCCTTCGATGAGGCAGTGCCCCCGGGCCAGGAGGGCCACGATGACGCGTTCGAGCAGGCGGTCCTGCCCGACGATCACCTTCTTGACCTCGAACAGCAGTCGCTCGAGCGGGGCGGCAACGTCAGAGAGGTCAGTCATCCCTCGGCCAACGTCTTCCACTCGGAACCGGTTCCCGTGAGCGTCGTACCATCGCGCCCATGGCCGTGAGCGCGTACATCCTCATCCAGACCGAGGTGGGCAAGGCGGCCGATGTCGCCATCAAGGTCGGCGACATCGATGGCGTGGTGACCTCGGACGACGTCGTGGGGCCCTACGACGTGATCGCCCGGGCCGAGGCGGACTCCATGGACGACCTCGGACGCATGGTCGTCAGCCGGGTGCAGATGATCGAGGGCATCACCCGCACGCTGACCTGCACCGTGGTGCACCTGTAGGTGTTGGTGCCGCCGGCTCGTCATCTGTTGCGAGCCAAGGACCTCGCCGATGCCCGGTACTTCGAGCCGCTGACGGTCGGGGACCTGGCCCGCGCCGCCGGCCTGTCACGTGCCCACTTCAGCCGGGAGTTCCGGCGCACGTTCGGCGAGGCGCCGCACCAGTACCTCCTGACTCGCCGCCTCGAGCGGGCGGCAGCGCTGCTGCGCAACACCGATCGCACCGTCACCGAGATCTGCTTCGACGTCGGGCTGGCCAGCGTCGGCTCCTTCACCACGAGCTTCCGGCGCGTCCATGGCGCAGCACCACTCGCCTACCGAGCAACCTTCCCGCCCGCGCAACGCCACATCCGGATCCCCGGCTGCGTCGCTCGCGCCTACGGCCGTCCGCAGAACCGCACGTTTCGAGAAGCCGAGCCGTCTTCCCGTCCGTAGCGTCGTAGCAACCGAGACGAGGAGGTTCCGATGGTGAAGATCGCCAACGCACAGTTCTGGGTGCACGACCAGGAAGAGGCACTCGCGTTCTACACGCGGACGCTCGGCTGGGAGGTGCGAGCAGACGTCACCGTGGAGGAATGGAAGTTCCGCTGGTTGGTCGTCGGGCCGATCGGCCAGGACGATGTCGGACTCGTGCTCATGCCCGTCCCGACGCCGCCGATGCTCGACGCCGAGAGCAGCGGTCAGCTCGCCGAGCTGGTCGCCAAGGGCGCCAGCGGGACGCTGTTCCTCGAAACCGACGACTGCCAGGCCTCCTACGACGAGCTCTCGGCGCGAGGCGTCGTCTTCAACGACCCGCCGACGCCGCAGCCCTACGGCATCGACACATCATTTCGCGACCCGTCGGGCAACAACGTCCGCCTCACGCAGGTGCTCGAGTTCTCGATGGATCGCCACTGACGACGATGGCTACGACGCGCCCACCAACATGGCGCGAATTCCGAGGCCCATGATGAACAGGCCACCGAAGCCGTAGAGCAGGTAGAGGCGGTGCCGAAGCTGGGACCGGTACGAGTACAGGATGGCCACGGCGATGATGGCCACGAAGCCGTAGAACATGTGGAACTGCTTGGGCTTCAGGTCATCGACCTGCATGGTGGCTACGCCGAGGCCGACCTGGACGAACACGGCGAGCTCGGCGAACACCGTGAACCACCAGAGGGCCCGGGTCCGCAACGACGGCCACCGATGGGCGCCGAGGCACCACAGGCCGGCCAGCCCGTTGCTGATGATCATCATCCACGCCCACCCGACGTGGACGTCGCGCAGCGTCAAGCCTGCTGTCCGGGCGGGGGAAGTTCCTCGACCTCGTAGTTCCAGACTTCGCTGGTCATGGCCACCGGCTGGGCCGCGCCCTCGGGCCGGGCGTGACCCCGCTGGAAGTCCTGCGACTGGAACCACTGCTGGAACGACGCCTCGTCCCTCCAGCGGGTGACCACCAGCCAGGTGGTGCGGTCGTCGGTCGGGCGCAGCAGCTCGAAGCCCTCGAAGCCCTCCTGGCCGTCAACGGCACCGGCGCGTGCCGCGAAGCGGCGGGCCAGCTCGTCACCGGAGTCGGCCGGCACGGTGATGGCGTTGATCACGATCTTTTGCGGCATTGCCGGGAGGCTAAGCGCCAGGGAACGTGAGTCCCAACCGGTCCGCCTCGAAGACCAGGGAGTCGACGGACAACTCGATGCTGCGGGTCACCGACCGGGCGCCGTGGCCCACGTCGCGCTCCCGGCGCAGCAGGATCGGTCGCTCCCCCGCCGTGGCCCACTGCAGCTCGGCACACAGCTTGCGGGCGTGCAGCGGGTCGACCCGGCTGTCGCCGTCGAACACGGTGAACAGCGCGGCCGGGTAGTCGGTTCCCTCGACCACGTGGTGGTACGGCGAGTACGAGAGCAGCCACTCGAGCTCGTCGGGCTTCTCGGCCGAGCCGTACTCGTCGTTCCAGGTGGCGCCCAGGCCGAACTGCTCGTAGCGCACCATGTCGAGCAGCGGGGCCGAGCACACGACCGAGGCGAACAGGTCCGGACGCTGGGTGAGGGCGGCGCCGACGAGCAGGCCTCCGTTGGAGCCGCCGGAGATGCCGAGGTGCTCGGGAGAGGTCCAGCCGTCGGCGACGAGGCGCTCGGCGCAGGCGAGGAAGTCGTCGAACGTGTGTTGCTTCTCGCCTCGCATGCCGGCCCGATGCCACGGCTCGCCGTACTCGTTGCCGCCGCGGAGGTTGGCGATGACGTAGACCCCGCCGGCTTCGACCCAGGCCGTCGCCGTCGACCCGTACGACGGTGTGAGGGCGTTGCCGAAGCCGCCGTAGCCGTAGAGGATCGTGGGCCGGACGCCGTCCCGCGGGGTGTCCTCCAAGGCGATGACCATCATCGGCACCCGGGCCCCGTCAGTGGAGTCGACGAACACCTGGGTGGCCACGATCGATGGCAGCTCGACCGTCCCCGGCGGCACGGCGTGGATGCCCAGCTCACCGGTGGGCACGTCGAGGTGCAGCACCCGGTACGGGGTCACGTGGTCGCTGTAGCCGATCCAGACCTCGCGCCCGCCTTCGGGCCGGCTGGTCACCGAGGCCGACCCCAGTCCCGGCAGCGCCACCGGGGCGCGGACGTTCCCGGTGACTCGGTCGTGGACGGTGACCTCGCTGACCACATCGCGCTGGCGCACCGCCACCACGGCATCGTCGGTGATCGTGTAGTCGGTGAGCACCGCCTCGGGATCCTGGGGCAGCAGGTCGCGCCAGTGCGCCGCCTCAGGCGTACCTGGGTCGCACACGACCAACCGGTAGCGAGGGGCGTCGAGGTCGGTGAACAGCCACAGCAGGCCGTCGTCGGAGCGCACGCCGCCCGAAGTGCGGGCGTCGACGCCCTCCTGCACGGGGACCAGCCGCAGCTCCGGCGCCGAGAGGTCAGCGAGGTAGAGGTCGTTGCGGGGCTCGGTACCGACCGCCGCCGAGATGCTGAGCCAGCCGCCGTCGCGGGACGTGCTGACGCCGTAGTAGGTGCGGGGGTCGCGTCCCTCGCCGAACACCAACTCGTCGGCCGCCGGGTCCGTCCCCAGCCGGTGGCGGTACACGCGCCGGTGGAAGTGCTCCTCGCCGGGCGGCACCTCGAGCAGGCGTCGGACGTAGAACAGCTCGTCGCCACCCGCCAGCCACGCCACCGAGCCGGTGCGGCCCATGGGAACGGGCCCGTCGACCACCTCGCCGGTGGTGACGTCGATCACCCAGAGTCGGCTCAGTTCGTCGCCACCGGAGGACACCTGGTAGCCGACGCGGTCGCCCTCCTTGGAGAGCGAGATGGCGTCGAGGGTGGTGGTGCCCGACGGGTCGAGCACCATGGGATCGAGGATCACCCGCTCCTCGGCGTCGCCCTCCCGGACGACGAGCACGGCGTGCTCCTCTTCGGGCAGGCGCCGCAGGTGGAAGACCCGGTCGCCGAGCACGGTCGGCGGGCCGATCATCCCGGGCAGGAGCTCGCGCAGCCGGCGGCGTAGGTGGTCGCGTCCGGGCAGTTCATCGAGCTGGTCGCGGACCAGCTCGTCCTGGGCCAGGGACCAGGCCGCCGTCTCCTCACTGCCGGCATCTTCGAGCCAGCGGTAGGGGTCGGCCACGGCGTGGCCGTGCAGGTCCTCCACCAGGTCGAGGCGTCGGGCCTCGGGGTAGCGCACCCCGCTAGGTCGGGGGCTTGTAGAGGTCGCGGGTGATCTCGTCGACCAGCCGGGTGGGCACCGTGTGCGCCACCGCGCCGTGCTCCCGGAGCTCGCGCATGGCGGGCACAGGATCGGGGTCGGAGAAGAAGCGCTCGTCGCCGAAGTCGGCGGGCCGGCCCGTGGCGTCGATCGTCCACCACGACGCCTCGAGGGCGATGCCGTTGGGGTCGGTGAAGTAGATCGACCGCATGATCCCGTGGTCGACCACGTCGGTGACCTCGCAGTCGTTGGCCTTGAGCCGGGACTGCAGCCGGTGCAGGGCCTCCTCGTCGGCTAGGGCCAGCGACAGGTGGTCGAACTGGGACGCCTGGGGGAACGGCACGCCGGCCGGCTTGGCGAACGAGTCGATCTCCACATCGGTGTACTCGAAGAAGGCCACGGCGTTGCCGGGCGCCACCTCGAAGAAGTAGTGGCGGAACGCCGGCGTGCCGATGGTGGTGACCAACCGGGCGCCCAGCACCCCGTGCCAGAACCGGACGGTCGCGTCCATGTCGGCGGTGACCAGCGCGAGGTGGTGAACCCCCCGCCAATGGACCTCGTTCACAGCTGTTCCATTCAGCGCTGCGTCCATGAGGAAAGGCTACCGACCGAGTCCGGCCAACACGTGGTGCACCACCGACCGCTGGAACGCCGGCGTGAGCTTCTCCCCCAGGATGTACGCCCGGTGGTAGAGCGGGCCGGTCAGCAGGCTGAGCACCACGTCGGCCGATGGCCGGGCCGAGAGCTCGCCCCGTTCCACGGCCCGATCGAGGATGGCCTTCACCTGTTCCAGGCGGGGCTCGATGAACGCCACGCGGTTCATGGTCCGCAGCTCCTCGTGGTGCTTCACCTCGAGGGCGAGGACGGCGAACAGATCGTCGGGCGTGCTCATGGCCCGGGCGATGCGCTTCACCAGGGACTCGATGTCGCCGGCGAGGGTGCCGGTGTTCGAGCAGGAGGGGTCGGCGGTGAGCGTCTTGAGGGCAGCCACCACCAGGGCCTGCTTGGTGGGCCAGCGCCGGTAGAGCGTGGCCGAGGACACGCCGGACCGTTCGATGACCGCCGACATGGTGAGGTCGCGGTAGCCGTGGGCACGGAGGAGGTCGAGCGTGGCGCTGAGGATGGCGTCGTCGGCCGCCTGGCTGCGATGGCGTCCCGGCTTCACCGCCGTGGTCACGGAGTCACCTCCGCCGCATCGGCAGCATCGGCAGCATCGGCAGCATCGGCTTCCAGCACGCCTTCGGCCTCGGCGAACGTGAGCGAAGCGATGCCGTCGAGCCGATCGGCCATCGCTTCCCGGGCGTCGCCCGCCCGGGCGGGCAGGAAGACGATCACCATGGCGGCGGCGGCCAGGACGACACCGGCGGCGGCCAGGAGCGACGGCGACATGGCGTCGACGAACTGGATGCGGGCGCTCTCGGCCACCGCCCGACCGACCCCGGCCGGCAGGCGGGAGGCGACCGACACGGCGCCGCCAACCGAGTCGCGGGCAGTTGCCACGGCCTCCTGCGGAAGAGCGAAGCGGGCGATGCGTCCGGTGATGCCCGGACGATAGGAGCTGGCGAAGATCGACCCGATGATGGCCACCCCCAACGAGCCGCCCACGTAGCGGGTGGCGTCGTTCATGGCTGACCCCACGCCGGCCTTCTCAGGCGGCAGCGACCCCATGACCGACTCGGTCGCCGGGGCCATCGTCAGCCCCATGCCGGCCGAGAGCACGCACATGGCGATGAGGACGTGGACGTAACCGTCGTGCACCGGGGACAGCGACACGAGCACCAAGCCGACGGCCACGCACAGCAGCCCGCCGGCAACGACTCGCTTCGACCCGAGCCACTCGACCAGCCGGGCCGACTGGGTCGACATGAGGATCATGGCTGCCGGCATCGGCAACATCCGGACCCCGGCCTCGAGGGCCGAGAACCCGAGCACGGTCTGGAGGTACTGGGTGATCAAGAACGAAGAACCGAACATGGCGAAGAACACCATGGCCAAGGTGGCGCTGGCGGCGGTGAAACGCCGGTTCTCGAAGAAGCGGACGTCGAGCATGGGGTGATCGGTGTGGAGCTCCCACGCCACGAAGAGGCCCAGCACCGCCATCCCGAACAGCAGCCCGCCGGACACCATCGGGTCGGAGAAGCCGTTGGCCGGCGCCTCGATGATGGCCCACAGCACAGCGACGAGGCCGACCATCGACAGCACCGCGCCGATCGGATCGAGCTTCTCGCCTGTCGGGTCCTTCGACTCGGGGAGCACGAACTGGCCCGCAACGAGCGCGATCAACACGAGCGGCACGTTGATGAGGAAGATCGAGCCCCACCAGAAGTGGGCCAGCAGCACGCCGGCGATCAGCGGACCCAGGGCGCCGCCGGCACCGGCCACGGCCGCCCACCAGCCGATGGCCCGGCCCCGCTCCTTGGGGTCCTTGAAGATGTTGGTGAGCAGCGAGAGCGTCGACGGCATGATCAGCGAGCCGCCGAGACCCATCAGGGCGCGGGTGGCGATGAGGTGCCACGGCGCCGTGGCCAGGGCCGAGAGCGCCGAGCCCGCACAGAAGATCCCGAGACCGATGCCGAGGAACTTCCGACGACCGAACCGGTCGCCGAGGCTGCCGGTGGTGAGCAGCAGGCCGGCGAAGACGAGCGTGTAGCCGTCGATGATGTATTGCAGCTGACTGGTCGATGCGTGCAGATCGCGGGTGAGCGCCGGGATGGCCAGATTGAGGATGGTGTTGTCGAGGCTGATGACCCCGAGGGAGCAGCACAACACCGCCAGCGCCAGCCAGCGACGGTCGTGCACGGTCTTCTCGTCCATCGTCGGAGGGTAGCGAGTTGCGAAACACTCCTCTTTCGAAACAGAGGTGTTTCGGGGTGACTCTGGTCACCCCCAGAGGGACGTCTCGAACTCCTCGACCGGCGTGGCCACACCCCGGTGGATGTACCACTCGACGCCGAACGCGCTGGTGAACGCCGAGTCGGGCATCGACAGGAAGAACGACTGCTCGGCGATCTGGCTGGCGTGGCTCCGCATCGACGCCCGCTTCTGCTGCAGCCAGTCGGACACGTCGACCCTGGTCGTGAGAACCGACTCCGAAACGCCGAGCTCGAACTCCTCGAAGTCGGGCGCTTCGCCCGGCAGCATCCCCTGCTCGGCCAGCTCGGCCATGCCCCGGCGCATCTCGTCGCGGTTCACCGTTGCCTCGTAGACGCGAGGCGTGCCCGCCAGTTCGGCGGCCCGGACCCCGACCCGGTGGACCTGGATGTGGTCGGGATGGCCGTAGTTGCCGTTCGAGTCGTAGATCGTGAGCATCTCGGCCTGCTCGGCTCGGAGGATCTCCGCCAGCCGCTGCGCCGCCTCGTCCACGTCGGCCGTCCAGAACGAGCCCGGGAGATCGTTCTCCGGCGTGCCCATCATCCCCGAGTCGGTGTAGCCGAGGAACTCGACGGTGGCCACGCCCAGGACGTCGGCGGAGGCGAGGGTCTCGCGCTCGCGTCGTCCGGAGAGTGTCTCGCCCTCGTCGAGGAAGCCGTCGTCGACCTCACCGTGCTCGCCCCGGGTGGCGAGCACGAGCACGACGCGGTGGCCGGCGGCCGCGGCCGCCGCCATCGTCCCGCCGGTGGCGATCGACTCGTCGTCGGGGTGCGCGTGGAAGCAGACCAGCGTGGCCATCAGCGCACCGCCCCGGCGTCACGGAGGCCGGCGATCTCGTCCTCGGTGAATCCTCGCTCGGCCAGCACTTCCTCGGTGTGGCGGCCGGGCCGGCTCGGCGGCCGGTCGAGAGCCGGGGCCGTCCGACTGAACCGCGGCGCCGGGCCCGGCTGCACGATGCCCTCGGCCTCCACGAACGTCCCCCGGGCCACGTTGTGCGGGTGCTGGGGCGCCTCCGCCATCGAGAGCACCGGCGCGAAGCACACGTCGGTCAACTCGAGGAGCTCGCACCACTGGCCCCGGGTCTTGGTCCGGAAGATGGCCGCCAGCTCCTCCTTGCGCACCGGCCAGTGGGCCTGGTCCCCCTGGTCGTCCCACTCGGGGCCGTCGAGACCCACCAGCTTGCGCAGCTCGGCGTAGAACTGCGGCTCCAGCGAGCCGATGGAGATGAACGTGCGGTCGGCGCACTCGTAGGCGTCGTAGTGGGGAGCGCCGGAGTCGAGCAGGTTCGTGCCCCGCGGCCCCATCGGAATGGCGTGGAACATCGTCATCAGCAAGGCGGCGCCGTCGACCATCGCCGCGTCGATGACCTGACCTTGGCCACTGGTGGCCCGCTCGACCAGCGCCGAGGTGATGCCGAACGCCAGCAGCATGCCGCCGCCCCCGAAGTCGCCGACGAGGTTGATGGGGGGCGTGGGCGGCTGCCCGGCCCGACCGAAGTGGTCGAGGGCGCCAGCCAGGGCGATGTAGTTGATGTCGTGGCCGGCGGCCTGGGCATACGGTCCTTGCTGGCCCCAGCCGGTCATCCGGCCGTAGACCAGCTTCGGGTTGCGGGCCAGGCAGACGTCGGGCCCGAGCCCGAGCCGCTCGGTCACGCCGGGGCGGAAGCCTTCGATGAGCACGTCGCTCGACTCGACGAGGCGCAGCACGGCCTCGACGCCCTCGGGGTGCTTGAGGTCGACGCCGACCGACCGACGACCACGAGCCAGCAGATCGCGGGAGGGGCGGCCGTCATCGGGCACGACCGACTGGGCTCGGTCGACGCGGATGACATCGGCGCCCAGGTCGGCTAGCAGCATGCCGGCGAAGGGGCCAGGGCCGATGCCGGCCAACTCGAGGACACGGATGCCGGAGAGGGGACCACTCATGCCGCTCAGTATCGCCGCCTCCGCCACCGGGTTTGTGCGTGCGGAGGCCGCGGGTACTTCCAGGGGACCCGACGACATGGAGGCAGTGATCATGGGAATCGGCATCAGCGTCTTCCTGCTTGCAGTAGGCGCCATCCTTGCGTTCGCCGTGAACGTCACGACCAGCGGGGTGAACCTCGACACGGTCGGCGTGATCCTCATGGTCGTTGGAGCCCTGGGGCTCCTCCTGTCGATGCTCTTCTGGAGCAGCTTCGCCCCGTTCGCCGGCGGTCGCCGCGAGACCTACGTCCGCGACGAGCGCATCTGATTTTCGCCCAGACGACGGCGCTCGAAGGGCCGGGTTCGCCCGGCCCTTCGTCGCGTCTCAGCACCTGAGCGGATAGGCGAGCCACCTCCGGAGATCGGGCGTACTGCGGGGGTCTCCACCGCCGAACCCGCGACGGAAAGTCAACGAAACTGTTGACCATTCGTCGCGGTTTCGCCCCAGGGAGGAGGCGAACCGCCGTGACCGCCCGTGCCACCGTTCGCTGGGCGTCAGCCCAGTTGGGCGGCCAGCCTCCGCGCCGCGTCCGGGGTGCGGGCGCCCCACCAGAACAGGTCCTGGCCGTCGACCAGAACGACCGGCGCGACCGCTTCCAGCTCGGCCCGGTGGCGCTCGGCAAACGGGTAGGGCTCCGAGGGAGCCAGCACCAGCTCAGGCCGGAGCGCGGCTGCCTGTTCGAGTGACATCTCGGGGTAGCGCTCCCCCGCCCACACGTTGGTGGCACCCAGGTGAGCCAGGAGCGACGAGCCGTAGGTGTCGGTCCCGATCGTCATCCACGGTCGCTTCCAAATGGGCACGAACACCCGCACCCACGACGGGCGTGCGGGCGGAAGCTCGATGGCGGGCGCGGTCACACCGACTCGCTCAGCCAGGGCGGCCAGCTCGGGGCCCACGTCGGTGACGGCGTTGATGCGCACCACGTGCACGGCGAGCCCGGCGGCCACCAGGGCGTCGTGGTCCTCCCGGCGGTTCTCCTCGTCGTTCACCACGACCAGGTCGGGGGCGAGCTCGACGATGGCGTCGATGGCGGGATCCTTGGTGCCACCCACATGACGCAGTGACGGCTGCTCGCAGAATCGGGTGCAGGCCACCGGCACGATGTCCCAGGCGAGCAGCGTCTCGGTCACCGACGGCACCAGCGAGACGACGTTCACAGGCGGTCGAGCAGCTTGGTCTTCTTGGCCAGGAACTCGGCTTCGGTGATGACCCCTCGCTTGCGCAGGTCGTCGAGCCGGTCGAGCTGATCGACCACGTCGGGCTCGCGCTGGGCGCCCGACGAGCGCTGCTGGTTGTCCTCGATCTGGCGGTAGATCTCGTTCTGCACCTGCGCCGGGCGGGGGATGTCGGAGAAGCTCTCCCGGCCCTGCTCGCCCCCGGACTCGATGACGAGGTCACCGGAGCGCAGCATCCGTTCGAGGATCGTCTGGTGGGAGAACACGGTGTTGATGCGCTCGAGGGGGATCTCGGTACCCCGCTTGGCCACCACGCCCGACCGGAAGATCAGCCGGTCGGTGGTGAGCACGAAGTTGGTGGTCGCCCACCGGAGGTAGCGCCCGGCGAACCACAGCAACGAGGCCACCACCACTCCGGCAGCCGCTAGCAGGGCCCAGTCGTCGACCTTCGCGCCGGCCGCCGCGACCAGGACGGCCAGAGCAACCAGGAGCAGCAACGCCGGGCCGACGAAGAACCGCCAGTGCGGCCGCACGTCGAGGACGATCTCCTCACCCTCGAAGAGCAGGCGACGCGGGAAGGGCACGGGCCCGAGCGTACGCCGGGCCGCGAGCGGTGTCAGCGGTAGACCCGCCGCCGGAACACTCGGTCGTCGGCGACCACCCGATCGAGGAACAGCAGCCCGTCGAGGTGGTCGAGCTCGTGTTGGAAGGCCCGCGCCTCGAAGGCGTCGACCTCGTAGTCGTGGACCTCGCCGTCCAGCCCGAGACCCCGCACGTGGAGCGAGGTGAACCGGGCCACGTCGCCGGTGAGGTCGGGCACGCTCATGCAACCCTCCCGGCCGATCTCGGGACCCGATGCCTCGACCACGACCGGGTCGAACAGCACGACCTCGCCGTGGCACGTCCGGGCCTTGCGGTGACCGGTGACATCGACGCAGAACACTCGCAGCGACACGCCGATCTGGGGAGCGGCCACGCCGACCGAATGCTCGGCCGAGCGCATGGTGTCGAGCAGATCCCGGGCCACGGTCAGCGCCCGGTCATCAAGTGCGCCGACCGGCTCGCAGGCCGTGGCCAGGACGCGGTTCGGGAGCTGGAGGACAGGCTTGATCAAGGTCTGATCACGCCGTAGGGAGCGCCAGCGAGCAGGTGAAGGTGGAGCGGAGCCTGCGGAGCGAGACCGTCCTCACAGCACGTCGGCGTCGTCCGGACGCAGGTGGATCTCCACGCCGAGCTCGTCGGCCAGCGTGGCGAGCTCCTGAGCCAAGCGGTCGCTGTCGGCCGAGGCGGGCAGCGACAGCTCGAGCAGCAGCACGTAGGCGTGCTCGGGCCCAGGCCCGACCACCCGGGTGCTGAGGTCGACGATGTTGGCTTGGTGGTCGGCCAGCTTCTGGGCCACGCGGTGCACGATGCCGGGCTGGTCGGCGCCGTAGAGCGACACCGCCCACGGCTTGCCGCGCGGTCCGTCGGGCGGTGCCTCGACGATGGGCCGGACGGCGACGGTGAGGCCGAGGCCACCGACCTCGTCGACGAGCGCTGCCTCCAGTGCCTCGGCCCCCTCACTGTCGGGCACCTCGACCACCAGCATCATGGCGAAGTGGCCGCCGAGGTTGGTCATGGCCGTGTCCTCGAGGTTGCCGCCGTGTCGCATCAGCACACCGGTGACGGCGGCGACGATGCCGGGGCGGTCGACCCCGAGGGCGGTGACGGCGACGTGGGGCACGGGCTCACGGTACCTTCGAATGCATGAGTGATCAGAAGGTGGAGCAGCAGTGGGAGACCCCGAGCTACGAGGAGATCCCCGAGATCACCAAGGGCCACGTGGCTGCCCTGGAGACGTCGGACGCCGATGAGGTGTGGTGCCTGGCCGGCATGCACCACATCGTGATCCGCACCATCGGTCGCAAGTCGGGCACCGAGCACAAGATCGCCCTACCGACCTGGAACGATCCCGAGGGCAACCGCATCGTGGCCGGCTCGTTCGCCGGGCACGAGAAGCACCCGGCCTGGTTCCTCAACCTGCGCGACCGCAAGGAGCCCGAGGTTCTGTGCCGGGTCCAGGGCAAGCAGTTCTGGTCGGTGCCCGAGATCCTCGAGGGCGACGAACACCGCCGCATCTGGGACCTCTTCGTGCAGGACCGGGCCTGGTACACCGACTACCAGGCCAAGACCGATCGCCAGATCCCGCTCGTCCGGTTCCCGGAGACCCGGCCCGTCTAGACCAGCCCGGGCGGCATGTTCTCGACGTAGCTCTTCTCCTCGACCCGCTCGGCGATGCGCCACCCGGCGGGCGTGCGGACGTACTTGTCGTGGTACCAGAGCCCACACACGAACACGTGCTCGCCGTCGTCCGGCAGCGGGAACACCATGGGGTTGTGGCAGATGGTGACGCCCGTGGCCGTGTCGCCGTCGATCGTGATCTTGCTGGTGGCGATCATGTGGAAGTAGCTCTTGAACATCGGCATGGTGTCCTGGAGGAACTTCTTGATCTCCGCGTAGGAGCCCTTCGGGCCGCCGAAGACCGTGTAATCGATGTGGGCGTCGGGTGTGAACACGTCGTCGAGCTCATCGAAGTTCTTGAAGTCGATGGCGTGGCTGTAGGCCACCTGAAGGTCCTGGATCTCCATCCGGTCGGAGATCTCCTCGAGCGACTTCATTGACGTTCCCCCTGGGCACGTAGCGGCTGACCGCTACAGCCAAGCAGACGCCGTGGCCTCCTGCCGCAACTCGGCACCGGTGCGATGGCTGGGGTGCAGGGCCAGCAGGCCCCGCAGCTCGAGCTCCGAGGCCAGGGCGTCGACCACGGCGCCGGCGACCGCGAGTTGGCGGGCGGGCGGGTGGCGCCGACCCACGAAGCGCAGACCGAGCTCGCTGCGGGAACCCGACCAGGCGTTGAGCTCGAGCTCGACGTGAAGAGCGCCCCCGACGCGTGCGGAACGGAGCGTGCCCGGGCACGAGCGCATGGCCGAGGACCGGGCGGGGTCGGGCGCCGGGGTGTGGCCGGGACCGTCGAGCTCGAGGCGGTGGACCGGCCCGGCGGAGACTGTCCAACGGGACGGGACGGCCGAGCGCTGCTGCCGATCCACCCGGCAGGCATCGAACACCTGCCGGGCGACACCAGGCGGAAGACCAACTACACGCGAGACGTAGGAGGTGGTGGGCAGCGTGTCGTTCACACGGCCATCGTGACGACTCCGGTTTTCGGTGAGGTCAGCGGGAGATGAGCGCGGCATGAAGTCGAGGTGTCGTCTCTCTGAGAGACGGGCGTCACCCCGGGTAGCGATCTCGGGAGGCCTTGATCTCCTGCCAGGCGTCAGCGGCGCCGCCCCACTCGCGAGTGGTGGAGTGCTTGTCGGGCTCGAGCATCTTGTAGACCTCGAAGAAGTGGCGGATCTCGGCCAGCAGCTCCGCGGGCACGTCCTGCAGATCGGCGACCTTGTCCCATCGGACGTCGCTCATGGGCACGCAGATGACCTTGGCGTCGGGGCCCTTGTCGTCCTCCATCCAGAGGATGGCCACCGGCCGAGCCGTGACCCAGCATCCGGGGAACGTCGGGTCGTCGAGCAGCACGAGGGCATCGAGCGGGTCGCCGTCCTCGGCCAGAGTGTCGGGTACGTAGCCGTAGTCGGCCGGGTAGACGGTGGCTGAGAAGAGCCGCCGGTCGAGGCGGATGACCCCCTTGTCCTTGTCCATCTCGTACTTGTTGCGACTGCCACGGGGGATCTCGACGACGACGTCGATCGCCCCGTCGGGGGGTTGGGTCATGGCCCTGAGCCTGCCGCCTCTCGGTGCCCGACAGCCAACCGCTCCAACTCCTCGTCCGACTTCGTCTCGGCGGCGACCACGTCGTTGCTCGGCCGTTCCAGCGTCAGGAGCAGCTCGTTGAGCTTGAGGAGGGTGGCCTGGGACTCGCGGTTCTGGGCGTGCTGGAGGAAGATCACGAGGACGAGCGTGAGCACCGGCGCCCCGGCGAACATGACCAGCTCCCACGCCCGACCCCAGCCCGTGGCCGCCCCCCACACCAGCCAGGCGACGACCAAGGCAAGCAGGGAGATGAGGGCCTTCCCCGACCCGGTGAAGTCGGTGATCGCCTGACTCAGCCTGGTCCACCGTCGCATCGCCGGGGTCTACCCGTCAGGTCGCGGCAGCCAACGCCTGCCCGGAGGCCGCCAGCGAGTTCAGCGCCGGTAGTACACGGCAAGCCGCACGATGCGGCCGCCCTCGACCGTCATGTGGTCGATGGCGTACAGGGCCGGACCGCCGGCCTGCGCCCGGGCCTCGACCTCGAACACACAGCGGTCGTCGTCGTGGACCCAGCTCATGGCGTCCATGCGGATGTGGAACGGCAGCACATTGGTCTCGTAGAACCCTCGGATCTCGACCGGCCCATGGAACTCGCCCGCCGGGTGCAGCAGCTCGGCGTCCTCGGCGAACAGCGCCAGGAGGGCCTCGGCGTCGCCGGCATTGATGTGGGTCTGGTACGCCTGGGCCACCTCGAGCGCCGTCATCGGGCGAGCACCAGGGGCAGATGGCGGACGCCGGTGTGGCGGTTGCTGCGAGTCCATTCCACCGGCCCGGCCGGCTCGATGGCCATGAACCGGGACAGCAGCTCCTCGTAGAGCACCCGGATCTCGAGCTTCGCCAGGTTGGCGCCCAGGCAGAAGTGCACGCCATGGCCGAAGCCCAGGTGGGGGTTGGGGTCGCGGCGGACGTCGAAGGTCATGGAGTCGGCGAACACCCGCTCGTCGCGGTTGGCCGAGCCCTCCCACACCAACACCTTGTCGCCGGGGGCGATCGACTGGCCGGCCAGCTCGGTGGCGCGCGTGGCGGTGCGGCGCTTCGACGGTGAGGGCGTCGTCCACCGCAGCACCTCCTCGACGGCCATGGTCATGAGCTCGGGCTCCTTGCGCAGGGCGTCGAGCTGGTCGGGGTGCTCGACCAGCGCGGCCAACCCGCCGGCGATGGCGTTGCGGGTGGTCTCTGCCCCGGCGGCGAACAGCAGACTGAAGAACGCGTAGAGCTCGTCGTCGGTCAGCGTCGGTGGCTCGGCGTCGTCGAGGCTGGCGTGCACCACCACCGACAGCATGTCGTCGGTGGGGTGTGCCCGCTTCTCCGCGATCAGGGCCCGCCCGTACGCCGTCATGTCGAAGTCAGTGGCCTCCCGTTCGGTGCCGTTGCCGGAGCGGAAGTCGAACCCGGGCTCGACGGCGGCGAACAGGACATGGCGGTCGTCCTCGGGCACCCCCAGCAGGATGCAGATCATCTGCATGGGCAGCTCGGCCGCCACCTCGGTGAGGAAGTCGACGAGCTCACCGTCGGGCACGGCGTCGAGCAGGACCCCGGCCCGACGGCGGAGCTCGTCCTCCAGGTGGCGCACGGTCTGGGGTGTGAGGCCCTTGCTCACCAGGCGTCGGATCCGCCCATGTCGAGGGTCGTCCATCATGTTGAGCACGACGCCCGCGATCGGCAGGTCCTGCAGCAGCGTGCCGCCGTAGGGCCGGTCGCCTCCCCGCTCGGATGAATAGGCGACCGGGTCCTTCAGGACGTGCAGCACCTCGGCGTGCGTGGCCACCGACCAGAAGCCCTCGCCGTCGGGCGTGTGCTCGGTCGGCTCGTGCCACCACACGGGCGCGGCGGCCCGATGCCGCTCGAACAGTTGATGCGGGAAGCCAGAGGCGAAGTTGTCGAGGTCGGTCAGGTCGATGCCGTCCAGCGTCCCCACGCGCGGCACGGTAGCCCTCGGTGTTGCATCGCAGGGCGACGACTTTTCTTCGGCACGTGGGACATCGAGGTCCCGGCATGGAGCCGATGGACGAGGTCCTGCGCCAGAGCGGCCACTACGGCCCCCGGGTCGAGGTGCCCGCCGATGCCGACGAGCAGACCAGGCTGATCGCCTTCATCGGTCGTCAGCCCTAGCTCGGCGCTACCCCCAGCCCAGCTCGGTGAGGCGCTTGTCGCTGATCCCGAAGTGGTGGGCCACCTCGTGGACCACGGTCACCTGCACCTCGCGGCGCACCTCGTCCTCGGTGCGGCAGCGCCGGAGGATCGGTAGCCGGTAGATCGTGATGCGGTCGGGCATGGCCAGCCCGCCGTACTCCTGGCGCTGTGTCAGCGGGATGCCCTGGTAGAGCCCGAGCAGACCGTTGCCGGCCGGCGAGGTGTCGCGCACCTGGACGACCACGTTGTCCATGAGCCGGCCGAGCTCCTCGGGGATGCCGTCGAGGGCGTCGGCCACGAGCTCCTCGAACCGGTCGGCCGTCACATCGATCACGGCCACAGCATGGCAAGGGTCCGGACGAATCCCTCAGATCCTCCGGTGGTGCACCGAGTAGCGCTTGGACAGCCAGAGGGCTGTCCGAACGAAAAGGCACACCCGCCGTGAGGCGGGTTCGCAAAGTCACGGGGCCCACTCCGGGTCAGCCGGACTACCGAAACCACAAGGAGTGTGGACAATGAAGAAGCTAGGGAAGGCTCTCGGAGCAGTTGCCATCGCCGGTGCCATCGCGGCCGGCGGGTCGGCGTTCACGGCCAGCAACACCATCTCGAGCGCAGCGCCGACCATCGGCTACGTCTCGCAGGCCATCTCGGGCGTCACGGCCACCACCGTGACCTACAACACCGACACCGCCAAGCAGAACATCACCTCGGTCGATCTGGACCTGAACCTGGACACGACGTCCAAGGTGATCTCGATCGCCTTCGGCGACGGTGGGACCGAGCCGACGCCGGCACAGTGCCACGACGCCGGGGCCGCCCCGGTGACGGGCACCTACATCAGCTCCGGCACCCACACCACGTACCACTGCGTCGTCGCCGTGGCCGTGGATCAGGCGGAGAAGTTCGTCCTGGTCGCCAGCTGACCGACGCCATGAGCGAGCGGCCGTCCCTCCGGGGGCGGCCGCTCGGTCGGGCACCGAAGCACGAGGAACCTCATGGGAAAGCGTTGGCTGCGAGGACTGGCGGGCATGCTCCTGCTGGTCTTCCTGTATGCCGCCGCTTCCCTGTGGCCGGCCGCCCTGGGCGGGGCCACGACCTACGTCTCGACCCACGGGTCGAGCATGGAGCCGGCCTTCCACCAGGGTGACCTCGCCCTGGTGCGGGGCGCCAACCACTACGAAGTGGGCGACATCGTCGCCTACCACAGCCCCACGCTGAAGAACACGACCGTCCTGCACCGGATCGTCGGCCGCACGGCAACGGGCTACACGATCAAGGGGGACAACAACTCGTTCGTCGATCCCGACACGCCCGCCGAGTCGCAGCTCATCGGCAAGCTCTGGGTCCACGTACCCAGGGGCGGCCGCCTGCTCGGCGCCGTCCGCCTGGTCGTGCCGCTGCTCATCGCAGGCCTGGGCCTGCTCGGTGGAGGCGCCGCTGCCGTTCGCCGCCAGCGGCGCAGCCGGCCGCCCCACCTGGCCGTCAAGCCGACGCCGTCGTCGGCTCGCAACTGGTTCGGCGCCACCGCAATCCTCGCCGGTACCGCCGCCGCGTGCCTGCTCCTCGGGCTGGTCTCGTTCTCCCGACCGACCTCGCAATCGGGAAGCGAGCTGGTCCGCTACACGCAGAAGGGCTCGTTCACCTACGACGCCAGCGCGCCGGTCGGCCCGGTCTACACCGACGGCAAGGTCCGGACCGGCGACCCTGTCTTCCGCCGTCTCGTCGACCGGCTCGACGTCACCTTCAACTACGCGTTGGCTGCAGCCGCGCCGAAGACGCTGGCCGGCACCATCGCCGTCCGCACCGAGGTGCGGAGCGGCAACGGTTGGCACCGGGTGCTCGACACCCTGCCGGCCACCGCCTTCAGCGGCGACCAGACCAGCACCACCATCCACCTCGACCTGAACCGCATGGAGGCCCTGGTCAAAGAGGTGGAGGACCTCACCGGCGTGAAGGGCATGGGCACCACCGAGGTGTCGATCCGGCCCGAGGCCAAGGTCTTCGGCACCGTGGGTTCCCAGCGCGTCGAGGAGACGTTCTCCCCCACGCTGGACCTCGAACTCGCGCCCCTTCAGCTGCGCCTCACCGACCCCACCAAGCAGCTGTCGACCGCGAAGGCCGGCACCCTGCAGCACACGACCAATGTGCCCAGCACGATCGAGGCCTTCGGCGTCGCCGCACCGGTGGGAACCCTCCGGGTCGCGTCCTTGGGTCTCGGCCTGCCTGCCCTCATCGGCGCCGGCGCCGGCCTGGTGGCCCTCCGTCGACGCCTGAGGGACGAGGCCGACCGCATCGAGCTGCGCCACGGCCATCGCATGGTGCCGGTGTCGGCAGCGGCGACCAAGAACGTCATCGAGGTCAACTCGATGCAGGACCTGGCCAGGCTCGCCGAGCAGTACGGCGCCCTCATCCTCCACCGCCAGGGCCAGCGGGGACACGACTACCTGCTCCAAGCCGACGGCATCGTCTACCGGTACCGGACCCAGAGCCGCGTCCTCGCTTAACGGAGTCCCTCCGCAAGCAGGATCACGCCGAACACGAGGAAGGCGGCCGCGGCGCCGAACTTGATGGTTCGCTGCTGCAGTCGGGCCCCGAGTTGCTTGCCCGCGACGATGGCGAGACCGTCGGCCGCCACCATGCCCATCGTGGAGCCGAGCCACGTGCCGAACAGGCCCTCCTTGGTGGCCAGGGTGACGGTGGCGAGCATGGTCTTGTCGCCCAGCTCGGCCAGGAAGAACGCCCCTGCGGCGGCGATGACCACCGAGCGGGTGGTGATCGCGGCCTTGGCCTCGTCGCCTTCGTCGAGCGAGTCGCCCCGGATGGTCCACGCCGCAAATCCGAGGAAGGCCAGACCGGCGACCACGGAGATGGCCTTGGTCGGCAGGGCCACGCCCACCACCGCGCCCAGGCCAACGCTGAACAGGTGCACGACGGCGGTCGCGATCGTGATGCCGATGAGGATCGGCAGGGCTTTGTATCGGGAGGCGAAGGCGAGAGCCATGAGCTGGCTCTTGTCCCCCAGCTCGGCGACGAAGATGATCCCGAAGGCGATCAGGAAGGCGTGCACACTCTCTCCTCAGATGTGTGCCCGGAGGAGGTGCGCGACCTCGACCGAGCATC
>JAOBWJ010000330.1 GCA_025463335.1 Acidimicrobiales bacterium
TCAACGCCGTGGCCCCGTTCGTTTTGAACGCCCGGCTCAAGCCGCTGATGTTGCGGACGCCCGAGCGGGACAAGCACGTGGTCAACGTCTCGGCCGTGGAGGGGCAGTTCTACCGACGGTTCAAGACCACCAAGCACCCGCACACCAACATGGCCAAGGCGGCGCTGAACATGATGACCCGCACGTCGGCCGCCGACTACCACGCCGACGGCATCCACATGAACAGCGTCGACACCGGGTGGGTGAGCGACGAGGACCCGGTCGAGATCGCCGAGCGCAAGACGGCCGAGCACCGCTTCCATCCCCCGCTCGACATCGTGGACGGCGCCGCCCGGATCGTCGACCCCATCATCGACGGCTTCAACACCGACGAGCACGTGTGGGGACAGTTCCTCAAGGACTACCGGGTGACGGACTGGTGAGCGACTTCGCCCACGACCTGCCGAAGGCCGAGCTACACCTGCACATCGAGGGCACGCTCGAGCCTGAGCTCATGTTCGAGCTGGCCCAGCGAAACGGCGTGGCCGTCCCGTACACGTCGGTCGAGGAGGTGCGGGCCGCCTACGTCTTCACTGACCTCCAGTCGTTCCTCGACATCTACTACGCGGCGTGCGACGTGCTCCGCACCGAGGCCGACTTCCACGACCTGGCGCGGGCCTACCTCGAGCGGGCGGCGGCCCAGGGCGTGCGCCATGCCGAGATCTTCTTCGACCCCCAGACGCACACGGCCCGGGGTGTGCCCTTCGCCGACGTGGTCGGCGGCATCCACCGGGCCCTGGCCTCCTCCGACATCAGCTCCCGGCTGATCCTCTGCTTCCTGCGCCACCTCAGCCCCGAGGACGCGATGGCGACACTCGAGGAGGCCCTCCCCCACCTCGACCTCATCGACGGCATCGGGCTCGACTCGTCGGAGGTCGGCAACCCGCCCGGCCGGTTCGCCGACGTGTTCCGCCGGGCGCGGGAGCTGGGCTTGTTCGCCGTGGCCCACGCCGGCGAGGAGGGCCCGCCGTCCTACATCACCGAGGCGCTCGACCAGTTGGCCGTACGCCGCATCGACCACGGCGTGCGGTGCATCGAGGACGACGGGCTGGTCGAGCGGCTGGCCCGCGACCGGGTCCCGCTCACCGTGTGCCCGCTCTCCAACGTGCGCCTGGCCGTGTTCCCGTCGATGGCCGACCACACCATCGGCGAGCTGCTCGACCGGGGCCTGTGCGTCACGGTGAACTCCGACGACCCCGCCTACTTCGGCGGCTACGTGGGCGACAACTACCGGGCCATCGCCGACGAGCTGGGCCTCGACCGCGACCAGCTCGTCACCCTGGCGCGGAACTCGTTCGAGGCGGCCGTGCTCGAGCCCGCCGAACGGGCGCAGCACCTCGAGGCCCTGGAGGCGTTCCTCCGAGCGGGCTGAGCGCGGGGTTGGCAGACTGCCGCCCGTGCGCTTCGACACCGAGCCCGAGCCGCTCACCGCCTCCGACGAGGCCATCCGGGCCGCGGTGTGCGACGCGCCGATACCGCCGCTGCTGGCCGCCATCGCCCACCTGACCGGCGACCACTCCTGCCTGCGCGACGACCTGCGGCCCGACCTCACCCGCGTGCTCGAGCCCGACGCGGGTTACGTGCCCGCCCAGCTCGACGCCGCCCGGCGATTGGCCGCCGACGCGCTCATCCGCTTCCGCGACGGCGGGAGCAAGCCGGCCCCGCCGCCCGGCGAAGACGAGGTGCGGGCGCTGGTGGAGTTCGTAGCCGGCGGCCCGGTCGACGACGGCTACCTCCCACTGCTCGAAGCCGAGCTGGCCCTCGACGGTGCCGACCTGCGCGCCCCGGCCTGGCACCTGAGCGACATCGCGCCCGGCGAGCGGTTCACCGTTGCCGTCGTCGGGGCCGGCATGTCCGGCATCGTGGCCGCCCACCGGTTGCGCCAGGCCGGTGTCGACGTAGTCGTGTTCGAGAAGAACGACGACGTGGGTGGCACGTGGCTCGAGAACGACTACCCCGGCTGTCGTGTCGACATCCAGAGCCACTTCTACAGCTACTCGTTCGCCCAGACCCCCGACTGGCCCCAGTGGCACGCCCAGCAGCCGGTGCTGCTCGAGTACTTCCGCCAGTGCGTCGACCGGTTCGACCTGCGGAACGCCATCCGGTTCCGAACCGAGGTGATCGAGGCCCGCTGGAGCGACGAGGAACAGCGGTGGCAGGTCGAGACCCTCGACGCCGACGGCACCAGCGAGATCCACTCGGTGGACGCCCTGGTGAGCGCCACCGGCCAGCTCAACCGCCCGCACCTGCCCGACATACCCGGCATCGAGCGGTTCGAGGGGCCGTGGTTCCACTCGGCCCGGTGGGACCACGACGTCGACCTGACCGGCAAGCGGGTCGCCGTCATCGGCACCGGGGCCAGCTCGGTCCAGTTCATCCCCCGGGTGGCCGAGGTGGCGGAGCACCTCACCGTGTTCCAGCGCACCCCGCCGTGGTTGCTGCCGGTCGCCTACTACGAGGACGACCTGCCCGACGGCGTGCGCTGGCTGCTGCGCCACGTCCCCCAGTACGGCCGGTGGGACCGGCTGTGGGTGTTCGCCCGAACCCAGGAAGGGTTGCTCCCCCTGGCCGAGGTCGACCCCGACTGGGAGCCGAAGGACCGCTCGGTCGGGCCGCTCAACGACATGCTCCGCGGCATGCTCGCCCTCTACTACGAATCGGTTTTCCCGGACGCCGAGCTGCGCGACAAGGTGCTGCCGACCTACCCACCGGTGGCCAAGCGGGTGGTGCTCGACAACGGCACCTACCCGGCCGCGCTCCAGCGCCCGAACGTCACCCTGGAGACGACCGACATTGCCGCGGTCACCTCGACCGGGGTGCGCACCGTCGACGGCGTCGACCACCAGGCCGACGTGGTGCTGTACGGCACCGGCTTCCAGGCCTCGAAGTTCCTCACGCCCATGCGGGTGACCGGCGCGGGCGGCATCGACCTGCACGAGCGGTGGGCGGGCGACGCCCGCGCCTACCTGGGGATCACCGTGCCCGGCTTCCCGAACCTGTTCCTCATGTA
>JAOBWJ010000346.1 GCA_025463335.1 Acidimicrobiales bacterium
GCTCGTTCGGTCGGCAGATCCGGGCGACGGTGCAGAACCGTGACCTGGCCGAGACGATGGGGGTCTCGACCCGCAACGTGGACCGCCTCACGTTCTTCCTCGGATCGGGCCTGGCCGGGATCGGTGGTGTCGCCATCGCGCTGATCTCGGGCACCAACCCGACGCTCGGCACCACCTACATCATCCCGGCGTTCCTCGTCGTCGTCGCCGGTGGCGTCGGCCAGCTCAAGGGCACCGTGATCGCCGCATGGGCCGTCGGGGTGCTCACCGCGTTCGTGACCGACTGGACCAGCGGCAGCATGGCGCAGGTCATCACCTTCGGCGTCGTGGTGGTCTTCCTCCAGATCCGCCCCCAGGGCCTCTTCACCGTCCGCACCAGGGGGTTGGCATGACCGAGCGAAGCGAGGTCCATCAGAACAGTGACCAGCGCCACGAAGTGGCGAGTCGTCACCGCTCCACCCGAAGGGTGCCCCAGTGACGACGGCCGCCACCGACGCAGACGTGGTGCCGGACACCGACCCCGCGATCCCCGTGCCCTCCACCGTCGCGTCGAAGCCGGGGTCCCGCGCCCACCTGATCCGCACCTACGGCCCGTTGCTCGGCATCGGCGTGCTGGCGTTCCTGTTGCTCGTGTGGGCGCCCGGCTCGCTCACCCCGTTCCGCCTCGGCAACCTCGGCAAGTACTGCTGCTGGGCGCTCGCCGCGGTCGGCATCGGTCTGGCCTGGGGTCGTGGCGGCATGCTCGTCATGGGCCAGGGCGTGTTCTTCGGGCTCGGCGGCTACGCCATGGCCATGCACATGAAGCTCGACGCCGCCGGCCCCGGCAACGTGCCCGACTTCATGCAGCTGTACGGCAACGGCACGATGCCGGCGTGGTGGGAGCCGTTCCGCAGCGGGCCCTTCACGCTGTTCGCCATCGTCGCCCTGCCGGCCGTCGTGTCGTTCATCCTCGGCTACGCCATCCTCAAGCGCCGGGTGAAGGGCGCGTACTTCGCCATCCTCACCCAAGCCCTGGCCGTCGCCTTCTCGACGCTGCTGATCGCGACGATCAAGCAGACCGGTGGGTTCAACGGCCTGAACAACTTCTCGAAGTTCTTCGGTCACAACCTGTACGACCCGGCGGTCAAGAAGAACCTCTACCTGATCGTCGCCGGCCTGCTGATCGTCTGCCTGGTGGTCGTCTGGCAGCTCTACCGGAGCCGCTTCGGCGAGCTGCTCGTCGCCACCCGCGACGCCGAGGAGCGCATCCGCTTCCTCGGCTACGACCCCGCCAACATCAAGCTGGTGGCGTTCGTGGTCGCCGCCGTCATGGCGAGCGTCGGCGGCGCCATGTTCGTCCCGCTCGCCGGGATCATCTCGCCCTCCAACGTCGACGCGACGGCATCGATCATGCTGATCGCCGGCGTCGCCCTGGGTGGGCGGGCCTCGTTGCTCGGCCCGGCGGTGGGCGCCATCGCCGTCGGCTACGGGCAGACCACGCTGTCGGAGCAGTTCCCGACCCAGTGGACGTACTTCCAGGGCGGGCTGTTCATCGTCGTCCTGCTGTTCCTCCCGTTCGGCATCACCTCGCTGGTGCCGAAGCTGAAGGCACTGGTGTCGCGCCGGTGGGTCCAGGCATGACCGCCTCGTTCCTCGGCGAGGACTACCTCGAGATCCGCGACCTGACCGTCGACTTCGACGGCTTCAAGGCGATCCAGGGCGTGGATGTCACGTTCTTGCAGGGGCGGCTGCACTTCCTCATCGGCCCGAACGGCGCCGGCAAGACCACCCTGGTCGACGCCCTCACCGGGTTGTCGCAGGGGACCGGCAGGGCCGAGTTCCGCGACCACGACCTGCTCACCATGAAGGCGCACGAGATCGTGCACCTGGGAGTCGGCAGGACCTTCCAGACCGCGAGCGTGTTCGAGCAGATCAGCGTGCTGCAGAACCTCGACATCGCCGCCGGCCTGCACCGCAGGGCGTTGGGGTTGCTGCTCCCCCGGCGGAAGGTGCCCGAGAGCGTCGAGCAGGCGTTGGAGACCATCGGCCTGTCGGCGCTGGCCCACCGTCCCGCCGGACTCCTCGCCCACGGCCAGAAGCAGTGGCTCGAGATCGGCATGTTGCTGGTCCAGGACGCGAAGGTGATGTTCCTCGACGAGACGGTTGCCGGCATGAGCACCGACGAGCGCGACGAGACCGGCGAGCTGCTGCAGCGGATCGTGGGTGACCGGACCATCGTCGTCATCGAGCACGACATGGACTTCATGCGCACCTACGCCGACTTCGTGACGGTCATGCACGCCGGCAAGGTGCTCGGAGAGGGGACGGTGTCCGAGATCCAGGCGGACCCTCGAGTCCAAGAGGTCTACCTGGGGACCGTGGCGGAGGTGGTGAGCAATGGCTGAGCCGATGCTCGAGATCGTCGGTGTCACGGCGGGCTACGGGCGCACGATGGTCCTGTTCGACATCGACGTGTCGATCCCCGTCGGCGGGGCGGCGGCCGTCATGGGCCACAACGGCGCCGGCAAGACGACGTTGCTGCGGGTCGCAGTGGGACAGATCCCGGTGCGGTCCGGCAAGGTCTTCCTCGACGGCGAGGACGTCACCAAGCTCGCCCCCAACCGGCGGGTCAAGCGTGGCCTGGGCTACGTCCCGCAGGGCCAGCTCTGCTTCCCGCAGATGAC
>JAOBWJ010000162.1 GCA_025463335.1 Acidimicrobiales bacterium
GCCGGGCCGGGGTCCGAGCCGGCGACCGCGTGGCGGTGGTGGGCGCCGGTGCCATCGGGCTCGGGGCGGTGGCCGCCGCCACGTGGCTCGACTGCACGGTCGACGTCGCCGCCCGACACCCGGCGCAGCGGGCCGCAGCCACCACCATCGGCGCTGGCCTCGACCCGGAGGGCGAGTACGACGTCGTCGTCGACGCCGCCGGCACCTCGAGCGCTCTGGAGACCTGCGTCGGGCTGCTGCGCCCGGGCGGCACCATCGCCCTCGTCGCCACCCACTGGGAGCCGGTCCAGCTCCCCGCCTTCTTCACCTCGAAGGAGCCCCGCCTGGTGGGCGCCGTCACCCACGGCGATACCGACGAGGGCCACGACATGGTGGCCGCCGCCCAGCTACTGGCCGACCTGCCCCAGGTGCCCGGCGCCATGATCACCCACCGGCTCCCCCTCGACCGGGCTGCGGATGCGTTCCGGCTGGCCGCCGACCGGGCCGCCGGGGCCATCAAGGTGGTGCTGGAGCCGTAGGGTGCAGTGGTGGCGGAGCTCCTGCTCGGCGACGACCCACCGCCCCCGAAGCGACGGCCCCGATGGGTGGATGTCGCCGGGCTGACAGCCGTGGTGGGTGGGATCCTCGCCATCGGGATCGTGGGCGACCGGGGCGGCACGGACGAGTCGGTCGTGCCCTCCACCACCACGACCACGATCGGGCGCCCGGCGCCGGGGCCACAGCCGATGCCCACCGCGGCGACCGTGCCGACGGCGCCGATCTCCGTCGGGCGCGTCCTGACCCAGGACACCCGCACGACGTTGCTGGTGCTCGGGCAGTCCACGCCCCGGGTGTTCGACGTCGACCGCGGCATCCTCCGCGAGGTGGCCGGGCCGACCGGCGCGGATGCCGTCGGCGTGCGAGGGGCGTTCCTGTTCTCCAACCCCAACGGGCTCGGCCTGCTCCCCGTCGATGGCGGACCGGCACGAGCGTTCGACCCCGAGGAACGCTCGCCGGGAGGGCCGCTGGTGGCAGCCGGGCCCGACCGGGTGTGGGTGACGGCGCCATCGGACGACGGCGGCCTGACGGCTCGTGAGTTGGGGATCGACAGCCGGCCGACGGGCCGCCAGCTCTCGCTGCCGAGAGGAACGGTCGTCGAGGGCGCCGTTGACGACGGCCTGGTGGTCAGCCAGCTCGGCTCGCTGACGTTCATCGACGCCGAGGGCGGCCGAGGCGTCGACCTCGGGCCGGGCGCCATGGTGGCGACCAATGGTCGAACCCTTGCCCGCCTCGCCTGTCGCGTCCTGCGCTGCCAGCTGGAGCTGGTCGACCCGCATACCGGTCGGAGCGCCGCCGTCGAAGGGCTGCCGCCCGTGGCCCGGGCGTCCGGGACGTTCTCGGCCTCGGGTCGATGGCTGGCGGCCCTGGTGGTCTCGGGGAACGATCGGGGCTTCCTGGTCGTCATTGACGTGGTGAACCACCGCGTGGGTCCGGGGATCGACAGCGGCGACGCCTTTGCCTTCGCCGCCTACGAGGAGGTCCTGTTCGTGGTCGAAGCCAGCCGCCTCCGGGCCTACGACCTGCCGAGCGCGACCCGGCACGACTTCTCCGACCTGGTGCTCCCCGCCGCCCAGCGGCTTGTGGCCGCCCCCACGGGCTGACCGGCGACATGGCCGAGCTGTTCCTCTCCGACGATCCCCCGCCGCGCAAGGGCCGCCCTCGGTGGCTCGATGGCGCCGGCCTGGGTGGGGTCGTGGCGGTGATGCTGGCCGTGGGCGTGCTCGGTGACCGGGGTCCCAAGGATCAGACGGCCCCGGCGCCGACCACCACCACCTCGACCACGTCGCCGTTCCGGACCGGGACGCCTTACGACCAGACGACGACGACAGAAGCGCCGACGACCACGACGTCGGTGCTCCGGCTCGGCCCCCTGCTGCCCTTCCAGACCGACACCGTGCTGCTGCTGAACGGTGGGTCGACACCCATGCTCGTCGACGTCGATGCCGGCACGGCCATGCGGATCCCGGTGGCCAACAGCTTCGGGGCCTTGGCCGTCGGTGGCGGCTTCGTCCTCCCTGGGCAGGGGTCGTTCCAGCTCCTACCAAGCAGCGGGCTCCCGGTCACGACGGTGGCGGCTCCCGTGAACATGGGCCACAACCGGTTGATGGCGGGCAGCTCGCGGACGTTCTGGACGACCACGGAACAGCTTGACGGGGTCGAGGTGGTCGAGCTCGGTCTCGACGGCGCCGGCACCGGGCGAAAGGTGGTCCTCCCAGTCGGGGCGTACGTCGCCGGCGCCTTGGACGGCGCCCTCGTGGTGAACAGCCACGGGAGCCTGACGCTCGTGGACCACACCGGCCGCCGCCGCGCACTGGGCACGGGCGACGTGGTGGCCGCTCGCGGGCGCACGGTCGCCCGACAGAGCTGCGCCCTACTGCGGTGTCGGGTGGAGCTGGTCGACACGGTGACGGGTCGAGCGCGGGTCGTCCCCGAGCTTGCCGACGTCACCGGCTACCTCGGCGGGGGCGCGTTCTCCCCCGACGGTCGCTGGTTGGCGTACGTGCTGTCCACCTCCGGCGGGGGCGGGCAGATCACGGTGTTGGATACGGCCGGCGGGGAGTCGTGGAGCGCGCCCGAGGCGGACAACCAGCTGCCGTTCACATTCTCGCCGGACAGCCGGGTGTTGTTCAGTGTCAACGCCGGCCAAGTGTGCGCCCGGGTCCTGGCCACCGGCGACCAGCACTGCCTGGAGGGACTCGGCTCGTCCGGCGCCCAAGAGATCGTCGCCACCGCGGCCGGCTGAGTCACCCGCCCCTGGGTAGAGCGGGAGCGTGTCGGACCTCTTCCTCTCCGACGATCCCCCGCCCCGGCGGAACCGACCCCGATGGGTCGACGCGCTGGGCCTGACCGCCCTGGTGATCGGCATGATCGCCATCGGCGTGCTCGGCGACCGCGGCTCGAAGGACGCGACGAGCGTGCCGACGACCACCACCACCACCAGGTCCAGGACGCCCACCACCAGGAGCGCCGAGGTGGGGCCGAACCCCTCGAGCCAGACGACCACCACCCAAGCCGTCCCCACGGTCATCGCCAAGAGGCTGCAGGAAGAGACGGACACCTCCCTGGTCCTGCTCGCCGATGAACAGCCGCCTCGACTCTTGGAGGTCGACACGGGCATCGTGCGCCCGCTCCTCATGCCCACCGGCTACGCGGTGACCGGCACCAGCGCCGGCTTCTTGATCGCCGCACCGAAGCGGCTCTGGCTGGTCCGGATCAGCGAGCTGGAGGTCGGAGCCACCTACGCCACCTCCGAAGGCGAGCACCTCCTCGTGCCCGCCGGCCTGAAGCACGCCTGGTTCACCACCCCCTCGGCAGTGCGCCAGGTCGCGGCCGAGCTCGGGCCCGACGGCGCCGAGACCGGTCGCACCATCACGCTGCCCGGCCAGACGCAGGTGGTGGCCGGACTCGATGACGGCGTCGTGGCGAGCCAGGCCGGGAGCCTGACCTATGTACCGGCAGAGGGCGAGCCCCGGGGAGTCGGGAGCGGTCAGGTGCTCGGTGGCGGCGGGGACTCGATCGTGCGGACCTCCTGTGAGGCCCTGCACTGCCGGGTGGACCTCGTCGACGTTCGGACCGGGCGGTCCCGCTCGGTCACGGGGGTGCCGGAGCCCCAGCCGACGCTCGACGGGGGTGGGCTGGTCTCGGCCGACGGCCGTTGGTTCGCGGCGACGCTGTACGACGCCGCCGACGGCATCCCCACGCTGGTGAGCATCGACCTCACCACCGGGCACGGGCGAATCCTGAACCGAGGGAGCGCCCGCCCCAAGGCGTTCGCCGTCACCGGCCGCACCCTCTTCGCCATCGACCGGGGACGGCTGCTGGCCTTCGACGCCGCCACGGGCAGCAACCGGGAGTTCACCGACCTCGACGCCTCGAACGTCAGCCGCCTGGCAGCGACCGTCGGGCCTTAGGTCACGGGGTGCTCACGGTCAGGGACGCGGAGGTTCCTCGGGAGCGGGCGGCGCCGTCTCGAGCTGGCGCTGGACCTCGGCCCACGTGAGCCGGTCGGCCTCGGGCGCCCGGCGGTCGAGCTCGATGCCCCGGGCCCGGTCGTTGGCCTGGGTCTGGGTGGCCCAGCGGATGAAGATGATGCCGATCAGCACCCACAGGACCGCGGCCTCGCCCAGCTTCATGAGAGCGCCGGCGATCTGCTGGTCCTCGACGGTGGTCATGCCCCAGATGTGGCCGGTGCGGGCGTAGGTCTTGTAGACGACCGCATCAGCCATCGTGAGCCAGCCGGCCGGGACGGTGGGCACGACCGTCTGCAGCAGCAGGTGGCAGGCCTGGGCCGGCAGCGAGAAGCGCAGCTCCGGGAGCGGGCCGCACACCCCCATCCACATGATCAGGGCGCTGACCACCACCAGGATGTGCACGCCGTAGTGGAGCGGCGCGCTCTGCACGGCGTGGTTCACGACCCACGGCCAGTGGCTGAAGACGACCACGGTGTTGAAGATCACCGTGGCCGGCACGATGCGGGTCAGCCAGCGCACGGACCGGTAGGCCCGACCGCTGCCCACCAACATCCGGGCCAACCAGGTCGGCGTGGCCAGCAGCACCATGGGCGCCACCGCGAACTGGAACAGGATGTGCTGGAACATGTGGACGCTGTAGAGGTACTGCTCGCCGATGTCGTGGATCGGCCAGTCCGAGGCCGCCCACAGCGTCAGCAGGGCCGCCGCCCCCCACGCCATCTGGCCGCGGGTCACGATCGTCTCGCCCGGCAGGGTGGCCTTGGGGCCGACGCGCCGGATGGCGTACCACCACAGCACGGCAAGGCCGGCCACCAGCAGCCACACCTCGGGGTGCGGTCGGAAGCGCCAGAGGTCCGCCGGGTCCCCTGCCGCGAGGATCATGTCAGCTCGGTGGTGGGGACCCCGAGCGAGTGGCGGTTGATCTCGGAGGTCGTGTCGTTGCCGAAGTACTGCATCGAAGCCAGGAACGCCAGGTAGACGGCGACGGCCAACACGATCCCGGCCACGAACAGGCGGCGGAACAGCGGCGTGTCGAACTTCAGGTGCATGAAGAAGCCGGCGACGATGCCGAACTTCACGACCATCATCACCATGAGGATCGGGATGAGGGCGACGCCGAGGTCGACGTAGTACGTGGCCACCTCGGCCGCCGTGATGACGCCCAGGATGATCGCGATCTGGACGTACTTGCCGTCACCGGGGTGGGCGTGGCCGGCCCCGTGGACGGTTTCCTCGTGCGCCGTGGTGGGAGCGGCAGCGGCAGACATTGGTCGCTCCTTACTGGATGAGGTAGACGACGGTGAAGATCAGGATCCAGACCACGTCGACGAAGTGCCAGTACAGGCCGATGATCTCGACCGTCTCGGACTTCTCGGTGGGGAGGTTCCCGCGCAGCGACATGAAGAACAGGCTGATCAGCATCAGGATGCCGATCGTCACGTGCACGCCGTGGAAGCCGGTCAGCACGTAGAACGCCGAGCTCTGCAGGTTTGTGCTGAAGCCCAGACCCTCCTTGTAGAAGGTCGTGAACTCGTAGACCTGGCCGGAGACGAACACCAGGCCGAACAGGGCAGTGGCCAGCAGCCACACCCGGGCTCGGCGATGCAGGCCACGCTGCACGGCCGACAGGGCCAGCACCATGGTCAGCGAGCTCATCAGGAGCACGAACGAGCTGACCGACGTGAAGGGGATGTCGTAGAGGTCCTTGACCTGGGGACCCCGGACCACGCCCTTGCCGCGCAGCAGCAAGAACGTGGAGATGAGGCCGCCGAAGAGCAGGCACTCGGAGCCCAGGAAGGCCCACATGCCCATCTTCTCGTTGGAGACGCCGGTGCTGGTGTGATGGCCCTCGGTGTGCGCCGTGGGCGCGTGGACCAGCTCAGTGTCTTCGGTCGTGGCGCTCATCAGGACTCCTCGGCGCCGGCGCCAACCGCGACCGGCTCGGGCTCGGGGGAGGGCGCGTGACCGGGTGCGTCGTCGTGACCGTGGCCGGCGTCGGGATCGACCGAGGGCTCGAAGCCCCAGCCGAACAGGCCGCCGACGACGAGCAGGCCACCCAGGGCAGCGAGCCAGTAGGTGAAGATCAGGCCGTAGGCGACCAGCGGCAGGCCGGCGGCCACGATGATCGGCCAGTACGAGGGCGACGGCAGGTGGACGCTGGAGGCGTCGAAGTTCGGATCGCTCAGGTACTCGATCTTGTCACGACGACGCAGCTTGCCCCGATCGTCGGTCTCGTACTTGCGGTGCCACCACTCGTCGAGGTGGGTTGCGCTCGGCTCCACGTCGTAGTTGTGGGCCGGCGGGGGCGAGGCCGTGCCCCACTCGAGCGTGCGGGCATCCCACGGGTCGGGGTTGTCGAGCACGTTCTTGCGGCTGGCCACCACGTTGTAGATGAACACCAGGAAGCCGATGGCGATGATGAACGAGCCGATCGTCGACAGCAGGTTCATGAGGTCCCAGCCCATGCCGGCGGCGTAGGTGGAGGTCCGGCGGGGCTGACCCTGCAGGCCCAGGATGTGCATGGGGCCGAACGTCAGGTTGAAGCCGATGAACCACAGCCAGAAGTGCAGCTTGCCCAGGCGCTCGCTCAGGAACCGGCCGAAGATCTTGGGCCAGTAGAAGTAGAAGCCGGCGAAGATGCCGAACAGCGAGCCGCCGAACAGCACGTAGTGGAAGTGGGCGACGATGTAGTACGTGTCGGTCTGCTGCGTGTCGGCCGGCGCCACCGAGTGGGTCACGCCCGACAGGCCACCGATGGTGAACTGCGACACCAGGGCGACGGCGAACATCATGGCCGCCGTGAAGCGCAGCTTCCCGCCCCACAGGGTGCCGATCCAGTTGAAGATCTTCACGCCCGTGGGCACCGCGATGAACATGGTCGACAGCGAGAAGGCGGCCACCGTGACCGGCCCGGCGCCCGAGGCGAACATGTGGTGGGCCCACACGCCCCAGCCCATGAAGCCGATGGCGATGCCCGAGAAGACCATGAACGGGTAGCCGAACAGCGGCTTGCGGGCGAACACCGGTATGACCTCGGAGATGATGCCGAAGGCTGGGAGGATCAGGATGTAGACCTCCGGATGGCCGAAGATCCAGAACATGTGTTGCCAGAGAAGTGGGTCGGCACCCTGGTCGACCACGAAGAAGTTGCCGCCGAAGAGCCGGTCGAACATCAGCAGGAACAGCGCCACGGTGATCACCGGAATGGCGAACAGCAGCAGGAACTGCGAGACCAGCGCCATCCACGTGAAGATCGGCATGCGCATGAGGGTCATGCCCGGCGCCCGCATGTTGAGGCACGTGACGATGAGGTTCACGGCACCGACCAGCGAGGCGATGCCGGCGATCTGGAGACCAAAGTCCCAGAAGTCGATGCCGTGCCCCGGGCTGTAGGACAGGCCCGAGTTGGGCGCGTAGTTGAACCAACCGTTGTCGGGGATGTGGCCCATGAGTACGCCCGAGTACACGAACAGGCCGGCGCCGATGAAGATCCAGAACGAGAGCGCGTTCAGACGCGGGAAGGCGACGTCGCGGGCGCCGATCTGGAGCGGGATCAGGTAGTTCGAGAACGCCGCCAGCAGCGGCATGATCACGAAGAAGACCATGGTCGTGCCGTGCATGGTGAAGGCCTGGTTGTAGGCCTCCGGGCTCAGCACCTGACCGTTGGGCTGGGCCAGCTGGGCCCGGATCAGCAGTGCTTCGAGGCCGCCGATGGCCAGGAACACCAGCGCCGAGGCGCCGTACATGATGCCGATCTTCTTGTGGTCCACCGTCGTGAACCACGAACGCCAACCGGTGGTCGCGGTCGGGCGGCGGAAGGTCCCGAGGGGGTTTCGTACCTGGATCTCGTCGCCCGCGGTGAGCTCGAGCGGGCCATCGATGGCTGCCATGTGGGAATCCCTACTTCAAGGTCTGGAGGTAGGCGTACAGACGGTCGATCTCGTCCTCGGAAAGCTGCCCGATCTTCATCAGCGAGCCGGCCTTGCGCTGCGGGTTGCGCAGCCAGGCCTCGAGCTCGTTGCGGTCGTCGAGGTTGTAGATGCATCCGGCGAAGCAGTCGCGGGTGAACAGCTTGGTGAGGTTGGGTGCCGAGGGGTTCCCCGCGGCCACCTCGTCCCACTGGCCGTCGACCTTGTGGCAGCCGGAGCAGCCCTTCTGCTGGAAGAGCGTGTAACCCTCGGCGGCCAAGCCCGACGTGGGCTTGGTGAGCGGGGCCTCCATGGTGGCGACCCACTTGTCCCAGCTGGCCGGGTCGTGGGCGACGACCTTGAGGCGCATGTTGGCGTGCGAGGTCCCGCAGAACTCGGCGCACTGGCCGGAGTACACCCCGGGCTTGTCGGCCTGGAGGAGCCAGGTGTGGACCCGGCCGGGAACGACGTCGCGCTTGCCGTTGAGGCGGGGCGCCCAGAAGGAGTGGATGACGTCCTTGGACTTGAGCGACAGGTACACGGTCTTGCCGGCCGGGATGTGGAGCTCGTTGGCGGTGGTGATCGCCTTGGTGATGCCGACGTCGGGCTGGGTCGGGTAGTCGTAGGCCCACCAGTACTTCTGCCCGGTGACGGTGATGTCCATCGAGCCCTTGGGGTGCGAGTTCAGGGTGAAGATCACCGGGATGGTGACGATGGCCACGAGGCCGAGCACGACGGCCGGCAGGATCGTCCAGCCGATCTCGAGCTTGGTGCTGCCATGGATCTGCTCGGGGAAGTCGGCGGGCTCGTCGAGGTCGTCGCTCCGGCGCCGGTACTTCAGCACCGAGAAGAGCACGAGGCCCTCCACGAGGATGAACACCACCACGGCGATGAGGAAGACCGGCTTGAACAGGTTGTCGATCTGGCGGGCGTACTTGCCCTCGGGCTTCAGCGTGTCCTGCGGCGCGTTGGACGCGCAGCCGGCGACGATCAGCGTCAGCGCCAGGCCCAGGACGACCTGGCCGGCCCGGCGGAGACGGGGGGACTTCGTCATCTGGTCGTGCTCCTCAGGGCTCGACATCACGGAGTCGAGGCCGGGGTCGAGGTGGTGGTCGTGGTGCCGCCGGCTTCCGTCCCGGCGGAGCCCTCGGCGTGGTGCTTCTCGATGTGGCGCTCGCCGGCCACGCCACCGGCGATGCCGGCGGCGATGAGGGCCACGGCACCCAGGGCCAGCGCCCCCGCCAGCACCGACGAGCCGAGGCGGGGCTTCGCCGCGAACAGCGAGGCCACGCCGAGGATCGCCACGGCCAGCACGATGGCCACGATGGTGGAACCGTCCTTCGGGAGCGCCAGCAGGACCCGCGAGAGGCTGATCAGGAACACGGCGATGACGAGCATCGCCAGCAGCGGGACCTCGATGGGCGACATGATCCGATGGCGCAACGAGTGGTTGTACGCCGGGTCACCGGTGGCCCGCTCGGCCCAGGACTGCACCATCCACTCGACGAACACGAAGCCGAGGATGCCGAGGCCGACATAGAGCAGGGCGTTGCGACCGGCGAGGCCCACGATGGCGACACCCCCGCCGACGGCGGCGAGCGCCGGCCACCCGGCCGGCAGTGACCGGCGCACGGGCACCTCGGCGGAGGCGGCAGCGCCTTCGATGTCACCGTCGCGGATGACGGTGGCCAGCAAGCCCAGCAGGAAGGCCGCGACCACGATCGAGCCGAGCACGAACGAGCCGTACCACTCGCCCGAGCTGGCGGCGTTGTAGGCGACGCCGGCCACGAGGGCCAGGGCGGATACCGCGAACCAGAACTTGGCAGCGACCGTGGTCATCAGCCCGGACCTCCCTCGAGGAACCAGACGCACCACCACACGGCGACGCCGGCGGCGACGACGAAGTGCCAGAAGGCCACGGCGCTGACGACGAACTCCGAGTTGCGGGCGCCGAACTGGCCGCCAAGCACCCGGAACGCCATCACCACGAAGTAGACGATGGCCACGACCACCAGCAGCAGGTGCACGGCGGTGACGGCGTACATGCGGTCGGCGAAGGCGCCGTCACCGGCTACAGCACCGATCTGGCCCCAGCAGAAGGTGAGGCCGTTGACGAAGGCAGCCGCCAGCATGAGCGTGAGCCCGATGGCCACGTAGCCCTGGCGACGGTCGTCCATCTTGATGGCCGACACCGCCCACTGAGCCGTGAACGACGACATGAGGAGCGACACGTAGGTGACGGCCAGGGCCACGTTCGGCAGCGGGGTCTGGCTCGTGTCGAGCCAGGTGCCGCCGGCGTGGTGCACGACCTGGCGGGCGCCGAAGTAGGCGGCCAGCAGGCCGCCCATCAGCATGATGCCGGCGGCGATAGCGAACATGGTGCCGGCCAGCGCCACGTTGCGGCGGGGCGCCGGGGCAGCCGGCGGCAGGGCGAGAGCGGTCATCAGGCAGTCACCTCGTCGAGCAGCGGCGTGGCGGAGGCGACGACCGGGACCGG
>JAOBWJ010000354.1 GCA_025463335.1 Acidimicrobiales bacterium
TTGCACCTGGTGGAGTCCGGGTTCGCCAAGATGGCGAACGGCGACGACATGAGGAAGGGCAACGAAGATGGCTGGACCGTCCAGCTCGGCAAGCTCCCGGGGTACCTCGCTGCGTGAGGAGGCGGCGGTTGCCGTCTTCGTCGCCCTCGCCGACCCGAGCCGCCGGCACCTGCTCGACACGCTGGCCCGGAAGGGCCCGGCCACGGTCACCGAGCTAGCCGAGGGGTTGCCCATCAGCCGGCAGGCGGTGGCCAAGCACCTGAGCCAGCTGGCCGAGGCCGGGCTCGTCGAGCCGGGCGAGCCCGACGGGCGGCGGGTGCCCTACCGGCTGCGGCCCGAGCCCATGCGGGCCGCCCACGCCTGGCTCGGCGTCCTGGCCAACCAGTGGGACGACCGGCTGTCAGCCCTGCGCGACCACCTCGAAGGCCCGTAGGGCGTCGGGGCCGCCTCGTCGGCGACGCCCGACACGATCTCGATCCTCGGCATCATCACTAGCCTCGCCCACATGGAGGCCGAGCGTCTGGAACGCGTACGTAGCCGGATGACCGAGCTCGGGGTCGACGTGCTCCTCCTGAGCGTCGGCGCCGACCTGCCCTATCTCACCGGCTACGAGGCCATGCCCCTCGAGCGACTCACGATGCTGGTGCTGCCGCGGGACGGCGACGCCACGTTGGTGGTGCCCCGACTGGAGGCGCCGCGCGTCCAGGAGCGGCCCGAGGTGTTCTCTCTGCTGGCCTGGGACGAGACCGACGATCCGGTCGGGCTGGTGGCCAAGCTCGTCGGGTCGGCCGGCGTGGCCGCCATCGGCGACACCACCTGGGCCCGCTTCCTCGTCGACCTGGTGGCGTTGCTGCCCTCGACCGAGTGGCGCAAGGGGAGCGAGGTCACCGGCCCGATCCGGGCTCGCAAGGACGCGGCCGAGATCGTCGCCCTGCGCCGGGCGTCGGCCGCCGCCGACCGGGTGGCTACCCAGCTCCAGTCGGGCGAGATCCCGCTCGTGGGCCGGACCGAGCACGAGGTGTCGCTCGACCTCGGGCGGCGGCTGGTCGCCGAAGGGCACGCAAAGGTGAACTTCGCCATCGTGGCCGCCGGCGAGAACGCGGCCAGCCCGCACCACGAGCCGGGGGCACGGGTGATCCGGGCCGGCGAAGTGGTGCTGTGCGACTTCGGCGGCACCATGCCCGACGGCTACTGCTCCGACATCACCCGCTGCGTGTGGACCGGTGGCGACCCGTCGTCGGAGATGCGCGATCTCTACACCGTGCTCCAGGACGCACAGGCCCAGGCCGTCGACGCCGCAGTGGTGGGGACGCCGTGCGAGGACGTCGACGGCGTGGCTCGGCGGCTCATCACCGAGGGCGGGTACGGCCCCCAGTTCATCCACCGCACCGGCCATGGCATCGGGCTCGAAGCCCACGAGGACCCCTACCTGGTGGGCGGCAACTGCGAGCGGCTGGCACCGGGCCATGCCTTCTCCATCGAACCCGGCATCTACCTGGCCGGCCGCACGGGCGCCCGCATCGAGGACATCGTGGTGGCCACCGAGGCCGGCCCCGAGTCGCTCAACCAGGTCACCCACGATCTCGTCGTGGTTGACGCGTAGCGATGGACCTGGGGATTGCAGGCCGAGTCGCCCTCGTCACCGCCGCCTCGAAGGGACTGGGCCGGGCGTCGGCCGAGGCGCTGGCGGCAGAAGGGGCGTCGGTCGTCATCTGCGCCCGAGGTGCCGAGGCCCTCGAGGCCACGGCCGAATCCATCCGCTCCGCAGGCGGGCAGGTGCTGGCCATCCGGGCCGACGTGACCGAGCCCGACCAGCCGGCCCGGTTGGTGGCGGCCGCCGTCGACGCCTTCGGCCGGCTCGACATCGTGGTCGGCAACGCCGGCGGCCCGCCAACGGCCAGGGCCCTCGACATCGACGACGACGCCCTGACCGCCGCGCTCAACGCCAACCTGCTCACGTCGATCCGCCTGGCCCGGTCGGCCGTGCCGCACATGAGGGAGCGGGCATGGGGCCGCATCTGCTTCATCGCGTCGATCTCGGTGCGCCAGCCCATCCCCGACCTGGCCCTGTCGAACGTGGCCCGCACCGGGCTGTGGGCGTGGGCCAAGACGGCGGCGCAGGACCTGCAGGACACGGGCATCACCGTGAACGTGGCCGCTCCCGGGTCGCACGCCACCGACCGCATGAAGGAGCTCAGGCGCGGCAGTGAGGCTCGCATGGGCGACCCGGCCCACTTCGGCCAGGTCGTGGCCTTCCTGTGCTCCGAACCGGCCGCCTTCGTGAGCGGCATCGCCATGGGCGTCGACGGCGCCGCCGTGCCGGGGCTGCTCTAGCGCCTGACTACGGCGTGGTGAGGAAGCTCCCGTCGCTGGTGATGCGGTAGGGCACGCCGGTCGGCTCGCCCGGTGGACCCGGACGGTACGCCGTCAGCTCGACGTGCGCCGCCGGCGTGTCGACCCAGCCGAACACGCCCTCCGGCGTCAGGCAGTAGGTGGACACGGTGACGCCGCCGACCGGCACGCTTGCGCACCGCAGCCGCACGCCGGCCACCGTGCGCTCGGAGAACACCGGGTCTCCGGCCTGGGTGCGCCGGGCGTCGGTGGCGAGGGCCTGCGCCGAGCCCGAGGAGAAGAAGCGGGAGAACACGCCCGTGGGGGCGAGGAGCTGCTCGCGAACCTGGCCCACGCACTGCTGCGCCGAGACCCGGCAGGTCGCCGGCTTCGGGCCGTCGACGAACACGAGGTCGCCCACCCGGAGCTGCCAACTCGGTGGGTCGGACAGCACCTCGATGTCGGTCTGCGCCCCGCCCAACTTCTGCAAGACGTGGTACGTGGCCCGGAACGCCACCGTGCCGGGCTCGGCCACGCCGTCGAGGAACGCGACCAGCGAAGCCGGCAGGCCAGCGGTGAGCGAGGTGGTGGAGGTGGTGCTGGGGACGACCTGGGGCTCGGCGCCGCCGCTGGTGCAGCCGGCGAGCACGGCCAGGACGACGAGCAGGGGGAGGAACCGGCGCATGTCGGGCTGGACCGTAGCCCTCGGTACCAGGAGGGCTGGGGTCGCTCAGCGACGCGGCTTACAGCCGACGCGATGGCAGTGGTAGCTGTTCACGGGCCCGCACTTCTTGCTCTTGGCGCCCGCCGCACGGCAGTAGTGCCCACCGTTGCTGTCCAGCCCGCCCCCGTGGGCGACCGCTGGCGCTGCCAGCGACAGCGAGGACATGGCGGCGAGGATGACGAAGAGCAGCTTTCTCACAGGACTCCCAGGTCGACCGATCCCGCATCATTGACATCGGGGCGGTGCACTGTCACGGGTCAACCCGCTGTGATCACCCCGTCGATGGTCAACGCGCGCCGGGAGCGGCGTCAGACGGGTTCCTGCGGCGAGTGTCCGCGTCGGTACCCTCCCGTTGTGATCCGCCTCGACGCCGCCACAGTGCTCCTGCAGTGGGCCACCGGTGGCTTGTTGTTCCTGTGGGTCACCACCCGCCGGCGAGAGGTCGGCATCGGCTACGGCTGGCTGATGCGGGGGACGTACCTGCTCATCGCCGCCGGGTCGCTCGCCGCCGCGTCCGTCATCGGCTGGGTGCCGGTGCGGGACGTGGCCGCCGTCGGTGTGGTCGTGGCCAGCGGCGTGGCCCTGGTCATGTCGGTCGTGCGGCGCCGGGCGGGCGTCCGCGGGCAGGCCGAGCTGGCCGAGGCGCGGTCCGCTCGGGTGGCGACCATGACCGGCATCGAGCGCCACGCCGGAGCCAAGGACACCGAGGCGGCCGAGTTCCCGCCCGCCCTCGATCTCGTCGCCCCGGTGATCGGGGTCATCGGGCTGGTGGCCGCCGCCCTCGACGCGGGTGGCAACCACTGGGTGGCGCTGCTGCGGACCTTGGCCGGTGCCGCCTTCCTCGGCGTGGTCACCGACGCCATGCTCCTCGGTCACTGGTACCTGGTGCAGCCGGGCATGTCGCGGTCGCCGCTGCTCGAGCTGGTGCGGTGGACGATGTGGATCTGGCCGTTCGAGGTCGTGGCCATGTTGCTGCCCACCGGCATGTTCTCGGTCTGGTCCGGCGCGATCGACGACGGCTACAACGGCATCCTCGGCTGGTTCTGGGCCGTGTGTGCCGGCGGCACGATCGTGCTCTGCTTCGTCACCCGCGCCGCGCTCAAGGAGCGCTACTACTCGGCCGTCATGGCCGCCACCGGCCTCCTCTACCTCGCCATCCTCACCGCCTTCGGCACCGACCTCGTGGCCAGGGCCGTCCTCGCGAGCTAACGGGCGTTGAAGTACTTGGCCTTGGGGTGGTGGGCGATGATGGCCGAGGTGGTCTGCTCGGGTTGGTACTGGTAGCCGGTCTCCTCGGAGACCTCGATGCCCAGGCGGTCGGCCTCCAGCAGGCGAGCGACGGTGAGGTTGTCCTCGAGGTCGGGGCAGGCCGAGTAGCCCCAGGAGTAGCGACCGCCCCGGTACTGCTGCTTGAACAGTCCGGTGAGGGTCGGCCCGTCCTGCTCGGCGAACCCCCACTCCTGGCGGATGCGGTGGTGCCACAGCTCGGCCAGCGCCTCCGCCATCTCGACCCCGAGGCCGTGCAGCTTGAGGTAGTCGGTGTACTTGTCGGCCGCGAACAGCTCGGCGGCACGCTCGGAGACCGTCTTGCCCATCGACACGATGTGGAACGCCGCGTAGTCGGCCTCGCCCGACTCGATCGGTCGGTAGAAGTCGGCGATGCAGAGGAACGGCGCCTCCCGCTGGCGGGGGAAGGGGAAGCGGCCCCACTCCTCGCTGCGGGTGTCGTCGGTCCACACCACGAGGTCGTCGCCGTCGCCGTTCACCGGGAAGTAGCCGTACACGACCTGGGGCTCGAGGATGCCCTCGGCCTTGGCCTCTCCCAGCAAGGCCCGGAACTCGGGGCGGATGCGGTCCTTGAACTCGGCGTCGCTCTCGCCGTTCTCGGGCCGGTACTGCCACTGGTTGCGGAACAGCGCCGTCTCGTTCACGTAACCGGCGATCTCGTCGAGCGAGATGCCCTTGACCACGCGTGACCCGACGAACGGCGGCTTGAACACCTCGTTGTCGGGGTCGACCTCGGGCGAACGCCGCGGCAGCTCCACGTCCTCGATGACCCGCTCGCTGCGCCGGGGCGGCAGGTTGCGGGTCGACGGCTCGCGCCCGTAGTT
>JAOBWJ010000413.1 GCA_025463335.1 Acidimicrobiales bacterium
GACGTGGCTGTTCCGAAGTCGTACCTAACGAGCACGAAGAACCTCAACGGCATCTTGACGGCCATGCAGCAGGCGCAGGCACCCAAGCAGTTCTCGGTGTCCTTCCTGCAAGGCCTCGGCTACAAGAGCAGCGCTGATCGGTTGATCATCGGCATGCTCAAGTCGCTGGGGTTCCTGCAGCCGAGCGGTGCGCCGGCGCCGAGGTACTTCGAGTTCCTGGACCAAACGCAGAGCGGCAGGGTGCTCGCAGAGGCCATGCGCGAGGCATACGAGGGGCTCTTCGAGCTCAACACCAACGCGCACAAGATGACCCGCGACGAAGTCAAGAACAAGCTGAAGACTCTGACGCAGGGCCAGTTCAGCGACGCCGTGCTCGGCATGATGGCGAGCACGTTTGTTGCGCTCGCCGCCGAGGCTGACTTCGACGCGGTCGAGCCGGCAGAGCCGCCCGCCGAAGCCGAAGAGGCAGGGGAACCGAAGCATCAGGCAGCGCAGGACGGTCCCGCCGCACGCAGACGGGTTGGCAACGAGGGTGCACTCCGTCTCGGGGGGCTCGTCTACAACATCCAGATCCAACTGCCCGAGTCCCGTGACCCTGCGGTGTACGACGCCCTCTTCCGCAGCCTGCAAACCCACCTGTTCAATGAGTGACCCCGGCACCGTCTACGAGTTCACGTTTCGCGGACTCCTCGCAGAGGAAGCGCTCGACCGTGCCGGTCGGCCGTCGCGGGTGGGCACGGGCATGTTCGACGCCGACATCGCGCAGCAGCTTTCACTCGACGTCCTCGACGACGACCATGTTCAGGCCGCCAAGCAGATGGCGTCCGTGTACGTGGCTGTCGCGGCCTTCGAGACGTCGGTACGCGAGATGGTCACGAACATCCTCCGGGAGGCAGTTGGCGACGACTGGTGGGAGTCCTGCGTCTCATCCCCCATCCGCACGCAGTGCAAGAACCGGCAGGAGGACGAGGCCAAGCACAAGTTCCACACCCAGCGCGGCGAGGCCCCGATCAGCTACACCGACCTCAAGCAGCTGGGCAACATCATCCGTGCGAACTGGACGCACTTCGAGGACTTCCTGCCGTCCGCCGAGTGGGCGACGGCGATCTTCGATGCCATCGAGCGTCCGAGGAACGTGATCATGCACAGCGGCACACTCAGTCCGCCCGACATCGCGCGCATCGGCACCAACCTGCGTGACTGGATCGTTCAGGTCGGGACCTAAGCCGCAGCCCCCGAGTCACCCCACCACGAAGGCGACTCGGGGGCCGTCGGCGCAGCGCCCCTGCGGCGGCTGGACAACCAGAGACCGCTACCGACGAGCGAGACGGCCATGCCCGACCACAGGAGCCGGAAGTCGCGGTGGCCCAGGGGCCGGAGGGCGGTGGGCACGACGCGACGGTAGGAGCTGGACCCCGTCGTCAAGGATGACTTTTCCCACCGGTCGGTCCGGGGTACGATGTTTGTACCGCTACATGCATCTATCCCCTGAGGAGGGTGACGTGGAAGAGCACGCTGCGAACGAGCTGGGCTACCAGCCGTTCGACGCCGACAACCACTACTACGAGGCCGAGGACGCCTTCACCCGGCACCTCGACCCGAAGCTGGGGCCGCGCGTCATCCAGTGGTGCCAGATCGGCAAGCGGAAGTACCACGTGATCGGCGGCAAGGTCAGCCACGCCGTCACCAACCCCACGTTCGACCCGGTGTCGCCCGCCGGCTGCATGAGCGAGTACTTCCGCGGCAACCCCTCGGGGAAGCTGCCCATGGACTACCTCGGCACGCCCGAGCCCATCCGGCCCGAGTACCGCGACCGCGACGCCCGGCTGAAGACCATGGACGAGTTCGGCCTCCAGAAGATCTGGCTGTTCCCGACCCTCGGCATGATCTACGAGGAGCCCCTCAAGCACGACCCCGAGGCCGTGACGATGCTGTTCACCGCCTTCAACCGGTGGCTGCAGGAGGACTGGGGCTTCGAGTACGACGACCGGATCTTCGCCGGGCCCTACATCTCCCTGGCCGACGTCGACTGGGCCTGCCAGGAGCTGGAGTGGGCGCTGGCCAACGGTGCCCGCACCATCGTCATGCGGGCCGCCCCGGCCTACACCAAGGACGGCGTGCTGCCCCCCGGCGATCCCTACTTCGACAAGTTCTGGGCCCGCGTCAACGAGTCGGGCGTCACCGTCGTGGTCCACGCCGGCGACAGCGGCCACTCGCTCCAGGGCTACGGCCGCGACGGCTTCTCGGCGTCCTTCGGCGGCGGCTTCCGGCCCAACCTCGGGATCCTGCACATCTCGATCGAGCGGTCGATCTACGACTTCCTCGGCTCGATCATGGTCGACCGCCTGTTCGACCGGTTCCCGAACATCCGCATGGCGTCGGTCGAGAACGGCTCGACGTTCCTGGCCGACCTGTTCAAGAAGCTGCGGGGGGCGTCGGCCAAGGCCCCTGGCCTGTTCCCGATCGATCCCGTGGAGAAGTTCCGGGAGAACGTCTGGATCAACCCGTTCTGGGAGGACGACGTCCAGGAGATCGCCGACCTGATGGGCACCGACCGCGTGATCTTCGGCTCCGACTGGCCCCACATCGAGGGCATGCCCCGGCCGCTCGACTACCTGCCCGAGCTCAAGGTGTTCAGCGACGCCGACAGGAAGCGCATCCTCCTCGACAACGCCCTCGAGCTGAACATCCGCCGGCCCGTCTGAGTCCTCGCGGCGTAGTTGGTTCGGCCCCGGGACGAACGAACTACGCCGGCAGGGCCTCGTTGATGGCGTCCCAGGTGATGGGGAGCTCGGCGAAGCCGTCGATGAGGTTGGAGCGGACGCGGGGCATGGCGGCCGGGTCGCCGTCGGGGCGCAGTCCCTCGAAGCGGGTCACGATCTGCTCGAACATGATCCGGGCCTCGATGCGGGCCAGGCTGGCGCCCAGACAGAAGTGGGGCCCGCCGGCGCCGAAGGCCACATGGTCGTTGGGAGCGCGGGTGAGGTCGAGCCCGTCGGGGTCGTCGAAGGCCCGCTCGTCGCGGTTGGCCGACACGTACGACATGACCACCCGGTCGCCCTCCGGGATGGGCACGCCGCCGACCTCGGTGTCCTGGGCCGCCTGCCGGCTGAAGTACATGACCGGCGTGACGTAGCGCAGCAGCTCCTCGATGGCCGTGGGCAGGATCGAGTGGTCGGCCTGCAGCTTGGCCAGCTGGTCGGGGTGCTCGAGCAGGGCGAGCGTGCCGGTGGTGATGAGGTTGCGGGTTGTCTCGCTGCCGGCGTTCTGCAGCAGCATGAAGAACGAGCTGACCTGGAACTGGGTGAGCTGGTGCCCGTCGATCTCAGCCTCGAGCAGCAGGCTGAGCAGGTCGTCGGTGGGCTGCTCCTGGCGCTGCCGGCTGAGAGCGTCGGCATACAGGAACATGTCGGTCATGGCCTGGTTGCGGTCGTCCATGCTGAGGTCGGGGTCGAAGCCGAACGTCTTCTCGGTCCAGCCGAAGACCTGGGCACGGTCCTCCTCGGGCACGCCCACCATGTCGGCGATGACGTGGAGCGGCAGCCACAGGGCGAGGTCGTGCACCAGATCGGCGCCGTCGCGGTCGCGCAGGGCGTCGATGAGCGAGTCGACCCGGGCCCGCAGCCGGTCCTCCAGTGCCGCCACCCGCCGGGGCGTGAAGCCCTTGTTGACGATCTTGCGCATCTGGATGTGCGCGTGGCCGTCGAGGTTGATGAGCAGGTCCATGTCCGGTTCGGGCGGCGAGCCCGGCGGGATCTCCACGAACGGGCCGGGGGAGTTGCGCCACACCTCCGCGTTGCGGGACACCGCCTGCACGTCGGCGTGGCGCGCAACGACCCAGTAGCCGCCCTCGTAGTCGGGGTGCTCGTGGTGCGAGACGGGGTTGTTGTCGCGCAGCTCCTTGAACCGCTCGTATGGGAACCCGGCGTCGTACAGGAGCGGATCGTGCAGCGCGAGCTCGGTCACGAGTTCAATCCTTTCGCGGCGTCGAGCGCCATGCTCGCCAACTGGCGGACCGTGGCGTCGGTGACGGCGGCGCGCTCGGCGTCGCCGGTCCCGGCAATGCGGGCGTGGGCGCCTTCGGTGATGACGGCCAGCTTGAAGGTGGCCAAGGCCCGGTAGAAGTCGATGCCCGACAGATCCCGCCCGCTGCTGGTGGCGTAGCGCTCGAGCAGGTCGTCGACGGTCGGGAAGCCGGCGTTGGCCCGGTGCGGCTGGGGGTGCTCGCGCTTGGCCCACATCATCTCGCCGACCTCGGTCCAGTACATGGCCACCATGCCGACGTCGGTGAGCGGGTCGCCCAGCGTCGACATCTCCCAGTCGAGCACCGCCTGCATGCGGGCCGGCTCGTCCCGCCGGAACATGGTGTTGTTGAACGAGTAGTCGCCGTGCACGATCGACGCTGCCCCCTCCGGCGGGATGGCGGCGGCCAGGATGCGGGCCACCTCGTCGATCTCGGGCAGCTCGCGCTGCTTCGACTTCTCCCACTGGGTCGACCACCGGCCGACCTGGCGGGTCACGAACCCGGTCGGCTTGCCGAACGTCCCGAGGCCCACGGCCTCCGGGTCCACGGCGTGGAGCCGGGCCAGCACGTCCATCAGCTCGTAGGTGGCGGCGAGCGACTGTGCCTCGTCGAGGTGGGCCACGTCGCTGGCGTCGTTGAACACGATGCCGTCGAGCCGCTCCATCAGGTAGAACGACCCGCCGATCACCGACTCGTCGTCGCAGAAGGCCACGACCTCCGGCACCGGCACATCGGTGCCGTGAAGGCCCCGCTGCACCGTGTACTCCCGCTTCATGTCGTTGGCCGTGGCCAGCACGTGCGACAGCGGCGGGCGCCGCAGCACCCAGTCGTGCTCGCCGTCGCGCACCCGGAACGTGAGGTTCGACGAGCCGCCCGAGAGCTGCTCGATCTGCAGGTCGCCCGACGCGCCGGGGATGTGGTCGGCCACCCAGGGCCCGAGATCTTCCATCTCGTTCACGAGTTGGCCGTGGCCAGGTCGAGGAACTCGGCGAAGCGCTGCTCGGCCTCGGCCCGGCGCGTGGGCACGTGCTCGGTGGGGTAGCCGTCGACCGGCTTGTACTCCTTGAGCACCCGGCGGGCGATGAAGCTCTTGTGGGTCTCGTCGGCACCGTCGGAGATGCGGAAGTTCCGGGCAATGCGGTACATCCGCTCGAGCGGCAGGTCGGTCGAGAACCCCATGGCCCCGTGGACCTGGATCGACCGGTCGATGACGTTGTAGAGCACGCGGGCGCCCCAGTACTTGATCTGGGCGATCTGGACGCGGCTCTTCTCGGCGCCGTAGGTGTCCCAGTGCCAGGCGGCATGCAGGGTGAGGAGCCGGGCGGCGTCGATCTCGGTGCGGGACTCGGCGACGAAGTCCTGGACGAACTGCTTGTCGCCCAAGGTCCGGCCGTGCATCTGCCGGGAGACGGCTCGCTCGCACATCATGTCGAAGGCCCGGTGGCACGTCCCGATCCAGCGCATGGCGTGGTGGATGCGGCCGCCCGACAGGCGCTTCTGCGCCAGCAGGAAGCCTTCGCCCGGGTTGCCGATGAGGTTCGCCCGCGGCACCCGGCAGTCCTCGAAGAGGATCTCGGCGTGACCGCCGAGGTGCTGGTCACCGGGGCCGTCGAAGGGGTGGTCCATGGTGTGGACGTTGCGGACGATGTTCATGCCCGGCGTGCCCCGCTCGATGCAGATCATCGAGGCCCGCTCGTAGGGACCGCCGTCGGGGTTCGTCACGACCATGGCCAGCACGAAGTCGGCCACGGCTGCGTTCGACGCGAACCACTTGTGCCCGTTGATGACGTACTCGTCGCCGTCGAGCACGGCGGTCGTCTGGATCTGGGTCGGGTCCGAGCCGGCGGTCTCGGGCTCGGTGAGCGAGAAGCTCGACGTGAGCTCGCCGGCCAGCAGCGGCCACAGCCACTTGGCCTTCTGCTCGTCGTTGGCCCCGATGGCCAGCAGTTCGCTGTTGCCCGAGTCGGGGGCCTGGTTGCCGAACAGGTTGGGTGCCGACGCGGTCCGCCCGAGGATCTCGTGCATGAGGGCGAGGCGGACCTGCCCCATGCCCTGGCCACCGAGCTCGGGATCGAGATGGGCGGCCCAGAGGTTGCGGTCCTGGACCTGCTGCTTGATCGGGTCGGTGGCCCGCTTCCAGCTCTCCGGGCTCATCTCATGCTTCACCAGGTCGAGCGGTTCGATCTGGTTCACCACGACGTCGCGAATCCAGTCGAGCTCCGCCTGGAAGTCGGCGTCGGTACGAAAGTCCCAGGCCATGCGCGCCCCCATTTAGTTCACAATGTGAAGTGGTACCGTACGTCGCGATGTCCGCCGCCGCCACCCGCCGCCGACTGAACGACGCCATCAGCGGATTGCACCGCTTCGCCGGCAGCCGCAAGCTCGACGCCATGCACGCTGAGCGGGCCGGCGTCGACCTGAACCTGGCGGCCTACGGCGTGCTGTCCAAGGTGGTCGAGCACGGGCCGCTCTCCCTGGGGGAGCTGTCGAAGCTGGCGCACATGCAGCCTTCGGCCCTGAGTCGCCAAGTGAGGTTGCTGGAGGTCGGCGGCCACATCTCGCGGTCCTCGGGCTCTGTTGACGCCCGGGTCGCCTTGGTGTCGGTGACTCCTGCTGGTCGCGACGCTCACCGGCGGCTGCGGGATGCGAACGAAGCGCTGCTCGCGCGGCAGCTCCGCGGGTGGACGGAGGCCGAGTTGGTCGACGTGGCCGAGAAGATCGAGCGGCTGGTGGCCGACCTTCGGCGCTGAGCGCCGGTCACGGGATCTGCGCCGCCTTCGCCCCGGTCGACACAGCGTGTTCTGCGCCGCCTTCGGCGGTCACCGGCCGAGCCTCCGGCCACCTTCGCTGCTTTCGTCCTCGGCCGGTGCGGCCTTCGTCGGCTTTGGGGCTTTGTCGGCTTGGCTCTCGTGGGCCGGACGGACGAAAGCAACGAAGGTTGGCCTCCCGGCGCTCTTCTCTCTTTCCTCCCTGGTGTGCCCTCGCTTTGCTTCGGGCGCCTCTGGTTAGTGGGGGGTGAGGCCTCCGTCGGCGAGGATCACTTGGCCCGTTATGAAGCTGCCGGCGTCCGAGACCAGCAGCAGTGCGGGTCCGACCATCTCATCTGGGTGGGCGGCACGGCGCATGAAGGATGCGTTGGCCATCGACTCGGCGGCCTCGGGCCCGTTGTTGCGGACCATGTCGGTGTCGACGGTT
>JAOBWJ010000421.1 GCA_025463335.1 Acidimicrobiales bacterium
TCGCCGCTGTCGATCTGTCCCGGCCCAAGGAGTCCCGGACCCATCTCGGGCGGATCGCCAGCAAGGTCCTCAACGCCGATGGCGGCGGACTGGCGACCGTGCTGGCCCGCAAGCTCAACGCCAACATCACGATCCTCACGTCGTCGATCTGGACGTGGATCATCCCGGTGGCCATCGCGTTCTTCGGCTTCCTCGTGTGGCGCCGCACGGGCCTGCTCCGGGCCTTGGAGGAGCGGCTACCCGGCCTCCGGGCGTGCCTGATCGGGGCTCTGGTCGCCGGCTTCCTGGGTTTCGCCCTCAACGACTCGGGCGTGGCCGTGCCGGCCATGATGTTGGCCGTCGTGTTGCCCTACGTTACGTACCTGGTCGTGCGCACGGCGGACCCGTGACCGGGAGCAGCGAACACCAATGAGGGTGTTGGTCGGACTGCTGGCCGGTCTGCTGGCCGGGAGCGTCCTGCTCGTGTTCCTCCGTCCCGTGCTGGCCCACCCGGTGCTCCAGCGCGAGAACTACCGGAAGCACCGGCTGCCGACCGCGGGTGGGCTGGTCGCCGTCGTGGCCGTCCTGGCGGTGGAGGGGGTCTGGGCCCTCATCGACAGCCGGGGCGTGCACCACGTCTACGTGCTGATCACGCTGGCGTTCGGGGCGCTCGGCTTCGTCGACGACGTGCTCGGCACTGGCTCCGACGGTCGCGGCTTCGTGGGCCACGTGCGGGCGCTGCTTCACGGCCGGCTCACCACCGGCGGACTGAAGCTGTTCGGCGGGGGCGCGGCGGCACTCATCGCCTGCGCGGCCGTCGATGGTGGCCGCGTCGATCTCCTCGTGGACGCGGCGTTGGTCGCCCTGGCTGCCAACCTGGCCAACCTGTTCGACCGGGCGCCGGGGCGGTGCCTGAAGATGGGTGGCCTGTGCTTCGTCCTGCTCGCCGCCGCGGCCGGGCTCGACAGCAACCTGGCCGGCGTGGCCGTGGCCATGGGAGCGTTGCTGACGCTGCTGCCGGCCGACCTCGGGGAACGGCTGATGATCGGCGACACGGGAGCCAACGCGGTGGGCGCGGTGCTGGCCCTCGGACTGGTCCTCGTCGTGCCGTTCTGGGGCCGGCTGCTGGCACTCGTCGTCGTCCTCGGCCTCAACCTGCTGAGCGAAGCCGTGTCGTTCAGCTCGATCATCGACCGGGCGGCGCCGCTTCGCTGGGTCGACCGCGCCGGCCGCTCGTCGGGGTACCCTGAGGTCCCGTGACGCGACAGGGCTGCAAGCACATCTTCGTGACAGGAGGTGTGGCCAGCTCCCTCGGGAAGGGTCTCACCGCTTCCTCGCTCGGCCGGCTGCTGAAGATGCGTGGCCTTCGGGTCACCATGCAGAAGCTCGACCCGTACATCAACGTCGACCCGGGCACCATGAACCCGTTCGAGCACGGTGAGGTGTTCGTCACCGACGACGGCGGCGAGACCGACCTCGACCTCGGCCATTACGAGCGGTTCATCGACGAGAACCTGAGCCAGGGATCGAACGCCACGACCGGCTCGATCTACCAGACGGTGCTGGCCGCCGAGCGGCGGGGCGATTACCTCGGCAAGACCGTGCAGGTGATCCCGCACATCACCGACGAGATCAAGCGCCGCATCACCCGCCTGGCCACCGACGACGTCGACGTGGTCATCACCGAGGTGGGTGGCACGGTCGGCGACATCGAGATCCTGCCGTTCCTCGAGGCCATCCGACAGTTCCGCAACGACGTGGGACGGGCCAACGTGGCCTACATCCACGTCACGCTGGTGCCGTTCATCGGCCCGAGCGGCGAGCAGAAGACCAAGCCCACGCAGCACTCGGTCACCGAGCTCCGCAGTCGGGGCATCCAGCCCGACGCCATCGTGTGCCGCAGTGAGAAGCCGATCTCGCCGGGGCTCAAGCGCAAGATCTCCAGCCTGAGCGACGTGCCCGTCAGCGGCGTCGTCAACGCCGCCGATGCCAGCAACCTGTACGAGGTTCCGTTGACCCTCCACGAGGAGGGGCTCGACACCGAGATCTGCCGGCTGCTGGGCCTGCCCGAGCCGGTCGACCTGTCCTCGTGGGAACGGCTGGTCGCCAAGGTCGAGGCCGCCACCCGCCCGGTTCGAGTCGGCATCATCGGCAAGTACGTGAGCCTGCCCGACGCCTACCTGTCGGTCGTCGAGTCGCTCCGGCACGGCGGCTTCCACCACGGGGCCAAGGTCCAGCTCGAGTGGATCCAGGCCGAGGACGTCGAGGGGCTGCTCACCGAGGGCCGACTGCGCGACCTCGACGGCATCGTGATCCCCGGCGGCTTCGGCGAGCGCGGGATCGAGGGCAAGATCGCGGCGGCCGGCTACGCCCGGGAGAACGACATCCCGTGCCTGGGGTTGTGCCTCGGCATGCAGGTGATGACCATCGAGTACGCCCGCAACGTGCTCGGCCTGGCCGGCGCCAACTCCTCGGAGTTCGACCGCTCCTCGCCCCACCCGGTGATCGACCTCATGGACGCCCAGCGCGAGGTGGTCGACATGGGTGGCACGATGCGGCTCGGCCTGTATCCGGCCAAGTTGGCGCCCGGCTCGCAGGTGGCCGCCGCCTACGGCGACGAGCTCGTCTACGAGCGTCACCGCCACCGCTACGAGTTCAACCCCAAGTACCGCGGCAAGTTCGAGGGCTCGGGGTTCGTGTGCTCGGGTCTGTCGCCCGACGGCCGGCTGGTCGAGTTCGTCGAGCTCGAGGGTCACCCGTTCTGGGTCGGCACCCAGGCCCACCCCGAGTTCAAGAGCCGCCCCGACCGTCCGGCGCCGCTGTTTCGGGAGTTCGTCGGCGCCGCGCTGGCCCGGGCCGAGGGCCGCAGCCCGCGACTCCTCGACGTCGGGGCCTGATCAAGCTTGAGCTTCCGGCTCGTCGGTGAGGAGGTTCGCTACCGCGGGCCGTTCCTCACCGTGGTGCGGGCCACCTTCGAGACACCGGAGGGCGAGCGCTTCGAGCGGGAGTTCCTCCGTCACATCGGCGCCGTCGCCGTGGTCGCCGTGGTCGACGGCGAGGTGGTGCTGGTCCGCCAGTTCCGCGCCGCCGTCGGTCGTGACCTGCTCGAGATCCCGGCCGGCCTCCTCGACGTCGAGGGGGAGGACCGGGAGGCCGCGGTGCGCCGCGAGCTCGAGGAGGAGGCCGGGCTTCGGGTGACCGGCCCGCTGGAGCTGCTCGTCGAGTACTTCCCGGCCGCGGGGATGGCCGATCACCGGGTGTGGATCTACCTGGCCACCGAGACCCAGGCGTGCGAGTCCCGCCCCCAAGGGTTGGAGGAGCAGCGCATGACGGTCGAGCGGGTGCCTTTGGCCGACGTCGAGGGCCTGATCTCCTCGGGCCAGATCAGCGACGGCAAGACCATCGTCGGCCTGTTGCTGGCACGGGACCGGCTGTCGTGATCGTCGGCGTCCCGACCGAGGTCAAGGACAGCGAGCGGCGGGTCGCCATCACCCCGGACGGGGTGCGGGAGCTGGTCGGCCACGGTCATCGGGTGCTGGTGCAGCAGGGCGCCGGAGTCGGCTCGTCGATCACCGACGCCGAGCTGGCCGCGGCCGGCGCCGAGCTGGTCTCGGTCGATGCGGCGTGGGGCGCCGAGCTGGTGGTCAAGGTCAAGGAGCCCCAACCCGAGGAGCATCGCTACCTGCGGCCGGACCTCGTGCTGTTCACCTACCTGCACCTGGCCGCCGAGCCCGACCTGGCCGCGGCCCTGGTCGACTCCGGCGCCACCGGGCTGGCCTACGAGACGGTGCAGCTGGCCGACGGCTCGTTGCCCCTGTTGGCCCCGATGAGCGAGGTGGCCGGACGTATGGCCACCCAGATCGGTGCCCACTGGCTGGAGGCCGAGAACGGCGGGAGAGGCGTCCTCCTGGGCGGCGCTCCGGGTGTTCGTCCGGCCCGCGTGGTCGTGATCGGGGCCGGGAACGTGGGTTGGAACTCGGCGTGGATCGCGGCCGGCATGGAGGCCGAGGTGCTGCTCCTCGACCGCAACCTCGATCGACTGCGGTGGGTCGACCAGATCCACAAGGGCCGGATCATGACGCTGGCCTCCAACCGAGGCGCGGTCGAGCGGGCCGTGGCCGAGGCCGACCTGGTCGTGGGTGCCGTCCTGGTCGCCGGTGGGCGGGCCCCGACCGTGGTGACCGAGGAGATGGTGCGAAGCATGCGCCCCGGCTCGGTGATCGTCGACGTGGCCGTCGACCAGGGCGGGTGTGTGGCCACGACCCACGAGACGACCCACTCCAATCCGGTGTACGACGTGGGCGGTGTCTTGCACTACGCCGTCGGGAACATCCCAGGCGCCGTGCCCAACACGTCGACCTACGCCATGACCAACGCCACCCTGCCCTACGTCGCCGCGGTGGCGAACCTCGGTGTACGGGGCGCGGTGGCCGAGGACCCGGCGTTGGCTGCCGGCGTGAACACCGTCGGCGGCGTCCTCACCAACCGGGCGGTGGCTGACGCCCTGGGCCGGCCCGCCGTGGCCGTCGAGGACGCGTTGGCATGAAGGTGCTCGAGCTGCCGCTCGAGGCCGAGGAGTACCTGTCCTGGCTCGTGACCGAACGGGGCCGTGCCCGCAACACGGTGGACGCCTACCGCCGCGACCTGCTGGCCTACTACGCCTGGTTGCGGGCCCAGGCGCTCGATCTGGGCGATGTCGACCCGGCGACCATCCAGTCGTACGTCGGCGCATTGCGGGCCCAGGGCAAGGCGCCCTCCAGCGTGGCCCGAGCCCTGGTGGCGGTGCGTTCGCTTCACAAGTTCCTGGCCGAGGAAGGGGAGGCGCCGTCCGATCCGGGCCGGGGCGTGGACGCTCCCCGCGTGCCGCGGGGCCTGCCCAAGGCCCTCTCCGAGGCCGACGTCACCATGCTCCTCGACGCCGTGGTCGGCTTCGACCCCACCGCCCGGCGGGACCGGGCCATGCTCGAGGTCCTGTACGGCGCCGGCTTGCGCATCTCCGAGCTGGTTGGCCTGTCGCTCGGTGACCTCGACGTGGACGGTGGCAGCCTCCGGGCGTTCGGCAAGGGCTCGAAGGAGCGCATCGTGCCGCTCGTGGGCATGGCACGGGCCGCCGTGCAGGACTGGCTGTCGCCGTCGGGTCGGGGGGCAGTCGAGCCTGAGCGGTGGGCTCGTCGGGGCGATGCCGAGGCGGTGTTCCTCAATGCCCGCGGCGGTCGACTGAGTCGCCAGGGGGCGTGGGGTGTCGTACGCCGATATGGCGATCGCGTCGGCCTGGGCGATCGGCTGACGCCCCACGTCCTACGCCACTCGTGCGCGACCCACCTGCTCGACCACGGGGCGGACATCCGCGTGGTCCAGGAGCTGCTCGGCCACGCCTCGATCTCCACCACCCAGCTCTACACGTTGGTCTCCACCGAACGGCTTCGATCGGCCTGGGCGGCCGCCCACCCCAGGGCCGGTGGCCGGTAGCCTTACCAGATGGAAGTTGAAGAGACCGACGCCCGCGGCGCGCTCGAAGAGGAGCGTGCCAAGCTCCAGGCGCAGCTGGTCGAGCACGGGGGCGGGGTCCAGCACGACGACAACTTCGCCGACTCGGGCCAGGTCGCTGCCGAGCAGGGGGAGAACCGTGCCCTCGTGGGCCAGCTCGAAGAGACCCTGGCCGAGGTCGAGCGGGCACTGGCCAAGCTCGACGAGGGGACCTACGGCACCTGCGAGTCGTGCGGCAAGACGATCAGCGAGGCCCGTCTCGAAGCCATGCCCGCCACCCGGTACTGCATCGACTGCGCCAACTAACGAGTGGGGAACGTCGACTGGGAGCGGGTCGCCGTCCTCATCTCCGTCATCGTGCCTTCGGTCATCCTCCACGAGGTGTCCCACGGCTTCGTGGCCAACCTGTTCGGTGACGACACGGCCAAGCGAGCCGGTCGGCTCACGCTGAACCCGCTCGCCCACATCGACCCGTTCGGGACGGTGCTGCTTCCGCTGCTGCTCTCCCTCAGCGGGGTGGGAGCGTTCGGCTACGCCAAGCCGGTGCCGGTCAACGTGTCGAAGCTCCGCAACCCGCGCCAGCACTCGCTCTATGTGAGCCTGGCCGGGCCGCTGGTGAACATCGCCCTCGCGGTGGTGGCCGGCCTGCTGCTGCGCACCACCTACCGGGACGACTTCGTCAGGGTGTTCTTCAACGTCGACCAGCTCCCGCTCGTGCCCCAGCTCTTGTTCTGGCTCGGGTTCATGAACGTGATCCTCGCCGTGTTCAACCTCCTGCCCATCCCGCCGCTCGACGGCTCCGCCTTCGTGGAGCGGCTCCTGCCGACCCGCTGGTGGCCGACGTGGCTGAAGTTCCGCCAATACGGGTTCGGGATCCTGCTGCTGCTTGTGTTCGTGATCCCGGGCGCGCTCGACAAGGTGTTCGACCCCGCCCTTCGTCAGTGGGTGAGGCTCCTCTGAAGCACGTGCTCCACCTGACCCGGCGGTTCTTCGGGTCGCTGCGACCGGGCGGGCCGGGCGCAGCTGACGAGGCGTGGGCC
>JAOBWJ010000021.1 GCA_025463335.1 Acidimicrobiales bacterium
CCGTCAAGGGCTCGGGCGCCTCCGGCGAGCTTCGCTACGGCTTGATCATCTCGACCGGCTCAGGCACCGGTACCACGAGGAGATCCCGGCCGAGGTAGAGGGCGGCGCCCAGGCACAAGGCCATGACCGCGGCGGCGCTGGTGAACAGGGGGAAAGGGCCGGCGTGCTCGTACACGGCTCCGGCCACCAGACCGACGATGCCGGCAGTGGCCAGCCCGGTCGCCCCGAGGAGCCCTTGGGCAGCGGCCAGGCGGTGACGGGGCGCGGCGATGGCCACCGCGACCTGGTTGCCGGGCATGGTGAACGAGTCGGCGAAGGCGTGTACGAGCGAGAACGCGAGTAGCACCCACAGGGCGTCGAACACGCCGTAGGAGAACGTGCACAGCGTGGCCAACCCGATGCTGAAAGCAACCGTGCGCAACGGCCCTCGGCGCTGCGCCACCCGGCCGCCGATCGGCGCCAGGAAGATCATGGGGACGGTGAACAGCGAGAGCGTGAGCCCGATGAGCCACGTCTCGGCGCCGTGGTCGCGCAGCAGCACCGACCAGACCGACTCGAACACACCGATCGTCACGTAGAACGCGATGGACGCCACGAGGGTGGCCAGCAGCGATCGGTTCCGGAGGAGCCCGGCATCCGCCGCGGGCGGCGGTTCGTCGACGGTGGCCCGCAGGTCGAGGTTGGCCGTCTGCACCAGCAGCACCACGAACAGCAGCCCGAAGGCGAAGAACGGCACTCGGAGGCCGCCGGCCTCGGCCAGCACAGCGGCGAGCAGAGGGCCGAGCACGAAGCCGGTGATGTCCCACGACATCTGGCGGCCGAGGTTGGAGCCCACGTCCTCCGGTGCCCGCAGGATCACCAGGCGTCGTAGCGCCGGCCCGGCCATGCCACTGCCCAGTCCGAGGAGGACCCGGGCCAGCACGAAGGCCCAGAGCTGCTCGGCCAGCGCGCATCCGAGCATGGCGACGGCGGCAAGGGCCAAACCGCCCCGAACCATGGTGGCGGTGTGCCCCCGGTCGGCTTGGCGGGCCAGGCCCACCTGGGCGGCGAAGCCGGCGAAGAAGCCGGCTCCGGCGATGAGACCGAGCTGGCTCTCGGTGAACCCGTAGGCGTCGCGCAGGTCGGCCAGCAGCGTGTAGATCGAGCCATACCCGAGCGACAGCGCGCCCGTGAGGAGGAAGTAGCGGCGCACGCCCGGGATCTTTGCCGATCAGCGTTCACCGGGAGTGGGTTGCGATTTTCAACTCGCCGAGTAGGGTGCGCGACGTGGAGGGGGAACCGGGCTGCTCGATCGCCGGGACGCTGGAGGTCATCGGCGACCGGTGGACCATGCTCATCCTCCGTGACGCCTTCCGGGGCGTCCGCCGCTTCGACGAGTTCCAGCGTGACCTGGGCATCGCTCGCAACCTGCTCACCGACCGGCTCACCAAGCTCGTCGAGCACGGGGTGATGGAGAAGCAGCTCTACCAGGCTCACCCGCCCCGGTTCGAGTACCGACTCACGCCCCGCGGCGTCGACCTCTCCCCTGCGCTCGTGGCGCTGATGCGCTGGGGCGACAAGTGGCTGGCCGACGGCGCGCCGCCGGTCAGCCTGCTGCACGACCGGTGCGGACAACCGCTCGACCAGGCGTTCGTGTGCTGGACGTGCGACCAGACGATCACTCCCCTCCAGATCAGAAGCGACAAGAGGACAGCCTGATGACCGATCTGCTCACCGCCCCGCTCGCGGACCTCCTCACCGCGGCCGCCGCCGTCCGCGACGAGCATCACGGGACTCGCGTCACCTGGTCGCCCAAGGTGTTCATCCCGTTGACGATGCTGTGCCGCGACAAGTGCGGCTACTGCACGTTCGCGCAGCCGCCGGCCAGGCTCGACGCGCCGTACCTGACGCCCGAGCAGGTGCTGGCCATCGCCGCCGCGGGGGCCGAGGCCGGGGTCAAGGAGGCGTTGTTCACGCTGGGCGAGCGGCCCGAGCTGCGCTATCCGGTGGCCCAGGAGTGGCTGCAGGATCACGGCTACGAGACCACGGTCGACTACCTGGCCGCCATGTGCGAGCTCGTGCTGACCGAGACGGGTCTGCTCCCCCACGCCAATGCCGGCGCTCTCCACCACGACGAGCTGGCCCGGCTGCGAGGTGTGTCGGCGTCGCAGGGGATGATGCTGGAGTCGCTCAACGACCGGCTCGACTGCCACCGCGGCTCGCCCGACAAGACCGCCGCCCGCCGCCTCGTCACGCTGGAAGCGGCGGGCGAGCTGGCCATCCCGTTCACCACCGGGATCCTCGTCGGGATCGGCGAGTCGCGTCAGGACCGGCTCGATGCCCTGGAGGCCATCGCCGAGTCCCACGCTCGCCACGGCCACGTGCAGGAGGTGATCGTCCAGAACTTCCTGCCAAAGGAGGGAACGGCGATGCACAGCGCCCCGTCGTGTCCGCAGGACGAGTACCTGTGGTCGATCGCCGTGGCCCGCCTGGTGCTGCCGCCCGAGATCCACGTCCAGGCGCCGCCCAACCTCAGCGAGGACTTCGGGATGCTCCTGGCTGCGGGCATCGACGACTGGGGCGGCGTCTCCCCGGTCACGCCCGACCACGTCAACCCCGAGCGCCCGTGGCCCGCGGTCGACCAGCTGCGGGACGTCACCGAGGCCCACGGCTTCGAGCTGGCTGCCCGGCTCACGATCTACGGCGAGTGGGCCACCGACCCCGAGCGCTGGCTCGACAAGGGCCTCCGCTTCCCGGTGCAGGACGTCAGCGACGCCGAGGGCCTGGCCCGGGACCACGACTGGTGCCCCGGCGGACACGTCGACCCGCCCGTCCTGCTGCCCGGCGTGGCCTCGGCGCGGGGCGCGGTGCAGGAGGTGCTCGACGGCGTGCTCCTCGGCCAGGAGGTGGGCGAGGACGAGATCGTCACGCTGTTCTCGGCCCGGGGCCGCGAGGTCGTCGCCGTGGCCGAGGTGGCCGACGAGCTGCGCCGCCAGGCGGTCGGCGACGCCATCACGTGGGTGTCGAACCGCAACATCAACTACACGAACGTCTGCACGTTCAAGTGCAAGTTCTGCGCCTTCTCCAAGGGCCCCATGTCGGAGAACCTCCGCGGCAAGCCCTACCTGCTCACGCTCGAGGACATCCAGGGCCGGGTGCTCGAAGCCGTCGACCTGGGTGCCACCGAGGTCTGCCTCCAGGGCGGCATCCACCCGAGCTTCGACGGCGACTACTACATCGACGTGGCCCAGGCCGTACAGGACGTTGCGCCTCAGATCCACATCCACGGCTTCACCGCGCTGGAGGTCACCGAGGGGGCCAAGCGCCTGGGCGAGCCGCTCGCCGACTACCTGAAGCGGCTCATGGCCGTCGGGCTCAAGACGCTGCCCGGCACCGCCGCCGAGATCCTCGACGACGAGGTCCGCGCCGTGCTGTGCGCCGACAAGGTGAACACCGAGGAGTGGCTGGAGGCGCACCGCGTCGCCCACTCCGTCGGCCTGCGCTCGAACGTCACGATCATGTTCGGTTCGATCGAACACCCGCGCTCGTGGGCCAAGCACCTGATCGTCACCCGCGACCTTCAGAAGGAGACGGGTGGGTTCACCGAGTTCGTGCCGCTGCCGTTCGTGCACATGGAGGCGCCGATCTACCACCGGCGCATGAGCCGGCGGGGCCCAACGTTCCGCGAAGCGATGCTGATGCACTCGGTCGGGCGCATCGCCTACCGCGGGCACATCGACAACATCCAGGCCTCGTGGGTGAAGCTCGGCCTCGACGGGGTGCGCCAGGCCCTGCGCGCCGGCTGCAACGACCTGGGCGGCACGCTCATCAACGAGAACATCTCCCGCGCCGCCGGAGCCAGTCACGGCCAGCACATGCGGGGCGAGGACTTCGCCGACCTGGTGGCCGACTCCGGCCGGCCGCTCGAGCAGCGAACCACCCTGTATGGCCGCGTAGCGTCTATGGCGTGAGTCGTACCCGCTACTCGACGGGCGTCGAGCGCCTCGACGCAGAGATCAACCGGCTGCTCGATGACATCGGGGCGACCGAGGACCGCGACCAGCTCTTCGAGATCCTGGTGTCGGGGGTGGCCCTGGCCGGCGACCACACCGACCGGCTGGACCTGAAGATCACCAACGCCGCCCTGCAGGAGATGCGGGGCGCGTTCAACATGTTCGCCCCCTACCGCGACGTGCCCAAGGTGACGATCTTCGGCTCGGCTCGAACCAAGCCCGACGACCCGCTCTACACCCACACCGTGAACCTGGCCCGGCGGTTCGCCGAGCGGGACTGGATGATCGTCACCGGTGCCGGCCCCGGGATCATGGAAGCGGGCATGGAGGGGGCCGGCCGGGAGAAGGCCATCGGGGTGCTCATCCGCCTGCCGTTCGAGGCCGGCGCCAACGACATCATCGCCGGTGATCCGAAGCTCGCCGAGATGAAGTACTTCTTCACCCGCAAGCTCATGCTCATGAAGGAGTCGGCCGCCTTCGTTGCCCTGCCTGGGGGCTTCGGCACGCTCGACGAGACGTTCGAGCTCCTGACCCTGGTGCAGACGGGCAAGGCCGTGCCCGTGCCGATCGTCCTCCTCGATACGCCGGGCGGCACCTTCTGGCAGGGACTCCAGCAGTTCATCCAGAGCGAGGTGGCCCGCAACGGATGGATCTCCCAGGGCGACGACGCCCTCTACTGCATCACCGATTCGGTGGAGGCCGCCCTCACCGAGGTCGAGGGCTTCTACCGGAACTACCACTCGTTGCGGTACGTGGGCGACCGGCTCGTGATCCGCCTCCACGCCGAGCCGACGAAGGAGGAGCTGGCCGAGCTGACCGAGCGCTACCGCCACATCCTCAAGGGCGGGGCCATCGAGACCACCCGCCCGTTCCCACCCGAGATCAGCAGCGACGACCACCTCGAGCTCCCGCGCATCGCGCTCCAGTTCGATCGCCGCAGCTTCGGGCAGCTGCGTCACCTCATCGACGACCTCAACCGGCTGCCATCGGCTCCGGCGCCGGGTGCCAAGCCCCCCACCGTCAAGGAAGAGTCGGCCGCCGTCCGCGAGCGCGACGAGGCCGAAGCCCAAGACCTCTGACCCGGCGTAGTTCTGTGGTCGCTGGGACCACAGAACTACGCCGCGGGTGTGTCAGCCGATGGCGATGGGGTTGAGCGGGCTGCCGCTGGCGCCGGTGACGAGCATGGGGGCGGCGATGAAGAGCGCCTCGTGGCAGCGATCGGCCGCCATCTTCGACAGCACCAGGTGCTCGATGAGCGTGACGCCCCGCTTCACCAGCAGCTCGATGTGCACGGCGAGGAACTCGTTGTTGTCGAACGGGATGCACTCGATCGCCGCGTTGTCGGCACCCACGGCAGACACGTCGTGGTCGTCGAAGAAGGCGACCGTCGACCGCCCGACGCCGGGCTGGGCGAACGGCGGCGACTCCCCCGGCGGCAGCGAGCTGAACAGGTCGAGCCAGCCGGTGCGGATGAGCACGACGTCGCCCCGCCGGATCTCCACGCCTTGCGCCGCCCGCGTCGCCTCGAGGTCGTCGCCGGTGATGTTGGTACCGGGCTCCAGCCAGTCGACTCCCTGATGCCCGGCCACGTCGAGGAGGACGGCGCGAGCCGCGAACCCACCGGTCTTCTCGATGCCGCAGTGGGCCGCCCCGTTCGACGCCGTGAACGTCTTGGCGTCGAAGCCGTTGTACATCTTCCCCTCGGCGAACACGTGGGACAGCGCGTCCATGTGGGTGCCGTTGTGGGCCGGGATCACCAGCGTGTCCTCGTTGGCGCCCAGGTCCTCGGGCGCGCCGTAGTCCTTGAACGCACCCAGCTCCCCCGCTCCGGTGAGCGTGAGGCGCTGCGGCGCACCGCGGTAGTCGAACACGGGCACGCCGGAGCGCTGCACGGGCAGGCCGAGGTTGTAGACCACACCGGTCTTCGGGGTCTGGGTGGCAGCCAGCACCGTCGCCGGGTCGAGCAGGTTCAGGGCCCCGCGCTCGTCGTCGGCCCCCCATCGCTGCCCCGTCGGGCGTGCAGCGGTATCGGTCATCGGTTCCCCCAGTGCTGGATCAATGGTCGTCGGGCTCGTCGAGGATGTGAACGGCCTTCTCGACCGCTCGCCGGGCCCGGGTCAGGCGCTTCTCGTCGACCGGCAGCTCGTGGCCGCCGGCGTCGATGGATTCTCGCAGGCGGACGATCGCCAGGTCGGCCAGCTCCTCGGCGATGACCTCGAGCCGGCCCCGGATGTCGTCGAACTCCCCCGCCATCAGCTCTGGCGACCGTTCCAGCTCTGGCGACCGTTCACGTCGGTGGCTCCGGAGGCCAGAACGATCCTGATGGGTCGCTCGCATGCTCGCTCCATGCGCCGACCGTAGTTTGGTCGGATGCGCCTCGCCCCCTACCTCGACGCTGAGCGCGAGCGAATCGTCGCCACCCTCTTCGAGTGGCTGCGCATCCCCTCCATCTCGGCTCACCCCGACCGAGCCGGCGACGTCCGGGCCTCGGCCGAGCTGTGCGCTCGCCTCCTCACCGAAGCGGGGCTCGAGCACGTCCAGCTTCTGGAGACCCCCGGCCACCCGGCCGTGTACGGCGACTGGCTGCACGCCGGCCCCGACGCCCCCACCGCGCTCGTCTACGGCCACCACGACGTGCAGCCGGTCGACCCCCTCGAGCTCTGGACCAGCCCGCCGTTCGAGCCGGCCATCGTCGACGGAGAATGTCGAGCTCGGGGCGCCATCGACGACAAGGGTCAGGTCCTCTACGAGATCGAGGCCGTCCGGGGCCTGCTGCAGACCGAGAGCCGGCTCCCGGTGAACGTGAAGTTCCTCATCGAGGGCGAGGAGGAGGTGGGTAGCCCCAACTTCGAGGCTCTCCTCCGGGAGCATGCCGAGCGCCTGGGCTGCGACATGGTGGTGGTGTCCGACACCGGCATGTGGGCGCCCGACGTGCCTTCGACGTGCGTCGGCATGCGCGGCCTGGTGGCCTTCGACGTCCACGTGCGCACGGCGTCCGGCGACCTGCACTCGGGCATGTTCGGCGGGGCCGTTCCCAACCCGGTCCACCTCCTGGCCGGCATCGTGGCCGACCTCCACGACGCCGACGGGCGAGTCACCATCCCCGGCTTCTACGACCGCGTCCGTCCCCTCACCGAGGTCGAGGAGGCCAGCCTCGCCGCCCTCCCGTTCGACGAAGCGGCGTGGATGGCCAACGCCGGCGTGCGTCGGCTCGACGGCGAGGCCGGCCAGTCGACGCTGGCCCGCATCGGCTACCGCCCCACCTGCGAGGTGGTGGGCTTCGGCGCCGGCTACACGGGCGAGGGCATCAAGACCATCGTCCCGGCCGAGGGCGCCTGCAAGGTGACCTTCAGGCTGGTGGCCGACCAGGATCCCGACGACGTCACGGCCGCCTTCCGCTCCTGGCTCGAGGAACGCATCCCCGACGGCGTCGACGTCACCGTCACACCCGAAGGCGGGGTGGCGCCGGCTCTCACGCCCGTCGACCACCCCGCGGTCGGTGCCCTGTGCCGGGCCATCGAGACGGTGTGGGGCACCGCCCCGCTGTTCACCCGCGAGGGTGGCAGCGGACCGGAGGAGGCTCTGGGCCGGATGCTCGACGCCCCCGTGCTGTTCCTCGGCGTGGGGCTCCCCGGCGACCGGCTCCACGCCCCCAACGAGCGCATGGTCATGGACCAGTTCTGGAAGGGCCTGCTCGCCGCCGGCGAGCTCTGGCACGAACTGGTTCGTTAGAGCGGCGCTGCCCGTTTGGCCTCGTACATCGCGTGATCGGCCCGGCGCAGCAAGCCGTCGACATCGTCGCCAGGGTCGGCCACCACCGTGCCGCACGACGCCCCGACCCGCACCAGGCGGTTGGCCACCTCGATGGGCGCCTCGACGGCCCGACGCAGTCGGTCGGCCAGGTCGGCGACACTGGCGGCCGCCTCGGCACGTACGACCACGACGAACTCGTCTCCCCCGAGACGGGCCACCGTGTCGTCCCCTCGGACCGTGACGCGCATGCGCTCGGCCACGGCCATCAGGACGGCGTCCCCAGCGGTGTGCCCGAGCTCGTCGTTGACCGCCTTGAACCCGTCGAGATCGAGGAACACCAGCGCGACCTGCGCGTCGTCGGCCAGGGCGGCAGCGAGCTCCTCGTGGAGGGCCGGCCGATTGGCCAACCCGGTGAGGGCGTCGGTGTAGGCCAACTGGGCAAGGCAGGCCCGCTCCTCGTCGAGCCGGCGAACCAGCCCGCCGGTCACCCCACCGACGATGGCCACGGTGAAGAAGCGCATGCTCAGGTGCTCGAACCGGCCGGTGTCGGACTGGACCATGACTTCCCAGCCCCAAATCGCGGCGGCCAGACCAGATCCGATGCCGCCTACGATGCCGCCCCATCGGCCCCACCGCAGGGCCGCCTCCAGGGCGATGAACACGACGATGAGGAAGATCGGGTCCGCCGGGTCGTGCAGGTTGTTGGCCAGCGCCAGCGCACAGATGACGACGTCGACTGCCATCCCGAACCGGCCAACCATGGCGTGGAACCGCTCGATGTCCCGGCGCAACAGGGAGCCCGTCAGCAGCCACTCAGCGGCGAGGGTGGCGATCAGCACCCAGCTCAGCAATGCGTTGTCACCCGGAGCGACCACACCCTGCACCACGCCGAACACCACGACGAAGCCCCGCAGGCGGACGACCAGCCGCTCGCGCTCCATCCGGCTGCGCTGCACGGCCTGGTAGCCAGCCGCCCCGACGAGGGGTTCGGCTGGTGTCGTCGCCCGCCGATCCCCCTCCCTCTTCACGCGCGAATCATCGGTCCGACCGGGATCCCACTGCACGCCGGAACCCGGAGTTGTTCGACTGTTGTGCATCGCCGATCTCGTAGGCTTGGTTGTCCATGCCGAAGGCCCCCCAGCCCATCGACCGCCACGAGTGGCTCTCCTTCGAGGATCCGGAGGAGGACCGCACCTGGCTGTTCGACCTCACGTTCCTCCTCAGCCGATGGACGTGCATCTTCGGCTCGGGTTGCCAGGGCGTGCTCACCGAACCGGCGCCCGAGCTCATGCACGGGTGCTGCTCCTACGGAGCCCACTTCACCGACGACGCCGACCGCGAACGAACCGTGAAGATCGCCGAGACGCTCACGCCCGATGAGTGGCAGTTCGCCAAGGTGGGCCGCAAGAAGGGCGTGGTCCAACAGCAGGACGGGGCGTGGACCACCCGCCTGCACGAGGACGCCTGCATCTTCCTCAACCGGCCGGGCTTCGCCGCCGGCCCCGGCTGCGCCTTCCATCAGGTCGCGGTGAAGCGGGGCCAACGCCACCTCGACCTCAAGCCCGAGGTGTGCTGGCAGCTCCCCTTGCGCCGCATCGACAGCACCGACGACATCGGCCACGTCACCTCGACCCTGCGGGAGTGGAAGCGGCGGGACTGGAGCGAGGGCGGCTTCGAGTTCGCCTGGTGGTGCACCGACGCGCCCGACGCCTTCGTCGGCGACAAGACGGTCCTGTCGTCGATGGCTGACGAGATCATCGAGATGGTCGGCGCACGGGTCTACGACCTGCTCCTGGCTGCCGTGTCCGAGCGCTCCGCCCCACCGCTTCCGCACCCGGCGGCGGTGCCCGTCACCCTCCGGACGAAGTAGCACCGGAACCGATCCGGGCCGAGCGGTGTAGGAGTCGCAGGAGGCCGGACCACTGGACGACCTGGAGGACGAGGCGCTCATTGAGCGGGCGACCGGCGGCGACGTCGGCGCATTCGAGGTCCTCGTGGCGCGCCACCAGGGCGTCGCCCTCCGCGTGGCCTACGGGATCGCTGGCTCCGATGCCGAGGACGTGGTGCAGGAGGCGTTCGTGAAGGCGTTCAAGGCCCTGCCCCGGTTCCTACCCGGAGCCCCGTTCCGGCCGTGGATGTTGCGGATCGTGGCCAACGAGGCCCGCAACGTCCGGCGGCGGGACGCCCGCCAGCACCAGCTCCGGATGCGAGCCGGTGGGCAGCGGGCCACGACGGGGTGGGCCACACCCGAGGACGAGCTGGAGGCAGAGGACGACCGCCGCCGGCTCGCCGGTGCCGTTTCGTCGCTGCCGGTACGCGACCGGGAGGCCATCGCCCTGCGGTGGTTCGCCGGACTGTCCGAGGCCGAGATGGCTGTCGCCCTCGGCTGTCGGCCGGGCACGGTGAAGTCCCGACTGGCCCGCGCCCTCGACCGCTTGCGGGCCGCACTTCCGGCGGAGGTGGTGCAGTGACCGACATGGAGCTCCGGCTGCGGGAGCTGGCCGACCATCTCGACGTTCCCGCCGGCGATGGCCTGGCCGCGGCGGTGACGGCGAGGCTCGGCGTCGACCGCCGCCCTCGCCGCTGGTGGCGGTGGCTGGTCGGGCTGGTGGTCGCCGTCGGGATCGGGATCCCGACCGTGCCGGCCGTGGCCCACCGGTTCGGCATCGGCGGGCTGGCCGTGCACGAGGAGGCCGCGCCGGAGTCGGCGGCTTCGTTGGACCTCGGCCGTCAGGTCTCGTTGGCCCACGCGACCCGAGCCGCCGGGTTCCGTCCCCTCCTGCCCGCGGGGCTGGGCCGGCCCGACGAGGTCTGGCTCGACGACCGGGGGCCGGCACCCGTCGTCTGGCTCCGGTGGCGGGGCGGGCCGCTCCTCACCGAGCTGCGCGGTGGCCTGCCCGCCGAGCCCGTCATGCACAAGTTCGTGGCCAACGGCCAGGTCCAGGTGGTCGATGTCGGTGGCCGCCCGGGCCTCTGGGTCGAGGGCGCGCACCAGGTCGCGATCGAGGCGGGCGAGAGCATCGTGGTCCAGCGGTTGCGCACCTCTGACAGCACGCTGCTCGTGGAGGTCGGCCAGGTCACGGTGCGCCTCGAATCGGCCGGCAGCCGGGATGATGCCATCCGTTTGGCCCGTTCTCTCGGAACCTGACCGGCCCGGCCGGTGTAGAAGGGGCATGCGAGCTCGCCTGGCCCTCGTCGGATTGCTCTCCTTCGTGGTGGTGCTGGTCGGAGCCGACCGCGCCGGAGCCGGCGGCGGATGCCACGACCCGGATCGGACGGAGGTCGAGACCGCAACCGTGGCGATGGAGGCCATGTGCATCCGCCCGGGCGTCGTGCACGTGCAGCCCGGATCGACGGTCACCTTCACCAACCGCGACTCGCTGACGCACAACCTCTACGGCGCCGGCTGGGGCCACGGCGACCTCCTGCCGGGAGCGTCGACAACCGAGACGTTCACCGAGCCCGGCACCTACGCCTTCACCTGCACATTGCACCCCGGCATGGTCGGCGCCGTCGTGGTCGACGGCCAGAAGCTCATCGCCGCCAGCTCGGCGGCACCGGCCACCCCAGGGGATGGCGGTCTCAGCCTGGCCACCGTCCTGGGCGGCCTGCTGATCGTGCTCGTAGGGCTCGGCGGCACGTTCACGCTGGGAAGCCGCTGGCGGTAGCGAGAAGATCAAGCCGAAGTCGTCCGAGCCTTTGAGCCTCCGGCGGAAGGTCGCTACCCCCGGAAGGCCTGGAGGGCCGCCCACAACTCGGCGCTGGTGGTACGCCAGTCGTACAGGGAGCCACCCACGACCTTGCGCTGCTGGGCCGCCCGCAGCATGGCCGCCACATCGGACGTCGAGGTCTGGTCGGCGATCCCGCCGATCGTGTGCACCGGCACGTTGGGCCGACCCAGGCGGGCTCGCATCCGGTCGATGTTCTCGGCCGTGTAGCGATACGCGTCCCGGTAGCCGGACGCCGCCTTCCGATCGGATTGGTATGACATCGGCAGCCACACGTCGTAGAGCGGCGCCAACGCTCGCCACGGGAACCGCGGCCACAGCTTCGGGTTGATGACCTCGGTGACGACCGGTGGGAACGGGATCGCCCCCAGGGTCATACCGGGCAGAGCCGCTCGCAGGTTGGTGCTGATCTCGAGCAGGCGCCGGTTGCGCTCGGTCACGTCGGCGAGCGTGCGCGACTCGACGTCGACGGCGAGGGCGTCGACGCCCGGGATGCGGCTGGCCGCCATGAGCCGCCCCATGTCGGCCTGCGGGTTGACGAACGTCGGGAGGTACCAGGCCACCACGTGCATGCCCTTGGCCTTGGCGCGTTGGATCATCGGGAGCAGCCGCTCGGGCTCCAACACGTCGGTCGGCGCGTCCCACTTCGAGGTCTGTACGTAGAGGGTCTGCACCCCGGAGGCCGCCATGCGGTCGATGTCGGCCAGCTCGACGCGTTGGGTGCCCCGGTTGAACGTCGTGCTCCAGTCGTAGACGTCGATCCACGTCCCGAGGCCGCCGTACGGCGCCAGTGAGCGGACCGGGACCTGGGCCGCCTGCACCGTCACTGGCGGCGGGGGTGGCGCCGTGGTGGCCGGCGCCACCGTGGTCGGCGCCACCGTGGTGGGCGCCACGGTCGTGGGCGGCGCCGTGGTGGTCGGCAGCGGGAGCGTCGTGACTGCCGGCCGCGGGTCGGCCGCGGCCTGCATCGGGTGGGTCGGCGACGTGTCCGGCCTGAGGACGAGCACCCCAGACATCACCAGGACGGCGATCCACACCGCAACCGCGGCGATGTGGTGGCGCGAGGGCCGCATAGCCGCATGAGGGTATCGCTGTCCGCTTGTCCGGTCTGTGCCTCTTTCGGACCATTTCTGCCATGGTCAGGAGTGCGGGCAATCGGGTACCCGCTCCTCCATGGAACGTCGTTTCGTCCGTCGTGCACTCCTCCGCGGCTCGTGGGCCGCCGCCGGAGGCATGGCAGCCGGGCTGGCGACCCGACGAGGTAGCGGCCCGATCGTGGTCGGTGCCCTCGCCGGTCTGGCTGCGGGAGGCGCCATCGAACAACCGGCGGCCGCCGCGCTGGCCGTACCCGCGGCGGCCGTCGGCCTCCGCTCCAGGCGCCCGGGCCTCGTGGCCGCGACCGGCGCCCTGACCACGGCGTTGGTGTCGACCCGGGTGTGGCCGGTGGCACCGGCCACGCCGGCCCGGATCCGGCCGGCCCTCACCCCGGTCGACGGCGAGGCTCGTCCCGACGGGGGCGGCATCACGTTCGTCGTCAACCCCAACGCCGGGTCGGCCGACGACTTCGCCCTGGAGGAGATCCTCGCCAAGGAGCTACCGGCCGCCAGGGTCCTCGTGCTCGGCGACGAGCTCGACCTCGACCACGCTCTGGCCCAGGCGGCGGAGGACAAGGCCATCGGCGTCGCCGGGGGCGACGGCACCATCAACGCCGCCGCCGCCGTGGCCTACCGGGCGGGGAAACCCCTCGTGGTGGTGCCGGCCGGCACCCTGAACCACCTGGCCCGGGACCTGGGGCTGGGGGGTCCCGAGGACACGGTGGACGCCGTGCGCCACGGCCACGTTGTGGCCGTCGACCTCGGCTGCATCGACGGCAAACCGTTCCTGAACACGGCCAGCTTCGGCAGCTACAGCGAACTGGTCGACGCCCGCGAGCGGCTCGAGGACCGCTTCGGCAAGTGGCCGGCCATGATCGTCGCCCTCGCGCGGGTGTTGCGGCGTTCGCAGCCCATCCGTGTCGAGATCGACGGCCGGGAACGGTTGCTGTGGATGGTGTTCATCGGCAACTGCCGCTACCACCCCCACGGCTTCGCCCCGACCTGGCGCGAGCGCCTCGACGATGGCCAGCTCGACGTCCGGCTGGTGGGCGGCGAGCACCCCTGGGCCCGAATCCGTCTCCTCCTGGCGGTCCTGACCGGGACGCTCGGGCGGAGCAGGGTGTACGAGGAGTTCGTCACCAAGGAGCTCCACGTGCGTTCCCTCGACGGACCGCTGCGCCTGGCCCGGGACGGCGAGACGTTCGACAGCGGCGCCGAGGTTGTCGTGAACAAGGAGCCCCGCTCCCTCAGCGTCTACGTGCCCCTGCCCGACCGATGAGGGTGCGGCCGAACGCAACCGAACGGTTCGGTCTCCGGCTCACGCTGGTCGGCATCGCCGTCGTCCTGGTGGCTGTGCCCTTCGCCACCCTGGTGTTCCAGGTGCTGGCCAAGGGTCCCCTCACCCGGGCCGACGGACGAATCGCCAACTCGGCCAACGAATGGGTGTCCCGACACCCCGGCGTCGTGACCGTGCTGAAGGGAGTGACGGATCTGGGCAAGCCCCCGGTGCTCATCGCGGTCGTCGTCCTCGGCCTGGTGTACGTCTGGCACACCGGGAGCCGGCGAGCGTTCGTGTTCCTCGTCGTGACCCCGCTGGGCGGCGGCATCATCGACTCGCTGGTCAAGGTGGCCGTCAATCGACCTCGGCCCATCGTCGACCACCCGGTGGCAAGCGCACTGGGCAAGAGCTTCCCGTCGGGTCACGCCATGTCCTCCACGGTGACCTACGGCGCCCTCCTGCTCGTGTTCCTGCCGGTGGTGCCACGGGCCGGACGCCGGGTGGTCGTGATCGCCACGATCGTGCTCGTGGTCGCCGTCGGCGCTTCGAGGGTGCTTCTCGGCGTGCACTTCGTGAGCGACGTGATCGGCGGGTGGGTACTCGGGCTGGCATGGCTGATCGGCGCGGCGGCGGTGTTCGAGATCTGGCGGAAGGAAGAGGGGCGGCCGCCCGTCGAGCCGCTCGAGGAAGGGGTGGAACCCGAGGTGGCCCAATGACCGACACTCAGTCCGTCGAGCAAGGCGCCGAGGTCGCCGGCCGCATCGGGCTGGTCGCCCGGGGCGTCGTGTACTGCCTGCTGGCGGTACTCGCCATCCAGGTCGCGGCCGGCGACCGAAGCGAGGAAGCCGACCGCCAGGGTGCCCTGCGGGCCGTGGCCCGACAGCCGTTCGGGACGGTGCTCCTCGTCGCCCTCACCATCGGCTTTGCCGGCTATGCCCTGTGGCGCTTCGCCGAGGCCGTCCTCGGGCACGACGAGCTCCCCAAGCGCCTGCTCCACGCCGCCCGAGGTCTCCTCTACGCCGGCTTCACCGTGACCTCGGCCCGACTCGTCCTCGGGCGCAAGTCCGGCGGCGGGAGCGACAGCACGGCCAAGGACTGGTCGGCCCGCCTGATGGAGCACGGGTGGGGTCGCCCGCTGGTGGTGGTCGTCGGCCTCGGCCTGCTGGTGGGGGGCGGGGTGCTGGCCTGGCGGGGATGGCACCAGACGTTCGAGAAGCACCTCCGGACCGGCGAGATGACGCCCTCGCAGCGGCGGCGGCTGCCGTGGCTCGGCACCTTCGGCAACGCGGCCCGCGGCGTGGTGCTCGCCCTCATCGGCTTGTTCCTCGTACGCGCCGCGCTCGACTTCGACCCCAACAAGGCGGTCGGCGTGGACGGCGCCCTGCACCAGCTGGCCGACCGTCCCTACGGCACCGTGGCCCTCGTCATCGTCGCCCTCGGCCTGTTCGCCTACGGGCTGTTCTCGTTCGTCGAGGCCCGCTGGCGAAAGGTGATGGAGTAGCTACCGCGCGAGGCGGCGGCGGTCCTGCTCGGTCAGGACCCGCTTGCGCACCCGCAGGTACCGCGGCGTGACCTCCAGGAGCTCGTCGTCAGCGATGAACTCGATGGCGGTCTCGATCGTGAGCTCGCGCGGCGGCACCAGCTTCACGGCGTCGTCGGCGGCGTGGGTCCGAATGTTGGTCTTCTGCTTCTCGCGCACGGCGTTGACGACCATGTCGCCGGCCCGGGCGTTCTCGCCCACGATCATGCCTTCGTAGACCTGCTCGCCCGGCCCGACCAGCAGCTCGCCGCGGAGCTGGAGGTTGTCGAGCACGTAGGCGGTGGTGACGCCGACGCGGTCGGAGACCATGGCGCCGCCCTTGCGGGTGGGGAGGTCGCCCACCCACGGGATCCAGCCCCGGTGACGCGTGTGCATGAGCGCGGTACCCCGGGACGCGGTGAGCAGCTCGCCGCGCATGCCGAGCAGGCCTCGGGCCGGGGCCTCGAACGTGACGACCGTGCGGCCCGGGTCGCCGGGGCGCATGTCGATGACCTTGCCCTTGCGCGGGGCGAGGGTCTGGGTGACGGTGCCGACGTGCTCGTCGGGCACGTCGACCATGCCCTCCTCGAGCGGCTCGTGCTTCTTGCCGTCGATCTCCTTGGTGACGACCTCCGGCCGGCTGACCTCGAGCTCGTAGCCCTCACGGCGCATGTTCTCGATGAGCACGGCAAGCTGGAGCTCGCCACGGCCGGCCACCTGCATGATGTCCGGCGTCTCGGTGTCCTCGAGCTTGATGGCCACGTTGCCGAGCACCTCGCGCTGCAGCCGCTCCCGAATGTGGCGGGAGGTGACGTAGGCGCCGTCCTTGCCCGACAGCGGCGAGGTGTTGGGCCCGAACGTCATGCGCAGCACCGGCTCATCGACGGTGAGGCGCGGCAACGGGTCCGGGTCGCTCGGATCGGCGATGGTGTCGCCGATCTCGACCTCGGGGAAGCCAGCCAGGACGAACAGGTCGCCGGCGACGATCTCGGTCTGCTCGGTGCGGCCGATGCCCTCGATGCCGAGCACCTGGCCCGGCTTCCGGGAGACGTTCGTGGACCCCTCGGCCTTGAGCAGGGCGACCTGGCGGCCAGCCCGGAGGGTCCCCCGGACAACACGGCCGATGGCCAGGCGACCGAGGTACTCGCTGGCGTCGAGGTTGGTGACCAACGCCTGGAGGGGCTGTTCGGGGTCGCCGATGGGCGCGGGGATGTACTTCACCAGCGTGTCGAGCAGGGCCGAGAGGTCGGCGTCCTCGGCCGGCATGCCCACGCCCACCATCGAGCGGCCCTCGCGTGCCACGGCCGAGATCACAGGGAACTCGATGTGGTGGTCGGGCACCTCGAGGTCGAGGAACAGCTGGTAGATCTCGTCCAGCACCTCCTCGGACCGGGCGTCCTGCCGGTCGACCTTGTTGATCACGACCACGGCCGGCAGGTCGGCGGCGACGGCCTTGGAGAGCACGTACCGGGTCTGCGGCAGCGGCCCCTCGGCCGCGTCGACCAGCAGCAGGACGCCGTCGACCATGGTCAGAGCCCGCTCGACCTCGCCACCGAAGTCGGCGTGGCCCGGGGTGTCGACCAAGTTGATCTTGGTGCCCTTCCAGTGGATGGACGCCGCCTTGGCGAGGATGGTGATGCCCCGCTCCCGCTCCTGGTCGTTGGAGTCCATGACCCGCTCCGTCACGGCCTGGTGGGCAGCAAAGGTGTGCCCGGCCTTCAGGATGGCGTCGATGAGGGTGGTCTTGCCGTGGTCCACATGGGCCACGAGCGCGACGTTTCGGAGGGCAGGGCGATCAGACACGAGGGGTTCATGCTACGGCCCGGGGGGCCGCGATCACGAGTTGGGGGTCAGGACTCCTC
>JAOBWJ010000044.1 GCA_025463335.1 Acidimicrobiales bacterium
GGCGTGGAGGGAAGCCCACGCCGAGCACCTCACGGCCATCGAGGAGGGCTTCGCTCCCGTCCCTGTGCTCCGGGCCGAGCTGGCGCCCGAGGAGCTGTCGGTCATCCCCGGCCTCGACGAGGTGTTCGCCCTGGCCGACATCCGCCACCACGCGGCGTCGGGGGAGTGGGACGTGGTCGTCGTCGACTGCGCGCCCACGGCCGAGACGCTGCGGCTGCTGTCGCTGCCCGACGTGCTGGCCTGGGCCATGCACCGGCTGTTCCCGATGGGCCGGGCCGTGAACAGGGTGGTGGCCCCGGTGCTGTCGCGGGTGTCGAACCTCCCGATGGCCACCGACGAGGTGTTCGCCGCCACCCAGCGGTTCTACGACCAGCTCGACGGCGTGCGGGAGCTGCTCACCGACCCCGAGCGCACGAGCATCCGACTGGTGGTCAACCCCGAGCGCATGGTGATCGCCGAGGCCCGGCGCACCCACACCTATCTCTCGCTGTTCGGCTACCGGGTCGACGCCGTGGTGGCCAACCGGCTGCTGCCCGACGAGGTCGTCGACCCGTGGTTCAAGGCGTGGAGGGAAGCCCACGCCGAGCACCTCACGGCCATCGAGGAGGGCTTCGCTCCCGTCCCTGTGCTCCGGGCCGAGCTGGCGCCCGAGGAGCTGGTGGGCGTCGAGCGACTGCGGGCGTTCGCCGAGGCGCTGTACGGCGACGTGGCTCCCGAGGCCCGGCTCCACGACGCCGAACCCTTCCGGGTCGATGCCGAGGGTGACGAGCTCGTGCTGCGCCTGCCCCTGCCCGGTGCCGACCGCGACGAGCTCGACCTGGCCCAACGCGACGACGAGTTGCTGGTTCGGGTGGGCCCCTACCGGCGGGCGATCCTGCTCCCCGACTCGCTCCGGCGCCGGACGGTCACCGCGGCCACGCTCGACGACGACGTGCTCACCGTTCGCTTCACCGGGAAGGGACCGCGATGACGGACGACCGTGACATCCAAGACCGTGACATCCAAGACCGTGACATCCAAGACCGGGCGGCCGAAGGACGGGCGGCCGAGGGCCTCGAGCACCTTCAGTCCGCCGCCATCGAGCTCATTGCCGCGGCCCGCGCATTCCTCGATGTGGCCGACGACCTCGTCCGCGAACCGGGCGTGGCCGCCACGATCGTTCACGCCGCGGCCGGTGTCGGGCGGGCGGTTCTGGGCGGGACCGAGCGTTCGGCTCCCGAGGCGAATACCCCCCCCGATGAGGGAAGGGTCCGCCACATCCACGTCTCCTGACGTGCACCTCGGGCATCTCCGTAGCGAGCGCCCTACCATCGGTTGGACCCGAACCCCTAGCTCAGGAGGTGCCGTGGTCGCCATTACCGAGGACGACATCCGTTCCCTTGCTTCGTTCAGAGGAGAGGATGCTCCAGTCACGAGCGTCTATCTCGACGTCGACGGAGGCAGACACGTCCGGTTCCAGGACGTGGTCCGCTCCGCCGAATTGCTTCTGCGGGGCGCCCTGCAGAAGCACGACGGCCATCCGTCCGTGACTGCCGACTTACAACGCGTGCAGGAGTTCGTGCGAGGCGGCATCGACCGCTCGCACACCCGAGGGCTTGCGCTCTTCTCCTGTTCGGCGCACGCCTTCTGGCGAGTCGTCGAGCTGCCGGTCGCCGTGCGCGACCAAGTGGTGGTCAACCACACCCCCTATGTCCGCCAGCTCGAAGTCGTGGTCGACGAATACGAACGCTTCGGCCTGCTGCTGGCCGACAAGCAGCGGGCCCGGGTCTTCGTCTACGAGCTCGGCGAGGTGATCGAGTCCACCGAGCTGCTGGAGCCGTTGCCCCGCGGCGACGATGTCGACCGCTCCTACCGGCGCGACCAGGTCCAGAACCACGAGACCGCCCTGGTGCACCAGCACCTCCGGCACGCCGCTGACGTCGCCTTCCAGGTCTTCCAGGACCGAGGGTTCGAACGGCTCATCATCGGAGCGCCCGAGGAGATCGCCAACGAGTTGCGCTCGTTGTTGCACCCCTACCTCCAGGAGCGGGTGGAGGCCCGCTGCTCGATCTCGGTGGGGGCCACGGTCGACGAGATCCGCCAAGCCGCCCTCACCGTCGAGGCAGAGGTCATGCGGCGCAAGGAGGCCGAGCTGGTCAGCCGGCTGCGCGACGCAGTGGGAGTGGGCCGCCTTGGTGTGGCCGGGCTCGACGAAACGCTCAAGGCCCTCGTCGAGCGTCGAGTCGAGACGCTGCTCGTATCCCACGGCTACACCCACCCGGGCTGGCGGTGCCCGTCCTGCGACCACGTCTGCCGAGTCGGGCGCACGTGTCCGGTGTGTCAGTCCGAGATGCACGGTGTCGACGACGTCGTCGAGGAAGCGGTCGAGGACGCCATCAACCAGTCGTGCGACGTCGAGATCTGCGTGGGCAACGCCGATCTCGATGTGCTCGGAGGTATCGGAGCGATCCTCCGGTACTGACAGAGTGTCGGGATGAGAAGCATCGGCCTCGACGTCGGGGGAACCAAGGTCCTCGGCGTCGTGGTCGACGTTTCCGGCACGGTGCTCGACGAGCACCGGGTGCTCACGCCCAGCACCGATGGTGTCCTGCTCGTCGCCGCCATGGCCGAAGTGGTGACCGTGCTGCACGATCGCCATGGCGAGGTGGCGACGGTTGGTGCCGGCGTGGCCGGCCTCATCACGCGTGACGGCATGGCCCGGTTCTCGCCCAACCTGTCAGGCGTGGTCGAGCTTCCGGTCGCCGCCCTGCTGTCGGAGGCGGTGGGGCTGCCTGTTGCCCTCGACAACGACGCCACGTGCGCCCTGCGGGCCGAGCACCGCAGGGGTGCGGCCCGGGGCGTCGACGATGTGGCCCTGGTGGCCCTGGGCACCGGCGTTGGTGGTGCGTTCATCCTCGACGGGGAGTTGCGCCGGGGCGCCAGCGGCTTCGCCGGCGAGATCGGCCACATGGTGGTCGACGTCGGCGGGGTGCCGTGCGTGTGCGGTCGGCGGGGGTGCTGGGAGCGCTATGCGTCGGGCACCGGCCTCGGGCGCATGGGGCGGGAGGCGGCCGAGGCCGGTCGGGCCCCGCGGCTGGTCGAACTGGCCGGCGGTGACCCCCTCGCCGTGCGCGGCGAGCACGTCACCGCGGCCGCCGCCGAAGGAGATGCCGCCGCCCTCGCCGTGGTCGACGTGCTGGCCGGCTGGGTGGCCATCGGCCTCGTGAACCTGTGCCAGGCCCTCGACGTGGCCCGCTTCGTCATCGGCGGGGGGCTGGCCGAGGCGGGCGACGTGATCATCGAGCCCATCCGCCGGGCCTACGACGAGCGGGCCGTGGGCGCCGCCTACCGCCCCCGGGTCGAGATCGTGGCCGCCCAGCTCGGCGAGCAGGCGGGGGCCGTCGGGGCCGCCCTCCTGGCCGCGTCCATGCCGTAGATCCTCGGCCGACCTCTCGGCTTACGCCACCCGGCCCGACCCACGCCGGTCGAGCAGTGCGCAGGCGTACGGGATGAAGGCCGCGTCGCTACATGCCTCGAGCCTGGCCTCGACCTCCGCTTGGGTCGGGATGGTGGGGGCCCGCAGGACCACCACGCCCACCTTGGAGCAGGAGTTCGGCGTGGCGTTGTAGGCGCAGAACCCGGCGAGGCACGTGAGGGTGGGCGCCGGACCCGAACGCCTCAGGATCGGTTCGCCGGTTTCGGGCGGCGCCAGGAAGCTGACGACCATGACCCTGCCGGTGCCGTACCACAGTTGGCGGGGCGCACCGAGGCCGCCCGTCCCCCAGAAGAAGTCCGCCGACGCGATCCGCCGGCGGGAATCGCTCGTGATGAGGATCCCGTGGTACTCCCCACAGAGCAACCCGTCCTGAGGGAACTCGTAACCCCCCGAGCCTTCGAGGTTCGGGAGCTCGACCGGTCGGGCGCTGGCCGGGGCGGCGAGTACCCCGGATCCCAGCAGGATCGCCGCGAGCAGGACTTGGGCGAGCTTGGAACGCCGCCTCATCGCTGATCTCCCTCCGAGTGGACCAGCCGTGGACTGGCCCGTTCAATTCGGTGTACGTCCATCAACCGCGGATCGAGCGCCGCCGGAACAGACCAATCTGAGGGTGCCCCGCTGGAATGAACAGGCGGTCTCCATCACGGCGCTTATCCTCAGCGGCATGGAGTTCCGCCGGATCAATGGCATGCCGCCCTACGTCCTCGGGGTCATCGATGGCCTCAAGAAGGAGGCACGTCGCACCGGCGCAGACGTCATCGACTTCGGGTTCGGCAACCCCGACCTGCCCTCGCCGGAGATCGCCGTCGACAAGCTGGCCGAAGCGGCCCACATGGAGAAGAACCACCGCTACAGCCAGTCGAAGGGCATCCCCAAGCTGCGGGAGGCCTTTGCCGACCTGTACCTCCGGAAGTGGAACGTCCGCCTCGACCCCGAGACCGAGATCATCAACACCATCGGGGCCAAGGAGGGGTTCAGCCACCTCATGTGGGTGCTGCTGGGCCCGGGTGACTGCGCCCTGGTGCCGTCGCCGTCGTACCCCATCCACATCTGGGGCCCGCTGTTCGCCGGGGCCAACGTGCGCGACCTCCCGGTCGGCGTCAACCAGACCGACGACGAGTTCTTCGATGCTCTGGTCGAGCGGTTCGAGTCGTCGTGGCCCAAGGCCCGGGTCATCGTGCTGTCGTTCCCCCACAACCCGACGACCCAGTGCGTCGACCTGGCGTTCTTCCAGCGGGTCGTCGACTTCGCCCGCGAGAACAACGTGATCGTCGTCCACGACAACGCCTACGCCGAGCTCGGCTTCGACGGCTACGAGCCGCCGTCGATCCTCCAGGCCGAGGGGGCCAAGGAGTGCGCCGTCGAGCTGTACTCCATGACGAAGTCGTTCTCCATGGCCGGCTGGCGGGTGGCCTGCATGGCCGGCAACGCCGAGGTCATCGCCGCCCTGGCCAAGCTCAAGAGCTACCTCGACTACGGCACCTTCCAGCCCATCCAGATCGCGGCGACCGTCACCCTGAACGAGGCCCAGGACCATCCGAAGCAGGTGCGGGAGATCTACCAGAGCCGCCGCGACGTGCTCTGCGACGGCCTGGCCAAGATGGGCTGGGAGTTCCCGAAGCCCAAGGGGACGATGTTCGTGTGGGCTCCGCTGCCCGAGGCCTACCGGCACATGGGCTCGCTCGAGTTCTCCAAGATGCTCGTCACCGACGCCCACGTGGCGGCCTCGCCGGGCATGGGCTTCGGTCCCGGCGGCGAGGGCTACGTGCGGTTCGCGCTCATCGAGAACGAGCAGCGGACCCACCAGGCCATCCGCAACCTCAAGAAGACCCTGACGCACCTCGACGACGTGTAGCCAGGATCCCACCGAGGCAGAACGCCACGGCCGTGTCGGCCACCCCCTCGTCCCACGCTCCCTCCCGACCGAGGAACGTGTGGGCGAGGGCCTCGACGGCGCCGAGCACGGCATGGGCCAGCACCAACGGGTCGCCGTCGGGGATGCGGCCGGAGACGATGCCGTCCTTGAGGTGGCCGGCCAGCTCGGCGGCCATGATCTCCTCGCCGGCCCGCAGCGCGCCGACGAAGCGCACGTCGGTGGCGGCCAGTTGGAACACAGCCAGCACGTCGCGGTTCGCCTCCAACCAGGTGAGGGCGCCGCGGATGCCGCGCTCGATGCGACGCACCGGGTCGACCTCGTCGCCCACCTCGGCCTCCTGGGCCCGCCGCAGCTCGGCCTGGGCCTGGGCCAGCACCTCGAGGAACAGCTGCTCCTTGGACTCGAAGTACCAGTAGAAGACGCCCTTGCCCACGCCCACCTCGTGCACGATCTCGGCGACCGAGGTGGTGTGGTAGCCGTGCTCGGCGAAGCGCCGGCCCGCCGTGGCGAGCAGTTGGCGTCGGCGCTCGGCGCCCCGGGAGGTGAGCCTGCGCTCCACGGAGGACAACAGTACGCAGGACGCGATGAGATCCCGCGCTCCACGTCGTCGATCCCGGCATGGGACAGATCCACCTGCACATGAGCATGTCGCTCGACGGCTACATCGCCGGACCGGACGTCAGCGTCGAGCAACCGATGGGCGTGGGCGGTGAACGGCTTCACCAGTGGCTGTTCGCCGAGCCGTCCGACGCCGAGGACGACGTGGTAGCCGGCGAGATGTACTCCCCGGCAGTCGTCGGCGCCGTGCTCATGGGCCGGCGGCACTTCACCGTCGGCATCGGCCAGTGGGGCGACGACGGCGCCTTCGGGATGCCGTGCTTCGTGGTGACCAACCGGCCGGCGACGCCCGTGGTCAAGGGGCCGACGACGTTCACGTTCGTCACCGAGGGACTGGACCGAGCGCTCGAGCAGGCCCAGGCGGCCGCCGGCGACAAGCACGTGAACGTCATGGGCGCAGACGTGGCCCAGCAGCTGTTGCGGACCGGCCGCATCGACACGATCCAGCTCAACGTCGTCCCCGTCCTGCTCGGTGGCGGGACCCGGCTGTTCGACCGGCTCGGGCCCACCGAGCTCGAACAGGTGGCCGTGGTGCCGACGTCGACCGTCACGCACATCCGCTACCACGTCGTGTCGCCGCCGGGGTAGGGGGTCTACCCTCTGGGCCGTGGCGTACTGGGTGATGAAGCTCGTGCTCACGCCCATTCTTCGCTTCTTCTTCCGGATCCGCGTCGAGGGTCTGGAACACGTGCCGACCGAGGGCCCGGCCATCCTGGCCAGCAACCACGTCTCGTTCTCCGACTCGATCTTCCTGCCCGTCGTGCTGCGGCGGCGCCTCACGTTCGTGGCCAAGGCCGAGTACTTCGAGGACCCGAAGACGGCGTGGTTCTTCCGGGCCATGGGCCAGATCCCGATCAAGCGGGGTGGGGGCCCGGCGTCGCTGCGGGCCCTGGAGTCGGCGGCCGAGGTCCTCCAGGCCGGCCAGCTGTTCGGCATCTACCCGGAGGGCACCCGCTCGCCCGACGGTCGGCTCTACCGGGGCCGCACGGGAGTGGCCCGCCTGGCTCTCGACAACCAGGTGCCGGTGCTGGCCGTGGCCATGATCGGCACCCGCGAGGCCCAGCCCATCGGCCAGGTGTGGCCCAACCTGTTCCGACCCATCACCATCCGCATCTCGGCGCCCATGCGCTTCGACGACTGCGACGCCAGCGACCGGCTCGCGCTGCGTCAGGTCACCGACGAGATCATGTTCGAGCTCCGCCGACTTTCGGGCCAGGAGTACGTCGAGCGCTACTGCAAGCGGGGCGAGGAAGCCGTCATCGAGCCCGACGCCACGCCGACCATGAACGGTCCGCCCCTGCCCGACCTGGCGTCGACCGGGTAGTGCAGCGTTCGCGGGGGTGAAACCTCCCGTTCACGGGTTACCCGTAGCGTGACCGGCGTGGAGACCTACGTCGTCCGAGTGTGGATGCCCGATCGCCCCGGTGCGCTCGGCCAGGTCGCGAGCCGCATCGGTGCCGTCCGGGGCGATGTCGTCGGCATCGACATCCTCGAACGTGGCGCCGGCCGGGCCATCGACGAGCTGGTGGTCCAGCTTCCCGACGCCTCACTGCTGCCGCTGCTGCTGGCCGAGATCAGCGACGTCGACGGGGTCGACGTCGAGGACGTGCGCCCGGCAGCCGAGTCGCTGCGCGATCCCAGGCTGGCCGCGCTGGAGACGGCGGCCATGCTCGTGGGGGCGACCAGCGTTGCCGAGCTGCTCGAGGTGCTCGTTCAGCACGCCATGCTCGATTTTTCCGCCGAGTGGGTCGCGATCCTCGACCTCGACGTGCCCGACGTCCGGATGGGCATCGGGCCCGTGCCTCCAGCAGCGTGGCTGGAGGCGTTCGTCGAGGGCAGCCGCTCCTCGGCGCGGGTGGCGGCGGGGGAGTCAGGCCCCGACGATGTGGCCTGGGCCCCGCTGCCGTCCGCCCGTCTCTGCCTGGTGCTCGGCCGCTCGGGCCGCCCCCTCCGTGGCCGCGAGCGTCGGCAGGCGGCCGCCCTGGCCCGCATCGCCGACACCCGCTGGACCGAAGTCGTGGTGCGCGACTCACAGAATCGCCACCCCAGCAGCACCGGATAGCGCCCCTGTTGTAGGGGTTCGCCAAAGGCAAAGACGCAACCACGGGGGCGAGGGTCACATGACTCACGTCGGTGCGGCCGTTCGCCCTGAGTTCTGGGCAGTTCTTGGGGGGCATGTCGCCGACAACCGTCCAGAACCCGAGCCGACTCGCCGCCGCCAGCCCTGGGCGCGTCCTTTGCCGTTGAACCCCCGCAGTACGCCCGGTCTCCTGGTCATTCCGGGTCCTAAAACCGACCAGGTTCCGGTCGGTTTTGGGACCCAGAACCACCCGGTACCACCCTCTTGTAGGCGTCGCGTGAGGTCCCGGCACACGCGAAGCAGCCGGCCTCGATGGCCGGCTGATTCGCATGTGCAACCAAAGAATGGGGTGCGGGACCTACCAACGAGGCGGCGGGTGGCGCCGAGGAAGGAGGGGCCCGCCCCCGACGGAGGAGGGGGTGGGAGGATCTTCTCGGTGACAGGACCCGTCGCCGGAGGCACGCAGTAGCGCCCGCAATCGCGTACTCGTCGAGGCGTAGGGCTCAGGCGCAGCGCAGCCAGCCGACCCGCTGGTGACGGACCAGGCGTTCGCCGTCGACGGCGTCGAACGCGACCAACCGTCCCTCGAACGGCGACTGCACGGGCACGGCCTCGTCGCCGGCCTGTACGAAGCCGATCGTGGTGCCGGCAGCGATGATGGTCTCGAGCAGGTCGTGCACGACGGCGAAGATCCCGGCCGCCGGGCTCACGACCATGCGCTCCAACGTGTCGAGGTACTCACCTTCCATGGGTGCACCCTGACAGCGCAGCTTGTCGGTGCGGTGACCGCGCCGTGAACGCCGAACGATCAGTCTCTTCGCGGTGACTGAACGGTAACCCTGGCCGTCCCGAGGTTGCGGGTGGCCAGGTGGATGCGCTCGGGTTGGGTGGCGAAGCACACGCCCTCGCCCAACCCGGTGTCGGCGACGGTGGCGAAGGCGTCGAGGTCGAAGCCCCGGCTGGGCGACATCCACGCCGCCCGGCGAAGGATGAGGGCCGCCTCGGCGACCTCCGCGTGGAGCTCGCGCAGCGCCCATGGCGTGAAGCCGGCACCGAGCGAGCGGCCGGTGTACGGGTCCGGTCCCTCGATGGCCATGCGGCCGACCTGCCACTCGACGCGGAGGCCGTCGTCGCGCTGGACCGCGGCGGTCGACGTCGCCTGGTCCCAGTCGGTCACGGTCACGTCGTAGCGGCGACGGCCGGTCGAGCCGGCGAAGCGCACGGCCACGCACGCCAGGTCGATGAGGTGGGTGCAATGGCGGTCGGGCGACGCGCTCGTCGGCCGTACGCCGACGGGGCGGCCGACCAGCTCGTCGAGCTCAGCGGCAGCGCCCGGGCACTGCGACCACGGGGCCCGCACCGGGTCGACCGAGAAGCCGGTCACGAGCGCAGCGTCGTGGGTCAGCCTGAGGTCGAAGTGGTGGTTGTAGTCCTCGACGGTGGCGGTCACGGTCCCGTCCCCGGCGTCGAGCTCGATGCGGCGGTGGAACGGCGGCGTCATGGGGTGACGAAGCCTCGTGCCGTGACCAGCGGGAGGTCGGCGTAGGTGACGATGCCGGGGCGGGCGGCCACCACGGCCGGGATGGCCTGCACCGCCGGCAGCGACGTGATGATCATGCCGAGGACCATGTAGTCCTTGAACGAGCTCGCCTTGAAGTCGGCGGGCGGGAAGATCTCGAGCTTCGTGCGCACATTGGGTTGGCCCTCGATCTCGACCAGGTAGCCGTGCTCGACCTTCCAGTCGGGCTCGAGCGTGCGGCCCTTGCGCCACCGCACCTGGAGGTTGATCACGGTCCTCCCGTCGCGGACGCCCTGCCAGCTGGCGGCGACGCCGGCCACGCACCCGGCCTTGATGGCCCAGGACCCGAGGTCGAGGTCCTCGGTGGTCTGGGCGAACTCGGCCTCGCACCGGACCTCGTCGAGCTCGATGCCGAGGGCGTCGGCCATGAGACGGACGCCGTCGCCGAACACGGCCGTGCCCCGCTCCACCATGGCCGGCAGCTCGGGGTCGTCGATTGGCCGGGCATAGCCGACCGAGCGCTCCGTGTCGGCCGAGTCGTAACCGGTGGAGTCGACCGACTCGGTGACGGTGATCGAGTCGATGCGATCGCAGATGCCGGCGGAGACCAAGCCCAGGAGGTTGGCGAAGCCTGGGTTCATGCCCGAACCGAAGATCGAGCTGCCGCCGCTGGCACAGGCCGCCTCGATCCGGTCTCGGCCCGCGCCCAGGGCGTGGCCGGTGATGAAGCCGGCGGTCGTGACCACGTTGACGCCGGACTCGAGGATGCGCACGAGCTCGTCGACTT
>JAOBWJ010000186.1 GCA_025463335.1 Acidimicrobiales bacterium
GGCTCGAGCTCGACATCCAGCCCGGCGAGTTCGTCGCCCTTCTCGGCCGGAGCGGCTCGGGGAAGAGCACCTTCCTCCGCGGCCTGGCGGGACTGGACCCGGAGGTCGAGGGGTCGCTCCTCGTCCCGTCCCGCCGGGCCGTGGTGTTCCAGGAGCCTCGGCTGCTGCCCTGGCGCCGGGTCCTCGACAATGTGGTCCTCGGCCTCCGCGGCAGCGAAGCCAAGGAGCGGGGGCGCGCCGCCCTCGACGAGGTCGGCCTCGACGGCCACCACAAGGCCTGGCCGGTCACCCTCTCCGGTGGTGAGGCCCAGCGAGCCTCCCTGGCCCGGGCCCTCGTCCGCGACCCCGAGCTGCTCCTCCTCGACGAGCCGTTCGGCGCCCTCGACGCCCTGACCCGCATCAAGATGCACGCCCTCCTCCACGAACTGTGCGCCCGCCACCGCCCGGCCGTCCTGCTCGTCACCCACGACGTCGACGAGGCCATCCTCCTCGCCGACCGGGTGCTGGTGCTGCGCGACGGCCGCTTCTCCCTCGACCGCCAGGTCGAGGTCCCCAACCCCAGGCTGCGTTCCAACGACGAGTTCGCCCGCCTCCGCTCGGTCCTCCTGGCTGAGCTGGGCGTCGACGAACTCGCCGAGGGCGCCCACGCCTGACCTCCCCCCGAAACCCGACCAAGGAGTTCCGTTGCACCAGCACGTCCACCGCGCGCGCCCCGTCGCCGTCCTGCTCGTCCTCCTCGCCCTCGTGGCGACGGCGTGCGGCAGCGACAGCAAGGGCACTGAGGCGTCGGCGAACACCACCCAGGCCACGACTGCCCCGGCCGACCTCGATCTGTCCGGCGTGACCCTCCGGGTGGGCGACCTGGGCGGCACCCAGCAAGCCGGCCTCGAAGCGGCCGGTGAGTCCGACACGCCCTACAAGATCGAGTGGAGCCAGTTCCCCAGCGGTCCGCCGGCCGTCGAGGCCATCAACGCCGGCGCCGTCGACATCGCCATCATGGGCGACACGCCGCCGATCTTCGCGGCCGCCGGCGGGGTCGACACCAAGGTCGTGGCCGTGGCCCGCCCGAAGGACGGCAACCAGCCCTACCTCCAGATCCTCGTGCCCGAGGGCTCGGACATCCACACGGTGGCCGACCTCAAGAGCAAGACCGTGGCCGTGGCCCAGCAGACGATCCTGGAGTACTTCCTCCGCAAGGCCCTGGCCAAGGAGGGACTCGACATCGGCGACGTGAAGCCGGCCTACCTCCAGCCGGCCGACGGCCAGGCGGCCTACAGCAGCGGCAAGGCCGACGCGTTCGTGTCGATCGAGCCGCTCACGACGATCACCAACTCGGCCAAGAAGAGCCGGGCGATCGCCAGCAGCAACGACTACTTCATCAGCCAGACCTTGGCTGTGGCCAGGGGCAAGGCGCTGAAGGACCCGAAGGTCTCGGCCGCGCTCGGCGACTACCTCCAGCGCATCGTGCGCACCTACCAGTGGGAGCAGGACCACATCGAGGCGTGGGTGCCCATCTACGTCAAGACCACCAAGTTCCCGGCCACCCTGGCCGCCGCCACGATCGCCAGCACGGCCGTGGCGTGGCAGCCCATCGGCGACGACGTGTTCAAGGTCCAGCAGGACCAGATCGACACCTGGGCCGAGGCCGGCGCCGTGCCCTCGGGCCTCAAGGCCAAGGACGAGTTCGACACCCGTTTCAACACCCTCATCAAGGAGGTCGCCAAGTGACGACGATCGAAGCCCCCACCACCCTGCACGTCCGGCCGCTGTCCGGTGCCGTCGGCGCCGAGCTGCGGGGCGTCGACCTGAAGCAGTCGCTCGCCGACGACACGGTGACGGCGATCCGCCAGGCGCTGCTCCGCTACAAGGTCATCTTCTTCCCCGGGCAGCACCTCACTGCCGACGAGCACGTGGCCTTCGGCGCCCAGTTCGGTGAGGTCACGCCGGCGCACCCGGTGCTGCCGGGCATCGAGGGCAACGCAAAGGTGTTCGAGATCGACTACGGGAAGTCGGCCGAGCTGTACGCCGCCTATGGCGACGTGGCCCGGCGCAAGCGGGAGACCAACGGATTGTCGTGGCACACCGACGTGACCTTCGTGGAACGCCCGCCGCTGGGGTCGATCCTCAACGCCGTGGTGATCCCCGAGGCCGGCGGTGACACGTCGTGGTCCAACCAGGCGGCGGCCTACGCGGCGCTGAGCCCGACACTGCAGGGCTTCCTCGAGACACTCACCGCTGTGCACGACGGCGCCGACCAGTTCGGTGCCCTCCTCGAGGCGTTCGGCGAGGGGGTCTGGGAGAACGAGTCCTTCCGTTCACTCGACCCGGTCGAGCACCCGGTGGTGCGCACCCACCCGGAGACGGGAGAGAAGGTGCTGTTCGTGAACCCCGGCTTCACGTCGCACATCAAGGACCTCCACCCCTCGGAGAGTGAGGCGCTGCTGCGCTACCTCTACGACCACTCGACCAAGCCCGAGTTCACCGTCCGCTACCACTGGACGGCCGGCGATCTCGGCTTCTGGGACAACCGGGCCACCCAACACTCGGTGGTGGGCGACTTCCAGGGCGACCGGGTCATCCAGCGCATCACCCTGCGCGGCGACAAGCCGGTCTGATGGGACGCGAGTATCCGGGGTTCGAAGGGCGCGTCGAGCGCCTGGCCAGCGAGTCGGAGCCGTGGTGGCCGGCCCCGACCGTCCCGCCGGAAGGTGCACCGAACGTCGTGCTGGTGCTGCTCGACGACATGGGCTTCAGCGACATCGGCCCGTTCGGAGCCGAGATCCCGACGCCCACGCTCGACCGGCTGGCGGCCGGCGGGCTCCGGTACTCGAACTACCACACCACCCCGCTGTGCTCGCCGGCGAGGGCGGCCATCCAGACCGGGCTCAACCCGCACAAGGCGGGTTTCGCGTCGGTGGCCAACTTCGACCCCGGGTTCCCGGGCTGGACCATGGAGATCAGCCCCGACGTCCGCACCCTCCCCGAAGTGCTGCGGGCGTCGGGCTACGCCACCTTCGCCG
>JAOBWJ010000194.1 GCA_025463335.1 Acidimicrobiales bacterium
GGCCACGATCTGCTGGGCCAGCACGTCGAGCGGGTTGCGGGGGTAGCGGGTCTCCTCGATGAGCCCGTCGCGCATGCGCTGCACGACGACGGCCGCCTCCACCAGGTCGCCCCGGTGCTTGGGGAAGATCTTGCCCCTGCTCACGTCGCCCACGTTGTGGCCCGAGCGACCGATGCGCTGGAGCCCGCTCGCCACCGAACCCGGCGACTCGACCTGGATCACCAGGTCGATGGCGCCCATGTCGATGCCCAGCTCGAGTGAGGAGGTGGCGACCAGCGCCTTGAGCCGGCCCGACTTGAGCTGGTCCTCGATGTCGAGCCGCTGCTCCCGCGACAGCGACCCGTGGTGGGCCCGCACCAGCTCGCCGCCCGAGCCCATGGCCTCGCCGCCCGACCACCGCACGCCGTCGTCGCCGCCCTCGGCCAGCTCGTTGAGCCGGGCGGCCAGCCGCTCGGCCAACCGCCGGGCGTTGACGAAGATCAGCGTCGAACGGTGCGACTCGATGAGCTCGAGCAGCTTGGGGTGGATCGACGGCCAGATGCTGGCTCGGGCCGGTGGACCGGCCACCGGCCCGCTGGTGGGCTCGTCGAGCAGCTCGCCCAGCCGCCCCATGTCCTCGACCGGGACCACGACCTCGATCTCCAGCTGCTTCTTGCGGCCAGCGTCGACGATGGTGGCGGTGCGGCCGGTGCCGGCCAGGAAGCGGGCGATCTCCTCCAGCGGGCGCTGGGTGGCCGACAGGCCGATGCGCTGGGGCGCCGGCCCGCCGCCGGCCAGCACCAGGTGCTCGAGCCGCTCGAGCGAGAGGGCCAGGTGGGCCCCCCGCTTGGTGGCGGCCATGGCGTGGATCTCGTCGATGATCACCCACCGCACCCCCGCGAGGGTCTCCCGGGCCTGGGACGTGAGCAGCAGGAACAGCGACTCGGGCGTGGTGATGAGGACGTCGGGCGGGTGGCGGAGCATGGACCGGCGGTCCTCGGGCGAGGTGTCGCCCGAGCGAATGCCGACGGTCGGGATGGTGATCGACTCGCCCAGGCGCTCGGCGGCCAGGGCGATGCCCTGGAGCGGGGCCCGCAGGTTGCGCTCGACGTCGACGGCCAAGGCCCGCAGCGGCGAGATGTAGAGCACGCGGGTTCGGTGCGTCTTGTCCTCGACCGGCGGCTCGGCGGTGAGCCGGTCGAGGGCGTAGAGGAAGGCCGAGAGCGTCTTGCCCGACCCGGTGGGCGCCAGGATCAGGGTGTGGTCGCCGGCGGCGATGGCCGGCCAGCCCTGCTCCTGCGGAGGCGTCGGCTCCGGGAACGAGGTCGCGAACCATTCCCGCACGGCGGGCGAGAAGAGGTCGAGAACCACCCCGTCGAGGCTACCGACGGGGTGTGACGGTCGATCGGCGTCAGGCCACGTCGCGGAGCTGGCGGTCGCGGCCGTAGACGGCGAGGCGCTTGGCATCGGTGCCCTTCAGCGCCTCGAGAGCCACCTCGACCTCGGCCTGATCCGCGCTGTGCACGGCGACCGAGGTCTGGCCGCCGGGGCTGGCGAACGTCTCGCCCCACCCCTCGTCGGCCCCGAGGCCCGTGTAACCGCCGTAGAGGAGGCCGAACACGGCACCGACGACCGCGCCGCCGACGCCGCCCATCAGCACGCCGACGACGTGGTGGAACGCGAACCAGCCGGCGACGGCGCCCACGGCCGCGAGCACCACGCCCAGCACCAGGGACGTCGGAGCGATGCGCCGCGCCATGGCGTCGGTGACGGCGAGATCGGCCTGTCGCAGCTCGTCGTTGATGATCGGCTCCCGCGCCTTGTCGATGCCGGGCCCGAACAGCTCGATGTCGCCCGCCTCCACGCCGTGCCGCTCGAGCATGACGAGCGCCGCCCGTGCGTCGTCAGGGCTCTCGTAGGTGGCCACCACGTTGTGGTCGGCGATCCGGGTGCCGGCTTCGGCCGCATCACTCATGTTGCGGCACTTACCCCACCCGGTGGGCCACTGCACCCCCTAACCTGGCCTCGTGGTCGAGCCCAGAAGCGCGTTCGAGGAGTATTGCGAGGCGATCTTCGAGCTCAAGGAAGACGACCTCAATGTCATCCAGGCCCGGATCGCCGAGCGGCTGTTGGTCTCCCGGCCGGCCGTCTCGGAGATGATCCGTCGTCTCACGGCCGAGGGGTTGGTGAACGTGGACGGGGGCATCACCCTCACCACCAAGGGCCTGGCCCTGGCCGAGCGGGTCGTGCGCCGACACCGGCTGGCCGAGCGTTTCCTCACCGACGTGCTGGGCCTGAGCTGGGCCGAGGCCCACGAAGAGGCGGGCAAGTGGGAGCACGTGCTGTCCGAGCCGGTCGAGTCCGCCATCAACCGCATGCTCGAAAATCCCACGACGTGCCCGCACGGCAACCCCATCCCGGGTTCGGGCTACCTCGAAACCGACCTCGTGGCCCTCTCGACGCTCGGCGTGGGCGACGGCTTCACCGTCACCCGCATCCCCGAGGAGCTGGAGTTCACGCCCGGCCTGCTCGACTTCCTCGAGGACAACGCCATCCTCCCGGGCCGCAGCGGCGTGCTCACGGCGGCGTCACCTGACGGCACCGTCACGGTGAAGATCGAGGATCGCACCGTCGGGATCGGCGCTTTCGCTGGCGCCCGCATCCTGGTCGCGTCGATCTAGCCAGCCCACCACCAGCAGGGCGACGACCACGAGGGTCCAGGCCGCGAACCGGGCCTGGTCGCCGGCGCCGGGCGTCCGGAGATCGGGCAGCAGCGGCGCCAGCAACCGGTGCACGGGCGCTCCGGCACTGGTGACGTGCACCACCCAGGTGATCCGGTCACGGAGCCCGTCGACGACCAGCCACCACCATGTCGTGGCCCCGGCCACCAGCCCGACGACGAGCCACGACCGCCCGAAGAACCACGCAACCAGCAGCACGGCCATGG
>JAOBWJ010000149.1 GCA_025463335.1 Acidimicrobiales bacterium
CCGAACGTGGCCTCCATGCAGACCCGACCTCAACGGGCCGACCGCGAGCCGGTCGACCTCCGTCGGCTCGTGTCCGGCTTCCTGCGGATGGCACCGGACGTCGCCATCGTCGGGGAGGTCCGTGACCGCGAGGCACTGCCGCTGCTGTTGACCCTGTCGTCGGGGGTCAAGGGCTTCACCACCATCCACGCCGGGTCGGCTCGCCAGGCCCTGACCCGGCTGCGCTTCATCTGCCAGCTGGCCGACACGTCGTCCGAATTGCCGATGGCGGCGCTCAACAGCCTGGTGTCCGAGGCGGTCGACGTGGTCGTGCATTGCGCTCGGGTGCGGGGCGTGCCCCGAGTGACCGAGATCGTCACCGTCGAGGAGCTCCAGACCGGGCCTGGGGGCACGGCCTTCACCGTCACCGAGGTGTTCAGCCGGGCACGATGGGACGCGGCGCTCACGTGGACGGGGAACCTTCCGGTCCGATGCGCCCGGGCGTTCGAGGAGTCGGGTCAAGACCTGCGGGCCGTGCTCGACGGGGTGGTGGTGTGACCGGGCTGCTGCTCGCCCTTGCCGGCGCCTACGGCGTACACCTGCTCTACACCTCGTTCGCCTTTCGGTGGACCGGGGTCCAGCCGGGTCCGGCCGTACGACGGCGCTGGCGGGCGTCGTCCCAGGCGCACGACTGGTTGGTGCAGGCCGGGCTGAGCGATGTGCGTCCGGCCGAGCTGGCCGGCGTGGTTGGGGTGCTGGTCGTCTTCGGCGCCGCACTCGGCTGGTCGTTGTTCGGCGGCGTGCTGCCCCCGCTGGCCATCGGCGGGGCTGTCGGGTCGGTGCCGGTGCTGGCCGCCCGGGCTCGGCGTGACCGGCGGCGGGCCCTCGCCCGCGAGGCCTGGCCCCGGCAGATCGAGGAGATTCGGATCAAGACGACCACGCTCGGACGGTCGATACCGCAAGCCCTGTTCGAGGTTGGTCGGGGTGCGCCCGAGGAGATGCGCGACGCCTTCGAGTTGGCTCGGCGCGAGTGGCTGTTGTCCACCGACTTCGACCGGACGCTCGACGTCCTGCGGGGTCGGTTGGCCGACACCACCGCCGACACCGTGTGCGAGACGCTCCTCGTGGCCCACCAGATCGGCGGCAACGACGTCGACCGGTGCTTGTCGGCGTTGATCGACGACCGGATCATGGATCAGCAGGGCCGCAAGGACGCACGTTCGCGCCAGGCCGGGGCCCGCTTCGCCCGCAGCTTCACCTTGGTCGTGCCGCTCTTCATGGCCCTCATCGGCATGTCGATCGGCACCGGACGTTCGGCCTACGACAGCCCGACGGGTCAGGTGCTCGTGCTCGTGGCCATCGGGCTGATGGGCCTGTGCTGGCTGTGGGCCGGTCGCATCATGCGGTTGCCGGAGGAGCAGCGGGTGTTCGTCGGCGTGGGGAACGAGCCGTGAGCGGACGCGTGGTGCTGCTGTCGGGCGCCGTCGGTTGGGTGGGCGCCACCCTGCTGCTCTCGCAGGTGCGGTGGTTCGCCCGCCTCCCGCTCGGGGAGCGGCTGCGGCCCTACGCCCCCGGTGGGATGGGGCGTCCGTCGCGTGCCGGCGTGCTGTCGGTCGAGTCGTTCCGCGACGCCATCGGCCCGTTGTCGCGCAGTGTGGGCGAGAAGGTGGCTCGGTTGGTCGGCGTACGGGAGGACCTGGAGGTGCGGCTCCTCCGGGTGCACGCGTCGCTCGACGTGACGGGCTTCCGTGTCCGCCAGATCGGCTCGAGCGTGGCTGGGTTCGGACTGGCCGTGCTGGTGGCCATGGCCCTCCAGCCGCCGGTGCCGGTGGTGCTCGTCCTCCTCATCGGCGGGCCCGTTCTCGCCTTCCTGGTGCAGGAGCAGCGGCTTGCCTCGGAGTCGTCGCGGTGGCAGCGCTCGCTGTTTCTCGAGATCCCGGTGGTGGCCGAGCAGCTCGCGCTGCTGCTCTCGGCCGGGTGGTCGCTGACCTCGGCCCTCAACCGGTTGGCGGCCCGCAGCAGCGGGGCCACCGCCCTCGACCTGCGACGGGTGTGCCTACGCATTCGCCAGGGCGTGCCCGAGGCCGTCGCCCTCGAGGAGTGGGCCCTGGTCGCGCAGGTGCCGGTCGTCGACCGGCTCGTGCCCGTGCTGGCCCTCAACCGCGACACGAGCGACCTCGGGCGCCTCATCGCCGAGGAGGCGCGGGCCGCCCGCCGCGACGTGCACCGCGAGCTCATCGAAGCGGCCGAGCGGCGCAACCAGCAGGTCTGGATCCCCGTGACCGTGGCCACCCTCGTCCCCGGCGTCCTGTTCATGGCCATCCCGTTCGTCGAGGCGCTGCGCGCCTTCGGCGGCTGACCGAAGGAGAAGAACGTGGAGCTCGTGCTGCAGGCGTGCGTCGCCTGGCAGACCCTCAAGCTGTCGGCCCGGGAGCGATGGTCGGAGGAGGTCGGAGAGGGCGTCATCTCCACGGCGATCGCCGTGCTGATCATGGCCCTCATCGGCTTCACCATGTGGACCGTCTTCGACCGGGTCTTCCAGGATGCAGGCACCAGAGTTGAGGACAAGGTCTCGCAGATCGGTTGAGCGGCTGGAGGACGAGTCCGGCACCGGGCTCCTCGGCTCGATGGTCGGCGTCACCGTCTTCCTCGTCCTCCTGCTGTTCGCCGTGCAGCTGGCCATGAACCTGTACACGACGTCGGTGCTCACGTCGGTGACGTTCGATGCCGCTCGCAAGGTCGCGGGAGCACAGCGCACGTCCACCACGCAGGCCGAAGCGGATGCCCGCGCCCTTCTCGGCGGGTTCGACGACGGCACCCTGCGCTTCGACTGGGGCGGCAACGCCGACGTGGTGACGCTCCAGGTGACGGCCCGGCGACCGACACCCCTTCTGCGCAACGTGCCGTTCCCGTTCGCCACGGTCGAGCGGACCGTGCGCGTGCGCCGGGAGCGGCCGCAGTGAGGCGGCTGAGCGACGAGTCGGGGTTCGTGGGTGGCTTCGAGGCCTTGCCGTTCGGCTTCCTGGTGTTCGTGGTCGGCAGCCTCCTGTTGGTGAACGCCTGGGCCGTGTTCGACTGCCACCTGGCGGCGTCGTCGGCAGCGCGGGAGGCGGTGCGCACCTACGTCGAGTCGAACGACGCCACCGCGGCCGATGCCGCAGGTCGAGCTGCCGCCACCGAAGCCATGGAGGGCCAGGGCAAGAACGACCGCAGCCGCTGGGAGCTGACCTGGTCGAGCGACGCCGCCCTGGTCCGCTGCCGGCAGCTGACAGCCACCGTCACCTACCGGGTGCCCACCATCGCCGTCCCGTGGATCGGCGCGTTCGGCAGCGGCTTTCTCACCACGTCGGCCCGTCACTCCGAGATCGTCGACCCCTTCAGGTCGGGACTCAGCACCGACGGCTTTGACGCGGAGTCGTGCGGTGCCTGAGCGCGAGCGGGGGAGCGTGCTCATGCTCATGCCGGCAGCGGTCCTGGTGTTCCTCGTCCTGGGGGCGCTGTGCGTCGACTTCGGCTCGGTGTATGTCGCCAAGCGCGAGCTCTCGAATGCCGCTGCGGCGGCGGCGAATGACGCCGCGACAAAGGCGATCGACATCGATCTCTACTACGCCACCGGGAAGGTGCGCCTCCTTCCGGACCGGGCCCGGGCGGTGGCCGAGCAGTCCGTGGCGGCCAAAGGACTCGACCACCTGGACGCCTCGGTGGCCGACGTGCAGGTCGACGCGGCCGGTACCGCCGTGATCGTGACCGTTCGAGGCCGCGCCCACTACCTGTTCGCCCAGGCGGTGCCCAACGGGCAGGATGGCACCGACGTCACCGCCTCCTCCGAGGCGGAGGCCACCGAGCTGCCCTAGCGGGCGTGCCAGGGCGTGCTGATGCGCAGGCGGTGGCGCAGGCAATCGGCACGGGGCAGGTACCGTGGGGAAATGCTCGACGGACGTTGGCGCACCGACATCGAGCGGCGGCTGAAACCGGTAGGGGCCAACCTCCGCAAGACCGGGATCACGGCCGACCACCTCACGGCCACCGGGCTGGTGATGGCGTCGGCGTGTGCCGTTGCCATCGGAAACGGTGCGCTGCGGGCTGGGGTGCTGCTGCTCCTGCTCACCGCCCTGCCCGACGCCCTCGACGGTGCCGTGGCCAAGGCGTCCGGCACGGCGTCGCCGCGCGGCGCCTTCTTCGACTCGGTGGCCGACCGGGTGAGCGACGCCCTGCTGCTCGGTGGTGTGGCCTGGTACCTCACCTCGTCGCGTGGTGGGCACGCCGGCATGCTGCCGCTCGCCGTGCTGGCTGCGTCGATGCTGATCTCCTACGAGCGGGCCAAGGCCGAGTCGCTGGGCTTCGACGCCCGCGGCGGCCTCATGGAGCGAGCCGAGCGCACGGTGGCCCTGGGATTCGGCCTGCTCTTCGACTCGCTGCTGGTGCCGGTGCTCTGGGTGATGCTGGCTCTCACGCTGGTGACCGCCGTGCAGCGCTTCCTCAAGGTGTGGCGCCAGGCCAGCGTGCCGCCGGTGGAGCCGGTGCTGCAGCGCTGGCGCGGTCGCCGGGTGGCCCGACCCACTGAGCGGGTCTGGCGCCGGCGCGACCACCTACCCCGCCGCTAGGTGGAGGTCGCCGACGGGGCGACGGTCGCCCTTTACAAGGTCGGCTCCCGGTTCGCCCGACTCCTGCCCTCGCCGGCCGCGTCGTTCGCCGGGCGGGCGATCGGCCTGGGCCTGGCCGGCACCGACGCCGAGCGTCGGCGCATGGTCGAGCGTCACCTGCAGCGGATCCACGGCGGCACGCTCACGCCCGCCGCCCTGCGCCGTGAGGCGCAGCGGGCGTTCGACTCCTACGCCCGCTACTGGGTCGAGTCGTTCCGCCTCCCCGAGCTCACGGCCGAGGATCTCGACGCCAGCATGTCCTACGAGGGTCTCGAGCACGTGGGCCATGCGCTCGATGCCGGCAACGGGGTGATCATGGCGCTGCCCCACCTCGGCGGCTGGGACTTCGGTGGCGCCTGGCTCGCCACCCAGGGGTTCCCGATCACGGTGGTGGTGGAGCCGCTCGAGCCCCGTGCCCTGTTCGAGTGGTTCGCCGACTTCCGCCGGCAGCTCGGCATGACCGTGGTGCCCCTCGGGCCCGACGCCGGGTCGGCCGTGCTCAAGGCCCTGCGAGCCAACGAGTTGGTCGGGCTCCTGTCCGATCGCGACATCGGTGGTGGCGGCATCGAGGTCGAGTTCTTCGGCGAGCGCACGACCCTGCCGGCCGGGCCGGCGACGTTGGCGCTGCGCACGGGTGCCGCACTGCTGCCCACGACGGTCTACTTCGACGGCAAGGGACACCACGGCGTGGTTCGCCCGCCCCTCGACCTCACCCGCCAGGGGTCGCTCCGGGAGGACGTCGCGCGCCTGACCCAGGTGCTGGCCCACGAGCTCGAGGCGCTGATCTCGCACGCGCCGGAGCAGTGGCACGTGTTCCAGCCGAACTGGCCCTCGGACCGCGAACCGTAGGAAGCGACGTCGACCCAGCCCCAAACCACGACCGCGCCGGCATCCACGACGACCACCGGGGGCTGATCTCCTAGCCTCTGCCTGTGCGCATCGGCTTCGTCTGCCCGTACAGCCTCACGCTGCCGGGCGGTGTGCAAGGCCAGGTGCTCGGTCTGGCCCGGGCCCTGCGGGCCGCCGGCCACGAGGTCCGCGTCCTGGGTCCGTGCGACGGTCCGCCACCGGACGCCGGGGTGACCCCGCTCGGCAACAGCATTCCCCTGTTCGCCAACGGGTCGGTCGCTCCGATCGCGCCCGACCTCCCGTGCGCCCTGCGCACCATCCGGGCGCTGCGCGACGAGAAGTTCGACGTGGTCCACCTGCACGAGCCGCTGGTCCCCGGGCCGTGCATGACCACAGCGCTGCTCAAGGACGCCCCGTTGGTCGGCACCTTCCATGCCGCTGGCGTCAGCGCTGCCTACCGCCTGGCCGGGGCCCCGCTGCGGTGGTTGGCCGGCCAGCTCGACGTGGCCTGCGCCGTGTCCGAGGACGCCCGCCACCTGGCCGAGCAGTACCTGGGCGGCCACTACGAGATGGTGTTCAACGGCATCGAGGTCGAACGCTTCGCCAAGGCCACGGCGTGGCCGAGCGAGCGCCCCACCGTCTTCTTCCTCGGACGCCACGAGGAGCGCAAGGGCCTGGCTGTCCTGCTCGCCGCCCTCGACGAGCTGCCCGCCGATGCCCGCATCTGGGTGGCCAGCGACGGACCGCAGACGGCCGAGCTCAAGAGCCGGACGGCCGGGGACGAGCGGGTCGAGTGGCTGGGCCGGATCGACGATGCCGAGAAGGCCCAGCGCCTGCGGGGTGCCGACGCGTTCTGCGCGCCGTCGCTGCACGGCGAGTCGTTCGGGGTGGTCCTGCTCGAGGCCATGGCCGCCGGGACACCGATCGTGGCCACCGAGATCCCCGGCTACGCCCGGGTGGCTCGGCCCGGACAGGAGGCGGTGCTCGTCCCGCCCGGCGACCCCAAGGCGCTGGGCACCGCCCTCAGCATGGTGCTCACCGACCGGGACTGCGCCCGGCGGTTGGCCGAGGCCGGCTCCCGCCGGGCCGACGAGCTGTCGATGGAGCACCTGGCCGAGCGCTACCTCGGCATCTACGCCACGCTCGTCTAGACCCCGGGAGCGGCGATCTCGAGCACGACCCGGGACGGGTTGGAAAGAGTCGAGAGACGGAACGCGGCCTTCGAGCGCAGGCCGACGACCCACGTGAGGTTGGCTTCGAAGTCGCCGGACCGGACCACCTCGGTGACGCCGGTGGTGCCTGCGCCCCGGACCCGGTCACCGCCGGTGTAGCTGGCCTTCGGCACCTCGCCGGTCAGATCGAACGTCGCGGCGGGCGTGAGGCGGACCTGGAGGTAGGCGCTCCCGTCGACCTTGACCGGTGCCCCCGAGCCGTCGGCCGTGGGTCGGGTCTCGTAGCCGGCAGCGACGCCGGGCTGGCCGGCTCCGCCGAACTCGAACGTCACCCGGTCGACGCCGGGCTGGTGCTCGACCGTGAGCTTGGTGAGCAGCGCCGTGTGGTCGGTGCTGGCGGGTGCCGACGCGTTGTTGGTGCTGCCCGCGAACGGGATCGTCGTGGTCGACACCACCGTGGTCGAGGTGGTCGACGTCGACGTGGACGTGGTGGTGGTCGAGCGTCCGGCCGCCGTGGGCGAGTCGTCCTTGGAGGACGAGCACCCGAAGGACACAAGGGCGAGAGGGACGAGGAGCCAGGGAGCCCGCATGCGGGCAAACCGTACGCCTGAAATGCACGAGAGGGGCCCCACTGGGGAGGGCCCCTCTCGCTCGCCGCCCGGAGGCGGACGACCTGCTGCCACGTCGTGGTGCGACGAGTTGGCTAGATGGTGGCGATGCGCAGCAGGCGACGGATGGCGAGGGCGGCGCCCCCGAGGACCACGGCGGCCATGGCCGGGAGGGCGGCATCGCCACCGGTGCGGGGTAGCTCGCCGGTCGGGACACCCGTCACGGCCTGGCCGGGCACCGAGGCGGCAACCGGCCGGAACGTGGCATCACCCGTGAGCTGGCCGATCGTCACGCTCGACGGCCCGCTCAGGGCCTGCAGTCCACCGAGGGTCGCCTCGAGCTGGCCCATCACGGGGGCGATGGTCGGGACCGTCGTGGCCAGCGTCCCGAGCACGGTGGACGTGGGCACGGCAGTGAGGTCGATCAGGGCCGCGCCCAGCGTGGCGGGTGGCGTCAACGTCGCCGTGAGGGCCGTGACCGTCGAAGCGGCATGGGTGTAGGCGCCGGCGCTGCCGACCACCTTCTCGATCTTCAGCACGTCGACCTTGACCAGGCTGGCGAGGTTGGCGTTGACGGCAGCCAGCACCGAGCCGACCGCGCTCTGGATGGCGGCGGCGGCCTGGTTCAGGGTGGCGACCGGGGCGGCGAGGTCGAGCCCTGAGACGCCCGGCACGGCGAGGTTGCCCACCTTGACCTGGCCGATCGAGGCGGTCACGTCGGCCACCGAGGTGTCGACGGCGTCCGTGGCGGTGGCCACCAGGCTGACCTTGACGTCCTTGACCGACAGCAGGGCGGTATCGCCGAGCTGGGCCAGGCCACCGGCCAGGACCTTGCCAAGGGCCGACTGAACGGTGGTCAGGAGGTCCTGCACGGTGCCGGTGAGGTTCGAGCAGCTGAAGTTCGTCGGCAAGGCCGCGGCCTTGAGCCCGAGCCCGGGAAGGACGTTGTTGACGATCGGGAGCACGACGTTGCCGCCGGGGACGGTGCCGATGGCCGGCAGGGTGCTGGTGGCCCCGCCCGTCGGGACCTGGGGCAGGCTGTTGACCGCCCCGCCCACCAATCCGGTCACGCCGCCCAGGGCGGCGAGGAGCCCGTCGACGGTGGCGCAGAGCTCGGCGGTGAGGGCGCCGGTCTGGGCCTTCACCGTGTCGATGGCCGTGTTCAGGGCGGCCACCGCGGCGGCCGGGTCGGCGATCCCCGGCAGCGTGACGCCGAGCGACCTGAGCAGGGTGAGCAGCTGGGTCACCGACAGATCGGTCAGCTTCAGACCGAGGCCGTCGAGCACGGCGGAGAGGTCGAGCACGCGGATGTCGGGGATGGTGATCGACCGGGAGCCGCTGGCCTCGGCACCGGCCGCCCGGCTGGAGACCTGGACGAGACCGGTCGGGACGTGGACGAGCCCGCCGGCCAGCTTGAGGTTGGCCAACCCGGCGGAGAGCGCGGCGCGGGCACCGGCGCCGTCGACCACCGAGGAGGCGATGGCGTTCAACTTCCCGGAGAACGCCGCTTGGTTCGGGACCGCCGGCTCGACCGCCCGCTTGTCCTCAGCCCCGGTGCTCGTGGTCGCCACCGCCGGCACCGACAGGTCGAGAGCCGGGATCCGCTTCGACGAGATGGTCAGTGGCCGCAGCGTCTCGCTCGAACGCCGGGCCCCCTTGATCGGATCGATGGTCGAGCTGCCGTCGTCGCCGAGGACCCGGATCGACAACAGGTCACCGTTCGCCCCGAGGTCCACGCGCACCGCCGTCGCGCTCACCGTGCCGGTGCCCACCCCGGCGGGATCGGCCGCCGAAGCGAAACCGGCCAGCGGACCCGCGGCCAGGAGCGAGCCTGCTGCCACGGCAGCGAGGAGTCGGATGGGTCGCATGTCGTTCCCCCAGTGGACGAGCGGTCGGTGAACTGCTCACAGGTTCCGGGTGCCGGGCCGTTGACGCCATCCCTCGATCGGGGCATTTCAGGTGCGGAATCGAACTAGTCCAGTGACGGTGACGCAGGGTGCTCGGGTACCTCGGGGGGCGCGGAGTACGCTCGGACGGCTGTGCCCGACGAGATCGCCATCAACAAGCGCCGCGCCCTCACCCTGGTGCTGGCAACGACGCTGCCCGTGCTGGTCGTGGCGGTCGTGGTCGGCCAGCTCCTGCCGAACCTCCTCGGTGGCCTGGTGGCGGGACTGCTCCTCGCCACCTGGGTGACCTATGTCCGCCTGGGTGGCACGGGGCAGGCCCAGCGGTCGCTCGGCGGTCGCCCGGCAGACCCGGTGGCCGATGCACGCCTCGTCAACCTGGTCGATGGCCTGGTCGGCGGCGCCGGCGTGCCCACGCCCGCCCTCATGGTGATCGACGACCCGGCGCCCAACGCCCTGTCGTTCGGGCTCGACCCCCGGCACGCGACCCTGGCCGTCACCAGCGGCCTGCTCGACACGCTGAGCCGGATCGAGCTCGAGGGCGTGCTGGCTCGTGAGCTGGCCCGGATCAAGAACCACGAGACCCGGCCGGCGACGGTCGCGGTGGCGGTGCTCACCGTGCTCGGCCCCGTTCGTCCCATCGCCGATCGCGTCCGGCGGATGGCCATGGCCACCCCGGCCGTGGCCGCCGACGCCAGTGGCGTTGCCATCACCCGGTACCCGCCCGGCCTGGCTGCCGCGCTCGGCAAGCTGCAGGCGACGGGCGCCGCCGTCGCCGCCGGTTCGCCGGCCACCGCCCACCTGTGGGTGGAGCCGCCGGTCGCGCCGGACCCTCTTTTCCACCCACCCCTCGAGGAGCGCATCCAAGCGCTCCGGGAGCTCTGATCCACGACATGGCACTGACCCCCCTTTCGGCGCGCCCCCGCCGCCTTCTTCCCGTCGCTCTGGTGACCCTCGCCTTCGTGGCCGGCGCCTGCGGTGGTGGCGGCAAGGACGAGGCCAGCCCCAAGCCGACCACCACGACGAAGCAGACAACCACGACCACCGCGCCCCCCACGGCGCCGCTGACCGGTCTGCCCCAGGCCGACGCCGGCAAGCTCACCCGCCCGGCCCTCATGGTCAAGGTCGACAACACGCCCAAGGGGTTCGTGCAGCAGCAGGGCATCGACAAGGCCGACATCGTCTTCGTCGAGCAGACCGAGCAGGGCACGACCCGACTGGCTGCGGTGTTCCAGTCCCAGGACGCCACGGTGGGCCCCGTGCGGTCGGCGCGCACGAGCGACGTCGGCATCGCCGGTGCCCTCAACCACCCGATGCTCGCCTACTCGGGCGCCAATGGCGGCGTGCTGCGACAGGTGCGCTCGGGCCCGCTGGTCGACGTGGGCATCGACGCCAGGAGCGTGACGGCGATCTACCAGCGCAACCAGCGCGGCGGCAGCCGGAACCTGTACCGCTACTTCCTGCCGACCGCCGACATCTACGGCGCCCGGGGCGCCGAGGGCAAGACCCCGCCGCCCCTGTTCCACTACCGGGCCGCGGGCCAGGCTTCCGCCGGCACGCCGGCGAACGGGTTGCGGGTGGGCTACGGCGGCGGCGCGGCCACCGTCGTCTCCTACGCGTGGGATCCGGCCCTCAAGGGTTGGGCCCGCACCCAGAGCAACCGCGTGCACGTCATGGCCGGCGGTGGCCCGCGCATCGCCCCGGCCAACGTGGTCGTGCTGGTCACGCCCTACCGCAACTCGGGCTTCCGCGACGTGACCGGCGCCGTGTCGCCCCAGGCCGTGCTCGAGGGTGGCGGCGAGGCGTGGTTCCTCTCCGACGGCAAGGTGGTCAAGGGCCGCTGGTCGCGCCCCGGGCCGAACGGCGCGTTCACCTTCACCGACGGGGCCGGGGCGCCCGCCGCCCTCACGCCCGGTCAGACGTTCATCGAGCTCGCACCGAGCGTCGGCGCCGCCAGCATTCTCTGACGGTCCTCCGGCACCGTCCTCCTACACTGGATCTCATGGCTTCCGAAAGCGCCGTCACCCCCACCACCGGCACGTTCCGCGTCAAGCGCGGGCTGGCCGAGATGCTCAAGGGCGGCGTGATCATGGACGTGGTCGACTCGGAGCAGGCGAAGATCGCCGAGGATGCCGGCGCCGTGGCGGTCATGGCGCTCGAGCGGGTGCCGTCCGACATCCGGCGCGACGGCGGCGTGGCCCGCATGAGCGACCCGGCGATGATCGAGGGCATTCAGGCCGCCGTCACCATCCCGGTCATGGCCAAGGCGCGGATCGGCCACTTCGCCGAGGCCCAGGTGCTCGAGTCGCTCGGCGTCGACTTCATCGACGAGTCCGAGGTGCTGACCCCGGCCGACGAGGCCCACCACATCGACAAGTGGGCCTTCACCGCCCCGTTCGTGTGTGGCGCCACCAACCTGGGTGAGGCGCTGCGCCGCATCTCCGAAGGGGCGGCGATGATCCGCTCGAAGGGTGAGGCCGGCACGGGCGACGTCGTGCAGGCCGTGCGCCACCTGCGCTCGATCCTGGGCGACATCCGCAAGATCCAGGTGGCCGACTCGGCCGAGCTGTTCGACTGGGCCAAGAAGCTGCAGGCGCCACTCCCGCTGGTGCAAGAGGTGGCCGAGACCGGTCAGCTCCCGGTGCCGCTGTTCTGCGCCGGGGGTCTCGCCACCCCTGCCGACGCCTCGCTGGTGATGCAGCTCGGCGCCCAGTCCGTGTTCGTGGGCTCGGGCATCTTCAAGAGCGAGGAGCCGGCCCGCCGCGCTCGAGCCATCGTCGAGGCGACCACCCACTTCCGTGACGCCGCCATCGTGGCCAAGGTCAGCCGAGGGCTGGGCGAGGCCATCCGCGGCATCCAGTCCTCCGACGTGGAGACCCGGCTCGAGGACCGCGGCTGGTGAGGAAGCCCCCAGGTGGACGGTCCGAAGGTCGGCGTCCTCGCGCTGCAGGGAGCGACTGAGCCCCACCGACTGGTCCTCGACGCGCTCGGGGCCACAGCGGTCGACGTCCGCACGCCCGAGGATCTGGCCGCCGTCGACGCCGTCATCCTCCCGGGCGGGGAGTCGACCACCATCTCGTTCCTCCTCGACAGCTCGGGGCTGCGGGTCCCGCTGGCCGAGCGCCTGGCCGACGGCTTGCCAGCGCTCGGCACCTGCGCCGGCATGATCCTCCTCGCCACCGAGGTGCTCGACGGCCGGCCCGACCAAGAGAGCTTGGGCGCCATCGACATCACCGTCCGGCGGAACGCCTTTGGTCGCCAGCGCGACTCGTTCGAGGCCGACCTCGCCGTCGCCGGGCTGCCCGACGGCCCGTTGCACGCGGTGTTCATCCGGGCGCCCGCCGTCGAGCGGGTGGGGCCAGGGGTCGAGGTGCTCGCTACCGTCGGGGACCGGCCGGTGCTGTGCCGGCAGGGTGCGGTCACCGTCTGCTCGTTCCACCCGGAGCTGGGGGACGACCTCCGTCTCCACCAGCGCTTCCTCGAGGAGATCTAATGATGAGGGAGCGCAGCGAGTGAATCCATCAGCATGTTTTCCGCCGCAGGCGGCACGACGCGGTCTGATCCAGGAGGCGTATTTCTCGTGAGCGGTCATTCCAAGTGGGCCACGATCAAGCACCAGAAGGGCGCCAAGGACCAGAAGCGGGCCAAGGTCTTCGCCAAGCTCATCCGCCAGGTCGAGGTGGCGGCGCGCGAGGGCGGGAGCGACATGGACGCCAACGCCTCGTTGCGAACCGTCTTCCAGAAGGCCCGTGACGCCTCGGTGCCGATCGACACCATCGAGCGGGCGGTCAAGCGGGGTTCGGGCGAGCTCGACGGCGTGCGCTACGAGCCGGCCAACTACGAGGGCTACGCCCCTTCCGGCGTGGCCGTCTACGTCGAGTGCCTCACCGACAACCGCAACCGGACCGGCGGCGACATCCGCTCGACGTTCTCCAAGCTCGGCGGGTCGCTGGCCGAGCCGGGGGCGGTCGCGTGGCAGTTCGAACGCAAGGGTTTCGTGATCCTCCCGAAGACGCTCGAGGAGGACGACATCATGCTCGTCGTGCTCGAAGCGGGTGCCGAGGACCTGATCGACGACGGCGACACGTGGCGGGTGCTGTGCGAGCCGTCCAACCACACTGCCGTGCGCCACGCCCTCGACGAGGCGGGCATCAAGTACGACTCGGCCGACGTCACGATGGTCCCGACGACCACGGTCAAGCTCGACACGGCCGAGGACGCCAAGAAGGTGCTGCGCCTCATCGACGCCCTCGACGAGCTCGATGATGTCCAAGAGGTCCACGCCAACTTCGACATCTCCGACGACATCCTGGCCAGCCTCGCCTGAGCGCGTAGCGTTCCCTTCGTGACGCTCAAGACCGGGGACCGCGCGCCCGACTTCACGCTGCCGGGAACCGGTGGGCAGGACTACTCGCTCGCCGACGAGCGGGGCCATGTGGTCGTGCTCGCCTTCTATCCGGGTGACGACACCGCTGTTTGCACGGTGCAGCTGAACAGCTACAACGACGACTTGAGCGAGTTCACCGAGCTCGGCGCCCGGGTGTTCGGCATCAGCCCCCAGGGGATCGAGAGCCACGAGGCGTTCGCGGCCAAGCACGGGTTCAAGTTCCCGCTGCTGGCCGACGAGGGGAAGAAGGTCGGGGAGGCGTTCGGCATCCTCGGGCCGCTCGGCTTCTATCGCCGCTCGGTGTTCGTGCTCGACGGCGAGGGCATCGTGCGCTTCGCCCACCGTTCG
>JAOBWJ010000160.1 GCA_025463335.1 Acidimicrobiales bacterium
CTGCGGCGTGATCGACGCCGCAGTGAGGACGTTGCCCGTGAACGTGTCGACGGCCACGGCCACGTCTTGGTCGATGACCGTCAGGCCGGACGTGAGCGTGGCGAGCTGGTAGGCGGTGTTCGTGGTCGCCGTGGTGAGCGCTGGCGTCACCGGGTTCCGGATCCTGCTCAAGGTGAGCGAGACCGTGGAACCGGCGGGGACATCCGCGCCTCCGGCCCGGACCAGGGTGACGATCTGACCAGAGATCTGGGTCGTGAGCGTCCCGTCCAGCACGGCCGCGGTGCTGGTGGCCGTGGTGAACCCGCCGACATCGAAGGTGAAGTTGGCCGGGAAGGTGACCCGGAGCCGGCCGTCGGAGGGAAGGGGGTCGGCCAGCGTCATCGTGACGGTCACCAAACCCACAGCGCCGACGGCCATGGATGCGGGTTGGACATCGGTGAGGGTGAGGGCGCCGGGTGCGATCGTCACGGCGGCAGGAGAGGCGGCGTCGATGAGGACGCCGCCCGAGGTGCGCGTGACGATGCTGAATGTCGACGTGATGCCGGTGACGGTGGGGTTTCGCACGTTCGTCAAGCTGAAGGTCACCACTGTTCCAGCCGACACCGAGGCCCCCGTGGTCCGGGTCAACGTCACGACCTGGCCGACGACGGATGTCGCCACGGTGCCGGCGATCGACAGTGCTGTCGTCGCTGTCGCCGAGCCGAAGTTGGCGGTGAACGGCGCCGGGGTGGACGGCAAGGTCACCTCGATCAGCGCGCCGGATGGCAGTGCGTTGGCGAGCGTGAACGCCACGCTGACGTTGCTCGTCTGGCTCACGATCAGCGTCACAGGGGTGACGATCGCTCCCGCCAAGGGCCCGCCGATCATCGTCGCCGGAACGCCCGGAACGCCGCTCCCCCCGGCCATCGGTATGCCAGCGGAGTCTTGGACGACGACCGAGAACGTCGGGGTGGTGGTGACGTTCGGGTTGGTGATCCCGTTGAGGGTGATCGACACCCCCGTTGTCACGATCGCGCCAGCCGTGCGGCTGACCGTGACGGTCTGCCCAACGACGTTGACCGTCAACGTCCCCAGCTGACCAGAGGTTGCCGTGGTCGTCGCCACGGTGAAGCCGGCGGGGAACGTGATGGCAACCTTGCCGTTGGTCGCCGGCACGCCATTGTTCCCCGACGTGAAGGCAATGACCGCGCTGCCGGTCCCTCCGGCCGCTCCGGCACCCGGCATGGTGACGGAGGCAGCGACGGTGAACGGCGTCTCGGTGAACGAATCCCCGGGGACGGTGGTGATCGTGTCGATGGTCGCAGCGCCGCCCGCGGTGAGCGTGGTGAGCGAGTAGGCGCCCGTTGTGACCGCTGTCAGCGGGTTGCGCACGATCGAGGTGAACGCGAGCGTGAGTGGTCCGCTCACCTGGGAGCCAGCGGAGCGGGTGATGGTGACGGTCTGGCCGGAGAAGGCGCCCGCTGTCAGCGTGCCGTTGACCGACGAGTCCGGGCTCGTCACCGTCGGCGTGCCGACGGTCTGGTAGCCCGCCGGGAAGACGACGACCAGCTGACCGGTCGACGGCCAGGGGTTGGCGGTGGTGAACGTGACCGTGACAGGCAGTGGGGCGGTGGCGAGGGTGTTGGCGACAAGCGACGCCGGCTGCACGTCGGCGTTGGTGAGGGTGCCCGCGGTGATGGTGTCGCCGGCCGGGTCGAGGGTGCCGGTGTCGATCGTGGTCAGCGCCGCGTCCTGGGTGGTGATGGTGAACGAGCCAGGGTTACCGGCCTGCTTCGGGTTCTGGACGCTCGACAGCACGAACGACAGCGCGCCTGACATCCCGGTGCCGCCGCTGCGGACGATCGTCACGGTCTGGCCGCCGACGGATGCCGCCAGGGTTCCGTCGATGCTCCCGCTCGTGGCGGTCGTGGAGGTCAGGCCGTAGCCGGCGGGCAAGGTCACGACGATGCGGCCGTTCGCCGGGATGGTGGTGACCGCGGTGAAGGAGATCGTGAGGTTGCCGATGGCGCCGGCCACCGCGGATGCCGGAACGGCGTTGAACGTGACGATCGCCGCGGCGGACGCCGTCGAGGGCATCCCGAGCACGCCGAGCGCCACCACCAGCATCGCGGCGACGCCGCGCGTCAGCCAGCGAGTCGCCGTATGTCGTTGCCAAGGCAGTGCCACAATCCGCTCCGAAGGACGCGAAGGCACTCCACCCGGCGCGGACGGTACGGAGCACTAGACGAAACGTCCAGCACTGTTGCGCGATCGCAACAGGCGTATCGGGCATACCGGCGGTCCCCGGCAGAAGCGGAGGCAGGCGTCACCCGTTCCGGTGACGGGTAGACCGTCCGGCAGCATGGCCGCCCTGTACGAGGTGCTCTCCGACGCGGACGAGGCCGACCTCTTCTATGTCGTCGACGACCGCCCTGGCATCAGCCGGCGGCGACGGGGCAAGGGCTTCTCGTACCACCACCCCGACGGCACGGCCGTGTCCCCCGAGGACAAGGCCCGCATCGAGGCGTTGGTCATCCCCCCGGCGTGGACCGACGTGTGGATCTGCCCACTGACCGACGGCCACATCCAGGCCACCGGGCGCGACGCACGGGCGCGCAAGCAATACCGGTACCACGACCGCTGGCGGGAGGTGCGCGACGCCAACAAGTACGAGCGGCTGGCCGAGTTCGCCGAGGGCCTACCGGCGTTGCGCGCCACGCTCGACGAGCACCTGGCCCGGCGGGGCCTGCCCGAGGAGAAGGTGCTGGCCGCCGTCGTCCGCCTGCTCGACGAGACGCTGATCCGCATCGGCAACGACGAGTACGCCGAGACCAACGAGTCGTTTGGGCTGACCACCATCGAGGGCGACCACGTCAACGTCGACGGCACCCGCATCACGTTCGAGTTCCGGGGCAAGAGCGGCGTCGAACAGGAGGTCTCGCTGCGCGACCGGCGTCTGGCCACCATCGTCAAGGCGTGCCAGGACCTGCCCGGCGAGGATCTGTTCGGCTACCTCGACGACGACGACCGGACGATCGACGTCACGTCGGGAATGGTGAACGACTACCTGCGCTCGATCACCGGCGGCGACATCACCGCCAAGCACTTCCGCACCTGGGGCGGCACGGTGACGGCGTCCGAGCTGCTCGCGCCGTTGCCCGTGCCGGACTCCGAGCAGGAGGCCAAGGCGAACGAGCTGGCCGCCCTCGACGCCGCCGCCGACCGGCTCGGCAACACGCGCACGGTCTGCCGCAACTGCTACGTGCACCCGCACGTCACCACCGCCTACCGCGACGGTGATCTGCAGGACGCGTGGAAGCGGGCCCGGTCGGCCGCCCGATTCCGCCGCGGCGAGCGCGCCGTGCTCACGGTCCTGGAGGACCGGACCTAGCGATACTCTCCGGACAGCCATGCTCGATCACGTCTTCACCGACGCCATCGGCGCGCTCCGGGATGCCATGGAGAACGCCCTCCTCGAGCGCCAAGCGTTCGAGGAACGATTCCAAGTCGACGTCCTGCTCGGCGACGTCACCTGGGAGACCAGCTACGGGTTGCCCGGCGAAGGCTCGCCACCCCGCGTCCGGGCCGACATCACAGCCGATTGGCCGACGTGGTCGCAGACGGCCTACCGCAACTGGTATATCGGCGAGCCCACCGACGAGCCGCCCGAGATCCTCGTCGAGGTCACGTTCCGGGTGCAGCGCCTGGTCGACCGGCCCGAGCCCAGCCGGTTTCTGGCGGTGCTGCCCGAGTCGAGCCCGCTCATCGGCAACGAGATGCTCGAGCGGTCGACTCCCACCGTCGAGCAGGTCTACGGACCCGACTTGGAGAGCGGCGAGTTCGCCATCGAGGTGTCCTACGAGGGCACGATCCCGCTCGAGGAGGGGACCCTGGCCGACGGCAGCGCCCTGGACGAGCAGTTCAAGGGCATCGGCGGCTGGGTGGCCTCGACGCTCGTGCGCCTCGGCGACCTCAAGTTCGCGTTCCTGCCGCCCGACCTCGACGAAGGCTGACCCTGCGACGCGCCTCGGCGGCGGACCCGAAGGTCCGCCGCCGCAACTGACGCGAGCAGAGGCGTTGGTCAGGCGGTGCGCTTGCGGCTCGTCCGGAGGAGGGCCCATCCGATGGCGATGGCGGACAGGGCGACCAGCAGGAGGGTGACCGCGTTCAGGCCGGTGAAGGCCAGGGCGCCGCTGACGGCGCCGAGCACACCGCCCGACGAGCGGGTGGAGACGGCGGCCAAGGTCACCTCGGCCGGGGCGGGAGCGGCGGCCTGGGTGGCCATGACCTCAGCACTCGCCGGGGCGGCCACGGCCGAGTTCGACAGCACCTCACCGGCGGGGGCATCCGCACCGTTGGCGGAGGCGGCCGACACCGCCGGCGACGGGGTGGAGGTGATGGCCGAGGCCGCGAGCACCTCGCCGCCCGAGGCGTCCTGCTTGTCGGCCGTCACCGCGTCGTCGTGCGTCTCGACACGCCGAGCCTCGGCGGCAGCGAGGCGCTGGTCACGCTCCTCGATGCGGCGGTCACACGACGTGTGGTCCTCGGCCCCGGCCGCCTTGACCTCGGTTGCCTTGACCTCGGTTGCCTTGACCTCGGCCTCGTGGGCCTTGCCGCCGCAGTTGCCGTTGTTGTCGTCCTCGAAGTCGTCATCGTTGCCACAGCCGTTGTTGCCGTCCTGGTCGGCCTTGTCGTAGCCGCCTGCGCCGCCGGGTTTGTCCGCCCCGCCGTTCGAGGTTCCGTCGGGATCGGACGAGGAGGCGCCCTGACTGCCCGAGCCACCGTTCTCCACCGAGCGGTCCTTGCCCGAGGGGTGCCGGTTGTCGCCGTCGTCGACGACGTTGTTCGGGGTGCCGCCATCGTTGTGGTCGTTGTCCTCGGTGATGGTCGTCCGGTCGCTGCGAGCGCCGTGGCTTCCGGTGGCGACAGCCGTGCCGGTGAAGCTGGACCCCAGGAGGGCAAGCGCGCCCACCGTGGCGAGCGAGGCTTTGAGCAAAGGGGAGTGGTTCATCGAGTTCTCCGGTTCCGTCAGGCCGCCAGTCAGGTCGGGCGGGACGGGAGAACTAGTTCCCTATGACTATGTGGTGTATGGCTCGATCCCGGTCGTCGTCATGGAACCGTAAAGGAAACTCGCCACAAAACACCCTGCATCGGTAGAACCGGCAGGAGTGACTAGAGAAGGAGCGGCGCGGCCAGGCCGGCGAGCACCGTCTCCGGACGGGCGCCGACGTGGCTGATGACCTCGGCCGCGGCAACGGCGCCGAGCTTGCCGCACGTCTCGGGATCGAGGTCGCGGGTGAGCCCGTAGAGGAACCCGGCGGCGAAGAGGTCGCCGGCGCCGGTGGTGTCCACCACCCGGTCGACCGGCACGGCGGCGATCGACATGCGCCGCTTGTGGGAGGACACCAGCGCCCCCTCGGCTCCCCGCGTGACGGCGACGACATGGCAATGGCGCTCGGCCTCGGTGAGCGCCGCATCCAGGTCGTCGGTCTCATACAGGAGCCGCAGTTCATCGTCGTTGCCGAACAGCACGTCGACGGTCTCGGTCACCAGCTCGCGGAACGGCCCGAGGAAGCGCTCGACGCAGAACGAGTCGGAAAGCGTCAGGGCCACGAGCCGGCCGGCATCGTGGGCCGCCCGCGCTGCCTTCTTGAACGCCTCGCCGGCCGCTTCTCGGTCGAACAGGTAACCCTCGAGGTAGGTGACCTGGGCCCGGGCCACGAGCGCCTCGTCGACGTCGTCGGGCTGGAGCTCGCTGGCCGCGCCCAGGTAGGTGTTCATGGTGCGCTCGCCGTCGGGCGTGACGATGATCAGGCTGCGTCCGGTGGGCTGGCCGCTGGTGGCGGCAACCGACGGGAACTCGACGCCGACGGCGCGGATGTCGTGGCCGAACACGGTGCCGAGCTGATCGTCGCGCACCCGGCCGATGAAGCCGCCGTGGCCGCCCAGCGAGGCCAGTCCGGCCATGGTGTTGGCCGCTGACCCGCCCGACATCTCGATGCCCGGGCCCATGGCGCCGTAGAGGGCCTCGGCCCGCTCGGTGTCGATGAGGGTCATCGCCCCCTTGACCAACCCGTGGCTGCCGATGAAGGCGTCCTGCTCCAGCGAGATCACGTCGACGAGCGCGTTGCCGACGCCAACGACGTCCAAGGGGGTGCCCACGGGTAGGGCACCCTACCGGGCCACCCCCGGTACCCTTCGAACCCGTGCACGACGCCAGCGCCGCCCCCGGCGAAGCGGCCTATCGGCTGCCTCGCACCGTCCTCCCCCGACGCTACGAGCTCCGCATCGAGCCCGATCTGGACGCCGCGACGTTCGTGGGGAGCGAGGACGTGGCCGTCGAGGTGGTCGAGCCCGTCACCGAAGTGGTGCTGAACGCCAACGAGCTCACCATCGACGAGGCATGGCTGGTGGCGGCCGACGGCTCCCGGCTCGACGCCACGGTCTCGCTCGACGCCGGTACTGAGCGGCTGACGCTGGCCCTCGCCGGCCAGGCGGCAGCCGGTGACTGGACCGTGCACCTGAGGTTCCGCGGCACGCTCAACGACAAGCTCAAGGGCTTCTACCGCAGCGTGTTCACCGACGCCGAGGGCGTCGAGCGGGTCATCGGCACCACCCAGATGGAGCCGACCGACGCCCGCCTGGCGTTCCCCTGCTGGGACGAGCCCGACCTCAAGGCCGTCTACGCCGTCACCCTGGTCGTGGCCGACGGACTGTTCGCCGTCTCCAACGCAGCCGAAGTGGCCCGCACCACGCTCGACGACGGCCGGGTCGAGGTGCGCTTCGCCGACACCATCCCCATGAGCACCTACCTGGTGGCCTTCGTGGTCGGCCCACTCGAGGCCACCGACCCGATCGACGTCGATGGCACTCCGCTCCGCGTGGTTCACGTGCCCGGCAAGGACAAGCTGACCCCGTTCTCGCTCGAGATCGGCGCCTTCGCCCTGCGCCTGTTCGCCGACTACTACGAGATCCCGTACCCGGGCGACAAGTGCGACTTCATCGCCCTCCCCGACTTCGCCGCCGGCGCCATGGAGAACCTGGGCGCCATCACCTACCGGGAGGCCGTGCTCCTCGTCGACCCCGAGGCGGCCACGCAGACCGAGATGCAGCGGGTGGCCGACGTGGTCGCCCACGAGCTGGCCCACATGTGGTTCGGCGACCTGGTGACGATGAAGTGGTGGAACGGCCTGTGGCTGAACGAGGCCTTCGCCACGTTCATGGAGCTGGCCGCCGTCGACGCCTTCAAGCCCGAGTGGCAGCGGTGGGTGTCGTTCACCAACGAGCGGGCGGCTGCCTTCGCCGTCGACTCGCTGGCCAGCACCCGGCCCATCGAGTTCCCCGTGCACTCCCCCCAGGAGGCCGAGGGCATGTTCGACGTGCTGACGTACCAAAAGGGTGCGTCGGTGCTCCGCATGCTCGAGCAGTTCCTGGGCCACGACGGGTTCCGGGCCGGCATCCGGCTCTACCTCCGGTCGCGGGAGTACGGGAACGCCGAGACCACCGACCTGTGGGATGCCATCGAGGAGGCCACCGGCGAGCCGGTGCGCCGCATCATGGACACCTGGATCTTCCAGGGCGGGCACCCGGTCATCTCGGCCTCGGCCGACGGCGACCGCCTGTCGCTCTCGCAGAAGCGCTTCCGCTTCCTGGCCGACGACGGCGAGGCCACCTGGGCCGTGCCGCTGCTCATCGCCGTTCCCGGCGGCCAGCCGCACAAGGTGCTGCTCGACGAGACCACCACCACGATCGACCTTCCCGGCGCCTCCGACGGCGTGGTCGTCAACGCCGGCGGACACGGCTTCTACCGGGTGGCGTACTCGCCCGAGCTGCTGGTTGCCCTGGGCAACCGGCTCGACCAGCTCCAGCCCGTCGAGCGAGCCCTCCTGCTCGACGACACGTGGGCGGCCGTGCTGGCCGGAGCGACCCCCGCAAGCGCCTTCCTCGACCTGGCCCAGCGCTTTGGAGACGAGACCGACCCGGCGGTGTGGACCACGCTGTCGGGCGCCCTGGGCTCGCTCGAGCGCATCCTCGACGGCGCCGACCGCGAGCGCTTCCAAGCGTGGGTCCGAACCCTGGCCCGACCGGCGTTGGAACGGGTCGGCTGGGAGCCGGCGTTCGGGGAGAGCGAGCTGCTGGGCCAGACCCGCCAGCTCGTGCTCAGCCTCGTCGGCAGCATCGGCAACGACGCCGACGTCCAGGAGCGGGCCCGGCGAGTGCTCGACAAGGCCCTCGCCGGTCAGAACGTCGATCCCAACGTGGCCGCCGCCGCCGTCACCATCGTGGCCGGCGTGGGCACCGAGGCCGACTGGGAGCGCTACGTCCAGCGCTTCCGGGAGACCGACTCGCCCCAGGAGCAGCTCCGCTACCTCTACGCCCTGGGCGCCTTCCCGTCCGAGGAGCTGGCCGAGCGCACCCTGGCCATGACCCTCGACGAGATCCGCACGCAGAACGGTCCCTTCCTGATCTTCTACCTCCTCGCCAACCGCGAGGTGCACGTGAAGGTGTGGGACTGGGTGAAGGGCCACTGGGCCGAGCTGGTCGAGCGGTTCCCCGACAACACCATCCCCCGCATGCTCGGCGGCGTGGTCACGCTGTCGACCCCCGAGCAGGCCGCAGACGTGAACGCGTTCGTGGCCGCCCACCCGGTGCCCCAGGCGGCCAAGACCGTCGAGCAGCACCTCGAGCGGCTGCAGGTGAACGTCGGCCTCCGCCAGCGCGAGACGGCACAACTGGCGCAGCACCTCCGCTGAGCTGATGACCTCCCCTTCCAACGCGCGCTCGACGGCCTCCGGGTCGCTGGTGCTCCCCTCGCCGCGTGAGCCGTCGTCGACCGCCATCCGCACCGGCGTCTTCGCCGTCGAGGACACCACCGTCCAGCTCGTCTGGCCGGCGCTGCCGGTCGGCGACCACACGGTCGAGATCGCCGACCGCATCGTCGCCGTCACCGGCGACGGTGGTCCGGCCGCACTGGTCGTCGACGGGCTGCCGGCCCACACCGGGCTCGAGGTCATGGTCGACGGCGCCTTGGCCACCACGTTCGCCACCCTTCCGCCGCCCCCCGGTCGCGAGCTCTTCCGGCTGGCCACGGTGGGCGACCTCCACATGGGCGACGGCCACACGTTCGGGATCCTGCCGACGCTGCGCGACGCGGGCGGCAAGGACGACCCTCCTATCCCCCGGGCCAGCCGAGCGGCGATGGCCGAGCTCACCGCATGGGGGGCCGAGCTGCTCGTGGCCAAGGGCGACCTGACCCACCATGGCTACGCCGAGGAGTTCGCCATGGCCGCCGAGCTGCTCGCCGAGCCCGGCATCCCGGTCATCGCCACCATCGGCAACCACGACGTGCGCCTCGGTCACGTCGACGGTCGGCCGATCTTCGGGGCCGCCGGCATCGAGCTGGCCGTGGGCGGCATCGTGGTGCGCGACGTGCCCGGCCTGCGGGTGATCGTGGCCGACGCCACCATCCCGGAGCGCCACCCGGGCTCGTTCCGCACGGTCGGCCCCGCCATCCTCGAAGCCGCGGCCACGGCGGACCGGCCGGTGCTCGTCGCCCTCCACCACCAGCTCCAGCCCCTGCCCATACCGACCCACTGGCCGCCGGGCGTGCTCGGCCCGGAGAGCGGCCGCTTCCTCCGGGCCCTGGCCGAGGCCAACCCGTGCGCCGTGGTCACGTCCGGCCACACCCACCGCCACCGCGCCCGACGTTCCGGACCGGTGCTGGTCACCGAGGTCGGCTCACCCAAGGACCACCCGGGCACGTGGGCCGGCTACGCCGTGCACGAGGGCGGCATCCGCCAGGTCGTTCGCCGGGTCATGGCCCCCGACGTGCTGCGCTGGACGGAGGCGACCAAGCGGACCCTGTTCGGGATCTGGGGCCGGTGGTCACCCGGCTCGCTGGAGGACCGCTGCCTCACTCTCCCGTGGCCAGCCGGGCGATGAGCGTGGCCGGCGCCACCGTTCGGTAGGCGTCCTCGCACAACGCGGCCAGCTCGGCATCGTCGACCTCGCCGCCGAGGCGGAACCCGATCCAGCCCCGATGGCCCACGTAGGGCGGCCGGAAGAACCGGTCGGGCTCGGTCTCGATGACCTCCTGCTGCACCCCCGGCGG
>JAOBWJ010000173.1 GCA_025463335.1 Acidimicrobiales bacterium
TGGATGGATCCGAGAGTGCGCCGTTCCGTCGGCCGCTCGGGTCGTCTTCAACGCCGAAGACAGCCAGCACGATCGGCGGCGCCACCCCTGACTTGAGCGCGCGCGGCAGAAAATCTTCAGGCGTGGCTACGGCGTCGCCGGCTTCTCGTACCGCCGTCGTTGTCGGAATTGCCCGGGAACGACCGCCTCGTTCGGAGGCCGAGCAGCTAGTCGAGCCACCCCGGCAGATCAGGCGCTACCACGCGGTTCTGGGTCCCAAAACCGACCGGGCCCTGGTCGGTTTTGGGACCCAGAACGCCCTACGACAGGGGAGATCCTCTACGCCCGCCCGTGCCGCCCATCTGCTCGCCCTCAGTCCTTCGGCGGGGGCCAGCCGGGCAGGAGACCCCGGCGCTTGACCTCGCGCTGGGCGTACACGGTCGTACCCAACAGCTCGTCGGCTTCGGTCGGCTCGGTCGCCAGCCACCGGATGCAGCGGCCGATGACGTCGGGCGTGGCCGGGCGGAAGTGGGCGGCGTACTTGGCGGACCGGCCGGTGGCCTCGGTCTTCTCGGTCACCACGAACCCGGGCTCCACGCTGAACGCCCGGATGCCCTGGTCCCCGTGCTCGACGTGGAGCAGCGGCGCCACCCGCCCAAACGCGGCTTTTGTCATGGCGTAGCCCATGCTCCAGCCGCCGGAACCGACCTTGGCCGGCGGCTGGTCGAACCCGGCCCCCGACACCATGTTGATCACGGTGCCGCCGCCGGACTCGAGCATGGCCGGGAGGACCTTCCGCAGGAGCGCCAGCTGGGCGAACACGTTGCCCTCGAACAGCTTGTGGAGGTCGTCGTCGGCCACGTCCAGGAACAGGTCGAGCACGCCCGAGCCCTGGTAGATGGCGTTGTTCACCAGGAGGTCGATGCGGCCGAACTTCTCGAGGGTGGTGTCGGCCGCTGCCTCCACCGAGGTCCGGTCGAGGAGATCCATCGGGATCAGGAGGGCCTGGCCGCCCTCCTCCTCGATGCGGGCGGCCGTGGTGTCGAGCCCACCGGGCACGGCGGTGCCGTCGTCATCGGTGCGGCCTGTGCCCTCGGTGAGGGTCCGGGCGGCGATGGCAACGTCGTAGCCGGCGGCGGCCAGGTCGATGGCGGCCGCCTTGCCGATCCCCCGGCTGGCCCCCGTCACGAGGGCGATGGGCCGGCTCACTTGACCGGCTTCTTGAAGGCGAGGGCGGTCTCCACGATCGTGCGGACACCGAAGCCCGACGCACCCTTGGGTATGTAGCCGTCGTCGCCCTTGGCGTCGGCCGGCCCGGCGATGTCGAGGTGGACCCACGGCGTGCCGTCGACGAACTCCTGCAGGAACAGGCCGGCGTGCAGGGCGCCGCCGTACCGGCCCGACGTCACGTTCTTGAGGTCGGCCACGTCCGAGTCGAGGTCCTTGCGGTACTCCTTGGGCAGCGGCAGATGCCAGACCGACTCCGACGAGCGGTCGGCAGCGGCCTGCACCTGCTCGACGAGGCCGTCGTTGTTGCCCATGAGCCCGGCGATCGACGGGCCCAGCGCCACCATGCAGGCACCGGTGAGGGTGGCCAGGTCGACGATGGCGTCGGGCTTCTCGGCGCTCGCCAGCGACAGCCCGTCGGCCAGCACCAGGCGACCCTCGGCGTCGGTGTTGAGCACCTCGACGGTGGTGCCGTTCTTGATGGTCAGCACGTCGCCGGGACGGATGGCCTTGCCGTTGATCATGTTCTCGGCCAGGCACAGGTAGCCGGTCACCTGCACCGGTGCGTTGACGACCGGCAGCACCGACATGGCGGCCAGCACGGCGGCGGCGCCGGCCATGTCGCCCTTCATGCCGATCATGCCGTCGGCCGGCTTGATGGACAGGCCGCCGGAGTCGAACGTGATGCCCTTGCCCACCAGCGCCAGGTGGCCCTTGGACCGTCCGGCCGGCGTGTAGGTGAGCTTGACCATGCGGGGCGGGTTGTCGGACGCCTTGCCCACGCCGAGCAGGCCACCGAGGCCGAGCTTGGCCGCCTGCTTGTCGTCGATGACCTCGACGGTGAGGCCGGCCCCGTTGGCCACCTCGACGGCGAGGTCGGCGAACATCGGTGGGGTCAGGTCGCCGGCCGGCGTGTTCACCAGGTCGCGGGCCAGGACCACGGCGCCGGCGATGGCCACGCCTCGCTCGACGGCGGCAGCGACGCGCTTGCCGCCCTTGGCCACGATGGCGACCGACTCGAGCTTGGCGGCCCCGTTCTCCTTCTTGTAGCGGCCGAAGCGGTAGCCGGCGAGGAGCGTGCCCTCGGCCGCGGCCTGGGCGGCGCTCGCCCGGTCGCCGTCGGCCGGCACGGCGTCGAGCAGCAGCGAGGCGACGGTGGCCCGCTTCCACGTGGCCTTGACCAGCGCCGCCGACGCCCGCCGGATGACCTCGTCGTTCACGTCGCCCGCCGGGCCCACGCCGACCACGATGGTCCCGTCGATGGTGGTGGTCTCCCCCACCTTCCCTTCGAAGCCGGCGTCGACCAGCTGCTCGGCGGTGATGCCGTTGCCGTCACCGAGCACCGTCGGCCCGGAGGCGGCGGGCACGCCGACGACGTCGATGTCGGGCGGCAGGGCGGGGACGGCGGTGACGGTGATGGGCATTCAGCTCTCCTTGGCCAGCAGGTGGTCGGTGCCTTCCTGCCAGCGAGCGAGGGCCCACAGCAGATCGGACAATCGATTGAGGTAAGCGACGACGTGGGAGCCGTCGGCGGCCACGCCGAGCGACTCCCGCTCGGCCCGGCGCACGACGGTACGGGCCACGTCGAGCAGGGCCGCGAGCCGCGTCGCCCCGGGGATGATGAAGTCGGCCGACAACTCGACGTGGGCCATGGCCTCGTCGATCAGCGGTTCGAGCCCGGCCACCATCTCGGCCGTGACCAGCGAGCGGCCGGCTTCCAGCTTCGACCGGTTCTCCGGGAGCGTGGCCAACTCGGCCATGCAGACGTACAGGTCGCGACACAGCTGGACCAGCGTGCCGTCGAGCCCGCTCCCGGGCTGGGCGTCGGCCCGGGCCAGGCCGATGGCGGCCTGGGCCTCGTCGACAGTGCCGTAGGCCCGCGGCGCGTCGGCGTCCTTGCGGACCCGGCCGCCGTAATACAGCCCGGTCGTACCGTCGTCACCCTTGCGGGTGTAGATCTTCACTCCCCGGAAGTTACCGAGGCCGACGAGGACTGTGGCCCGTGGCCCGCCACCTCGTCCAGGATGGCTGCCGCCAACACGGTGGCCACCAGCGCCACGAGCGCCCCACCGATGCCGTACATCTCCAGGCCGATCATGGCCACGGCGAGGGTGACGAACGGCCCGATGTGCAGCGAGCTCTCCTCCACCCGGCGCTGGAGCACGACGGCCTCGAACACCTGCCACCCGAGCAGGACCACCGTCACCCCGACCGAGCCCTGCCACGACGCCGTGGTCGCCGCGAGGAGGATGAGGGGCAACGCGCCGAGGACCACGCCGACCACGGGGATGGCACTGAGCAGGGCCATCCAAAGGGCGAGCGGCGCCTTCCCGGGAGCGTCGATCGCCGACGCACAGCCGTAGGCGACCAGGCCGGCCATGGTCGCCATGGTGAGGGTGCCGGTGATGTAGAGCCACCAGCGCCGGTAGACGGCCATGCCGATGCGACGCACGTCGTCCCGCCGGCCCGCCGGCAGCTGACGCACCGCCGCCGCAAGCAGTCGGGGCCCATGGATGAGGAAGAAGATGGTGAGCACGCCCGTGGCCAGGAACGCCACGCCGCGGGTAGCGGCGCTTCGGATGGCGCTCTGCACGTCACCGCCGCGAAGCCGCTCGGGCAACTCGTCGACGAACGCCTTGGCTCGCTCGGCCAGGTGCATCTCGCGGGCAGCCTCGCCGAACCGGTGCGATCGCTCGAGCTCGCGAGCGGCGCTGGGCACGGCCCGCTGAAGATCGCCGAGTTGGCTGACGATGTCGTCGACCACGGCGTAGGCGATGGCCACCGTCAACCCGAGCGCCGCCAGCACGACGATGGCCAGGGCCACACCCCGAGGCATGCGGCGGGCCAGCACCCCGACGACCGGGTGGAGCAGGGCGGCCAGCGCCGCGGCCACGAGGAGCCAGCCGATGACCCGTGCCGACGCCGACACGAGACCCAGGAAGGCGAAGGTCAGGCCGAGCATCGCCACGGCGCGAACCACGGAGCCCGGTGTGAGCCGGAGCACGGCGCTCCGCGGCGTGGGGGCCATCGGGGCGTACGGTACCGGCGTGGCCGACGAGGACCGGGTGATCCGGGCCGAGCTGGACTGGCGCTCCGTCGCCGTGTTCCTTGCCGCCTTCGTCGCCCTGGTCGCCTTCACCGGCCTGCTCCGAGCCGCCGGCCGGCCCCTGACGTGGATCATCGTGGGCGCCCTGCTGGCGCTGGCCCTCGACCCACTCGTATCGAGGCTCGAGGCTCGCTGCCGTCGACGCTCGGTCGCGGTGGGCATCGTGCTGGCCGGCTTCCTCGTCTCCCTTGCCGCCTTGATCGCGCTGTTCGGCCCGCCGGCGGCCCAGCAGGCCCGCCAGCTCAGCAACGACCTGCCCGGCGTCGTCGCCGACCTGGGCAACCTGCCGATCATCGGACCTCAGATCCGCGACGCCAACGTGTCGGACAAGGTCCAGCAGTTCCTCGACGACCTGCCCCAGCGACTCAACGGCGACGCCACACCGATCGAGCGGGCGGGTCGGTCGGTGCTCGGCGGTGCCCTCGCCGCCGTGGCCACCATCCTGTGCACGATCACCCTGTTGCTCGACGGGTCGCTCCTCGTGCAACGCATCCGTCGCCTGGTGCCCCCACAGCACCGCGAGCTGGCGGATCGCATCGGCTCGCTCGCCTACCGGACGGTGGGTCAGTACTTCGCCGGCTCGGTCCTGGTGGCGGCCGTCGCCGGCGTGGTGGTGACCGCCGTCAGCCTCATCCTCGGTGTGCCGCTGGCGCCGCTGCTGGGCGCCTGGGTGGCGGTGTTCGACCTGGTGCCCCAGATCGGTGGCGCGGTGGGCGGCATTCCCTTCGTGCTGCTCGGGTTCACCCAGGGCGCCGGCGTGGGCGTGGCATGCCTGATCTTCTTCCTGCTGTACCTGCAGTTCGAGAACCACCTGCTCTCGCCGCTGATCGTGGGCAAGACGATCCATCTCTCCCCGCCCGCCACCATGACCGCCGCGCTGGTCGGCGTGTCGGCCGCCGGCGTCGTGGGCGCCCTCGTGGCCGTCCCCCTGCTGGGCACGGCCAAGGCCATCTACCAGGAGCTACGGCCGAGCACCCACGACCCCGTGGTGGGCGACGCCGATGCCAAGGCGGTGGAAACGGGTTCCGGGGGCAAGAGGCGCCGTCGGTAGCCTTGCCCCATGTCGTCCTACCTCGAGGCTGCCCGCGAGCGCGTCGTCATCTATGACGGGGCGTTCGGCACCTACGTGCAGACCTGTGACCTGACGGCCGACGACTTCGGTGGCCCCCAGCTCGAGGGCTGCAACGAGCTGCTGGTGGTCACCCGGCCCGACGTGATCCGCGGCATGCACGCCGCCTTCCTCGACGCCGGTGTCGACGTGCTGGAGACGGCGTCGTTCGGCTCCTTCTCGGTGCCGCTCAACGAGTACGGCCTGGGTCACCGGGCCGAGGAGCTCAGCCGGGTGTCGGCCGAGCTGGCCCGGGAGATGGCCGACAGCTTCTCGACGCCCGACCGCCCCCGTTGGGTGGCCGGCTCCATGGGCCCCGGCACCAAGATGCCCACGCTGGGCCACATCACCTTCGCCGACCTGCGCGACGCCTACGAGGTCCAGGCCCGCGGGCTGCTGGCCGGCGGGGTCGACGTGCTGCTGGTGGAGACCCAGTTCGACGTGCTCGGCGCCAAGGCCGGCATCATCGGCTGCCGCCGGGCCATGGCGGCGATCGGCCGCGAGGTGCCCATCCAGGTCCAGGTCACCATGGAGACCACCGGCCGCATGCTGGTGGGTACCGAGATCGGCGCCGCCCTGGTGGCGCTCGACGCCATGCGGGTCGACGCCATCGGGCTCAACTGCGCCACCGGTCCGGGGGAGATGCACGAGCACCTGCGCCACCTGAGCCAGCACTGCACCGTGCCGATCGCGTGCCTCCCCAACGCCGGCCTCCCGTCGGTGGTCGACGGCAAGATGCACTACGACCTCACGCCCGACCAGCTGGCCGAGCACCACGCCCGGTTCGTCACCGAGCTCGGCGTGTCGATCATCGGCGGCTGCTGCGGCACCACGCCCGAGCACCTGAAGGCCGTGGTCGA
>JAOBWJ010000200.1 GCA_025463335.1 Acidimicrobiales bacterium
CGCGCCGTCGAGCGCTCCCTGGGTTGGGAGAAGCCGTAGAAAGTAGCGGGCGGGGCCCAGGGGTTCGCCCCAAGACAAGGGCGCAACCACCGGGGCGAGCCCTGCGCGCCGGAGTCGGTGCCGCCCACCAGCTGGTTCCCCCGTTCTGGTCACGCTCAGCCCGTCAGAGCCGGGCTCAGCGTGACTAGAAGCAGGAAGGCCTCAGCGAGTCAGCGTGCGGGGCAGCACCACGTGAGGCACCCCGGGCTGTCCCCTGGGTGCGTCTTTCGTCTTTGCGCAGCCCCGCAGTACGCCCGAACTCCTGGGGTCGGTCGCCTCTCCGCCAGCCGTCAGCGAATGAGCTGGTCGGCCCGGTCGAGGATCTCGGTCGGGATGGTGGCCCCGACCCGGCGGGCGGCGGCGAGGTTGACCACGAGGAGGAACCGGCCCGGGTCCTGGACCGGGACCTCCGAGACCTTGGCCCCGTCGAGCAGCCGGGCCGCCTGCCGCCCGAGCTGTCGGTAGAGGTCCTTGCCGTCCGGTTCGAGCAGCAGCGTGGCGAAGTCGGTCGGCGTGCTGGCCAGCACCGGGACCGGCACGCCGACCAGGGCCCGCTCGAGCTCGGGGAAGGCCCGCACCGTGCCCGAGGCGTTGACCAGGTAGATGACGTCGACCCCGTCGGCCACCAGCTCCGCGACCGCGCCGGCGACACCCACCGGCGACGCGAAGGAGGCGCACCGGAGCGTCATGTCGAGGGCCCGAGCGCCCCGGACGAGGTCGGCGTGGGGCGGCCGGGCCCCCGGGTCGTCGCTCGGGTAGAGGCAGCCCACGTCGTGCACGTCACCGAAGGCGTCGTCGGCCACGGCCAGCAGCCGGTCGGACGGCACCCGGTAGCTGGAGCCGGTGACGTTGCCGGTGGGGCGGCGCTCGTCGGTCACCAGCCCGCTGCCGGAAGGATCGTTGACCAGAACGAGGATGGGCACGGTGGACGTGGCCGCCCGGGCCGCCTGGGCGCTCGTGGTCGACAGGGCCACGATCAGCTCGACCCCGTCGGCCACCCACGCCTTCGCCGTTTGCTCGGCGTCGTCCTTGTCGGGGTGGACCTCGGTGGCCTTGCCGCCCAGGACCCGGAGCTGGCTGCGGTCGTAGCCGGCCTGGTCAAGGGCGGCGAAGAACGCCTGCTCCCGGTCCTTCGCAGGCACGGCCCGGAGGATGCCGATGGTGTGCTCGGTGCCGGCCTTGTCCCCGCAGCCGGAGAGGAGCGACGCGAGGGCGGCCAGGCTCACGAGTGCCGCGCCCCAGCGGCGGCCCACCGGTCGCATGTCGGGAACGTATCGGAGGCGGTGGGCCCGCTGACGGCTGGAGCTCCCAGGTTGTTCTGAGGCGGCTCCCAGGTTCGGCCGCTCTAGTGGGCTCATGGTCGACGGCACCGTCCTCGTGGTCGACGACGAGGAGTACATCCGGGATCTGGTGTCGAGCGCCATGCGCATCGCCGGGTTCGAGGTGCGCAACGCCAGCGACGGCCAGTCGGCGCTGACCGCGGTGACCGAACATCACCCCGACCTGGTGATCCTCGATGTCGGTCTGCCCGGCCTCGACGGCTTCGAGGTGTGCCGGCGGCTCCGTGACGATGGCGACGGGACCCCGGTGATCTTCCTCACCGCCCGCGACGCCGCCGAGGACAAGGTCAGCGGCTTCACCAAGGGCGGCGACGACTACGTCACCAAGCCCTTCAGCCTCGAGGAACTGGTGGCCCGGGTTCGGGCCGTGCTGCGGCGGGCCGCCGCCACCGATCCCTTGACCAACGGGCTCCGCTACGACGACCTCGAGCTGAACGAGGACACGATGCGCGTCACCCGGGGCGAGCGGGCCATCCGGCTGTCCCCGACCGAGTTCAAGCTGCTCCGGTATCTGCTGCTCAACCGGGAGCGGGTGGTGTCGAAGTCGCAGATCCTCGATCACGTCTGGCAATACGACTTCGATGGCAACGCCAGCGTGGTGGAGAACTACGTGTCCTACCTCCGCAAGAAGGTGGACGACGGTCAGTCGCCGTTGCTCCACACCGTCCGCGGCTTCGGCTACGTGCTCCGCCGAGAGCCGTGATCCGACGGCGCCTGGTCGCCGCCATCGTCGGCCTCCTGGCTCTCGTGCTGCTCGTGGCCGGGGTACTGGTGGTGGGCACCCTGCGCAGCCGGCTGGTCACGAACGTCGACCGCCAGCTCCAGTCCCGGGTCGACGACGTCGCGCAGCGGCGGGCTCGCTTCCTCAGCCGACCGCCGGGGATCAACTCGCCGTTCGCCGACCAACGGGCGGCCTTCGTGCTTCTCGACAGCGCCGGGCAGGTCGAGAGTGCCATCCCGTCCGGTCGCACCGACCACCCGGAGCCCCTCCCCGCCGTCGTCGGCGCCGGCCTCACCGAGCGTCCGAAGACCGTCGGATCGGTCACCCACGACGGGACCCGCTACCGCGCCATGGCCGTGCCGCTCACCGACGGCAGCCTGGTGGCCGCCATGTCCCTCGCCGACGTCGACGGCACGGTCGACAGCGCCGTCCAGATCCTGGTGGTGGGCGGCCTGATCACCCTGCTGGCAGCCGCCGCCGTGGTGTGGTGCACGGTCCGTCGAGGCCTACGCCCCATCGACGCCATGATCGGGTCGGCCCAGCGGATCGCCGAGGGCGACCTGACGGAACGGGCGACAGTGCCCGACCCGGCAACGGAGGTCGGCCACCTCGGCACGGCCCTCAACACCATGCTCGATCGAATCGAGGCCGCGGTCGACGCCACGACGGCGTCCGAAGGTCGCCTCCGGCGGTTCGTGGCCGACGCGTCCCACGAGCTGCGCACCCCGCTCACGTCCATCCGCGGCTACGCCGAGCTCCATCGGCGGGGCGCCGACGATCCCGACGCGGTGGCCCTCGGCATGGCCCGCATCGAGGCGGAGGCCACCCGCATGAGCGAGCTGGTCGAGGACCTGCTCCTCCTGGCCCGCCTCGACCAGGGACACCCCCTCCGCACCGAGCCGGTCGACGTGGCGGTGGTTGCCCAAGCGGCCGTCGAGGCCGCTCGGGCGGTCGAGCCCCACCGGCGGATCGCTCTCGCCGTCCCGCCCTCGCCGCTGATGGTGCTCGGCGATCCCGGGCGGCTGCGCCAGGTGGTCGACAACCTCCTGGCCAACGTGCGCGAGCACACCGACA
>JAOBWJ010000209.1 GCA_025463335.1 Acidimicrobiales bacterium
TGAACGCCGTCGTCGGATCCGCATCATGCAACGTCTTCGTGATCGCCGCAGTCAGCGTGGTCTTGCCATGGTCGATGTGACCCATCGTGCCGATGTTCAGGTGCGGCTTGTTCCGCTCGAACTTTTCCTTGCCCATGGGCGATGCGTCTCCTTGTGCGGTGGTTGACAGACGAGCGTCCCGCCCGAGGGCGGGACGCCGGAGTGAAGTGGTAGCGGCGACCGGGTTCGAACCGGTGACAACTCGATTATGAGCCGAGTGCTCTGACCAACTGAGCTACGCCGCCAGGACGGGGCATCCGAGCCTCCTGTGGGAATCGAACCCACGACCTTTTCCTTACCATGGAAACGCTCTGCCGACTGAGCTAAGGAGGCGTGGCGTCGACCGCCCGCAGGGGCGGCTTCGGACCGGTCGGCCAGCATAGCCACCGCCCCCCGACCCGAAGAAAGCGATACCGCGCCCTGGTCAGGGCCCCAGCGCCCACCTCCTGACCATGGGCCGTTCGGCCCAGAGATCGCTCAAGTCCGTCGCGGGCGGGCCGATGGGGCTCGGTGCACGTCACGCGTCTCGTCATCGAGCAGGGCGAGAGGACCTTCTCCCTGGCACTCCATCCGCGCCTGACCGTCGTGGCCGGCGTGGGTGCCGGCGCGCGTGCGGGCCTGGTCGCCGAGCTGATCGGTGGGTTGGGGAGCACCAAGCGGGGCGTCAACCTGGAGGTCTGCGACGACCGGGGCCGACGGCTGGCCGTCCTGCGTCCTCCCGCCGGGGGGCACCGCGTGATCGACCTGAGCGACGGGAGCGACGTCAGCGACGAGTTCCGCGGTCCCGACGGGCGCCTCGACCTGCTGGGCCGGTACGGAATCGACGCCCGCCGGGCCCACGAGATCCTCCACCTCGATCGGAACCAGATCGACACCAACGCCCGGATGGACGAGGACGTCACACGCCTCGCCGAGCTGGACCAGACCGAGCTGTGGTCGACGGCGGCGCGGGTGCGCATCACCGACGACGAGCTGAGGACGGTGGTGTCGGAGTCCGGCACCAGGGGCGACCCCGAACTGATCGACCGCATCGAGGCGCGCCACCAGTCGGCCGAACAGTCCCAGCGGTTCCACCGCCGGCTCGAACGCGACGCCCTGCGCACGTTCCTCGCGTCGCTCATCGCCGCGGTACCGGTTGCCTTCGTGCGCCCCGGCCTGGCCATCCCGGTCGTGGCCATCGCCGCCGCGGCCGGCATGCTGTGCCTGGTGTTCCATTCGCGCGCGGCCGCCGCCGAACGCTCCGAGCAGAAGGCGCTGGCCGATGCCGGCGTCGAGTCGTACCTGGGTTTCGTGGTCAACCGGGTCAACGAGCTCATGGACGACACCGAAGCCCGACGCCGGCGGATCGCGGTCGCGGAGGATCACCGCAGCGCCTCGGTGCGCTGGACCCGGATCGCGGGTGACGTGAGCGTCGAGTGGGCCCTCGCCCACCACGAGGCGATCGACACCGCCGCCCGGCTTCGCCGCGAGCTCGCCGCCCTGGCGCAGGTGTCATCCACAGCCCCGGACCTCGACGACGAGACGACCGCGTTGGCGCAGGCGATCGTCACCCACATCGGGCGGCTCCGCCACGTCGGTACGGGCAACGAGAGCTTCCCGCTGGTGCTCGACGACCCGTTCACCGATGCCCCGCCGTCCACGAAGCTCACCCTCGTCGAGCTCCTGGCCCGGACTGCCGGGTCACCGCAGATCATCCTCCTGACCGACCAGGACGAGGTGGCGTCGTGGGCCCGCCTCGAAGCCCTGACCGGCGAGGTCGCGCTGGTGGAGCCGCAGCTCGTCACCAACCCGAACCCTCGCTCGAACGACCTGGCCGTCTGACCTTCGTTCGACCTCGAGCGTCGGGTCGGCCCCAGCGGTACGGTTGCGGCCCCCTTCGTCCCCGGCAGGTCTCGTGCCCTCCCGTTCGCCTTCTTCGCGCGCCGCGCTCCCCGTCGTCCTGGCCGAGGAGCAGCAGGAGCTGACGCGCGCCCGGGACGCGGTGATCCACCGGCTCGGCAAGCTCGACCGCATCTCGGGCGGCGGCGCCGACGCCCTCGCCGACGAGTACATCGATGCCGTGGTCGCCGGGACCATCGCCAAGTTCCAGCAGGAGTTGGTCGTCTTCGGGCGCATCGACGACGAGCGTCCGTGGCGCATCGGGCTCTACGGGATCGACCGCGACGGCGAGCAGCTGGTGGTCGACTGGCGAGCGCCGTTCGCGGGCGGCTTCTACCGGGCCCGGTTCGACGAACCGATGGGCCTCGAGCGACGGGTCACCTACGTCGGCAGCATCACCGACCTGTTCGTCGAGGACTTCGCCACCGGCGAGGTGGCCGGGACGTCGCCACTGCTCGGGGAGCTGGCCCGGAGCCGGGGCACCGAGATGCGCGCCGCCGTCGCCACCCTGCAGTCGGAGCAGGACGAACTGGTCCGGCTCGATCCCCGTGCCCGCCTCGTGCTCCGCGGCGGACCGGGCACCGGCAAGACCGTCGTCGGCCTGCACCGCGCCGCGTGGCTCGTCTACAACGACACCCGCCTCACCGCCGGCCGGATCCTGGTGATCGGCCCGAGTGACAAGTTCCTCCGGTTCGTGTCGGCTGTGCTGCCCACGCTGGGCGAGGCCCGCATCGTGCAGACCACGTTCCACCGGCTGCTGGGACCGTCGACGCCAGCCGGCAGCGACGAGCGTTGGCTCGGCCTCCTCGACCGCTTCGAGGCCCAGCTCTGCCGGCCGGCCGAGATCAAGGTGGGGCTCCGGCGGATCCGGGTGGAGGAGGTCACCGAGCTGGTCGAGCGCATCGGGAGCCGGGCCCTCCCCTGGCGGGATCGGCGCAAGGTCTTCGTCGACCTGCTGGCCAACGCGCACGGCCTCAAGCCGGGCGAGGTCAGCAAGGCCGCCGCCGACGTCTGGCCCTCCTGCACCACCGCCCAGGCCATGAAGAAGCTGCGCAGTCGGGCCACGCTCACCGCGCTCGGCGCCGAGCCCGGGTTCATCGACGCCTGGCTCGCCGACCCCCACGATGGCGCCCTGATGGACGAGGTGCGGGCTCGCTTCGAGGGGGTCCCGGCCACCTACGGGCACGTCATCGTGGACGAAGCCCAGGACCTGACGCTCATGCAGCTGCGGGCGGTCCAGCGGCGTTCGAGCGGGATGAGCCTCGTCGGCGACGACGCCCAACGCTCCGATCCGAACGGCCTCGGCCTCCGAGCCGCAGCCGTCCACCTGGGGGTCGAGCCGGCGGTCATGGCGACCGCCTATCGCATGTCCGCCGAGATCGCCGACTGGCTCAACGGGCACGCCGCAGCCCACGGCATCGACGCGGTGGAGCTCATCGGGATCCGGCCCACGGGTGTCGCGGTTCGCGAGGTCGAGGGATCGGCCGACACCGTGGCCGCCGCCGGAACGGAGCTGGCCGAGCGGTGGCCCAACGTCGCCACGATCACGGTCGAGGACACGTGGAGCCACAAGGGCGTCGAGTACGACGGCGTGGTCGTCGACACGGCCGGGATGGACGCGTCGGAGATCTACCTGGCCGCATCTCGAGCCGCCCACGAGCTGGTCGTGGTGCTCTGACGCTCCGATCGTGCGTCCGATCCCGATTCGACCCGCCGGACGGACCGACTATGGTTTTCCACTCCTGGGTCGGTGCCCGAGTGGCCAAAGGGAACGGGCTGTAAACCCGTCGGCTTATGCCTACGTTGGTTCAAATCCAACTCGGCCCACGCATGTCAGAGCCCCGGCTTCGGTCGGGGCTCTGCTCGTTGCCGGCGCCCGGGCGCATCGTCATCGAGCGGTTCGGTGACTCCGACGCGTTCATGCAGCATGGCGAGAACCTCGCCCACCTGATGGACGCGATCGTCGCCACGGTCTCGGTGTCGGGCGGCTCGAGGCCGGCGTTCGGGGTCGGGAGACGCATCATCCAGCGAAACGGCGTTGCTGGTGGTCGCTAGGCAACCGCCAGCAACGCCAGAACGAGGGTCGGGCGTCGCTGCCGGCTTCGACCCGGGGCCTCGGCGGGCGGCGGTAGCGTCGCGGGCATGCCCAGCTTCGATGTGGTGTCCGAGGTCGACATGCAGGAGGTCCGCAACGCGGTGGACCAGGCGGCTCGTGAGCTCGCCACCCGGTACGACTTCAAGGGTACGAACTCCACGCTCGAGCTCGGCGACGACGAGATCAAGATGGCGACCGCGTCGGAGGACCGGCTGTTCGCCCTGCGCACGCTCCTCGAGGAGAAGCTCGTGAAGCGGAAGGTCTCGCTGAAGTCGATCGACTACGGCAAGGTCGAGGAAGCCTCAGGGGGCACGGTGCGCCAGTCGGCCGCCATCGTCGCCGGCATCTCCTCGGACAAGGCCCGGGAGTTGAACAAGTTCATCAAGAACCTCGGGCTGAAGGGCATCCAGTCCCAGACCCAGGGCGAGGAGCTGCGGGTCAACGGGAAGAAGCGCGACGACCTCCAGGGTGTGATCGCCGCGCTCAAGGCCGAGGACTTCGGCCTCCCGCTCCAGTTCCAGAACTTCCGGGACTAGCCGAACCGAGGCGCGAGCCCACGAGGTGGAGCCGGTCAGCCCGACCCACCGACGTGGATGGTGAGCGGCGGACTGGTGGAGGTGGCGAAGTCGTCGTTGCCGAGGTAGGTGGCGGTGATGGTCCAGGTGCCGTCGGGAAGCTTCGGGCGCCAGGACGCTCCGCCGGTGGACCCCGTCGGGACCGTGACGATGATCTCCGTGCCGGAACCGGAGGTCGCGGTGAAGGTCGCGGAGCCGGCGAGCGTCGCGCCTGAAGCCGGGGCGACCCGGCGGGTCGTGGCGGCGAGCACCGCGGCCTTGCCGGAGGGCACGGGCTCGGTGCGTGAGGTCACCACGGTGCCCGTCGAGCCTTGGGCGACGGTGACCGTGGTCTCGCCGGCGCGACCGGAGTTGTAGTTGAAGTCGCCGCCGTAGACGGCGCTGATCTCGTGCGTGCCGATGGCCAGGGCCCTCGTCGAGAAGAAGGCCCTGCCCTTGCTGGCGATGTCCACGTAGAGCGTCGTGCCGTCGATGGTGAGCAGCACGACGCCAGTCGGAGCCGCGGTCTTCGGCCGGGTCGCGATGGTGACGGTGATCGCCACGCTCTCCCCCACCACGAAGTCCGTCTTGGCGATCGTCAGCCTCCCGACCGGAGGGGGGATCGGCATCGTCGTGACGTTGACGGTCGCCGTCGACGACCGGCCGAACGCATCGGTGGCCGTGTAGTCGAAGGCGTCGTCGCCGGCCCAGCCGTCGGCGGGGGCGTAGACGGTCTTCCCGTCGGCGTCGAGCGTCACGGTGCCGTGGAGGGGGTCCGTGTGGTCGGTGACGGTCAGGCCCGCACCTGAGTCGTTGAGCAGGACACCGGGGGCGAACGCAGTCGTCGCCTCCTGCCAGCGCGCCACGTAGAAGTCGTCGACCGCCGTGGGGAGGTCCGGCATGTCGGTGGTGATGGTGACCGTCGCGGCCGACGAGGGCCGGTCGAAGGCGTCCATCATCGTGTACTCGAAGGTGTCCTCACCCGCCCACCCCGCCGCCGGGGAGTACGTGAAGGAGCCGTCGGCGACCATGTCGACCGTCCCGTGGGCCGCATCGGTGGACGAGATGACCCTCGTGCCGACGCCGGAGTCGTTGGCGAGCAGGCCCGGGGGATCGATGGTGAGGGGGGTCTCGTACGTCGCCGAGTAGGAGTCGCCCTCAGCCACGGGCAGGGCCGGCAGGTCGGTGGTGACGGCGACCTGCGAGGTCGCTTCGTGGCCGAAGGCGTCCGTGACGGTGTAGTCGAACGTGTCCTCCCCGACCCATCCATCGGCGGGGGTGTAGGTGAAGGACCCGTCCCCATCCACGGCGGCGGTGCCGTGGCTCGCGTCCGCGTTCGAGCTGACGCTCACCCCGACGCCCGTGTCGTTGGTCAGGACCCCCGGAGCCTCGACCGTGAGCTGTGTGGCGTAGGAGGCGGTGTAGCTGTCCGCCTCAGCGACCGGGCCGGCCGGGGAGCCGGTGGTGACCGTGACCGTGGCCGTCGACGTGCGATCGAAGGCGTCGGCGAGCGTGTAGTCGAACGTGTCGGCGCCGCCCCACCCGTCGGCAGGGGTGTAGGTGAACGAACCGTCAGCGTCGATCGCGAGCGTGCCGTGACCGGGCTCGGTGTGACCGGTGACGGTGTTGCCCGTGCCGGTGTCGTTGTCGAGCACGCCGGGCGCGGATGCAAGGAGCGCGGTGCCGTAGTCCGTGGTGAAGGAGTCGTCGACGGCCTCCGGCGCGTCCGGCTGCGAGGTGGTCACCGTGACCGTCGCCGTCTCGCTGCGCTCGAAGCCGTCGGTGAGGGTGTAGCCGAAGGTGTCGTCGCCGACCCATCCCGCATCAGGCGTGTAGGTGAACGAACCGTCAGCGTCGATCGCGAGCGTGCCGTGACCGGGCTCGGTGTGACCGGTGACGGTGTTGCCCGTGCCGGTGTCGTTGTCGAGCACGCCGGGCGCGGGCACCGTCAGTTGGGTGTCGTACGCGGTGGTGGCCGAGTCCGCGTCAGCAGTGGGCGCGGCGGGTATCGGCGGGGGGACCACGACCGTGGCGGCCGGCGAGGTGGACCCGGCGCTGCCGTCGTCGCCGCGGTAGATGGCGGTGACGGAGTGGCTGCCGTAGCCCAGACCGGACGTGGTGAAGGTGGCGACGGTGGCCCCCGTTCCCAACGCCGAGGAGAGGGTGCCGGTGCCGAGCAGCGTGGCGCCGTCGTAGAAGTCGACGTGCCCGCTCGCCGAGTTGGTGACCGCCCCCGACAGGACCGTGGCGGTGAACGTCACCGGGTCGCCGCGGACCACCCGCGAGGCAGGATGACCGAACGCCACCGCACGGGGTGCAGCGAGGTTCTCGGTCACCTGCGTCGTGACGCCGCCGGTCACGTAGTACACCGATCCCGCGTCGTCGGCGACGATCAGGTTGCCCGCGACGTCGACGTCGACGCCGTAGGAGCGGTCGAAGCCGGAGACCACCTGCGTGCGCGAGCCGGTGTAGGGCGGCGCCACCATCTGGACCATGCCGCCGCCGGGACCGTTGTTGCCGGACGCGATGTAGAGGTTGCCGGCGGCGTCGAGCGCGACCGAGGTCGGCCGGTTCATCTTGATGAGCGGGATGGGAGCACCCGTGTACGGCGGCGCCACCTCGTAGACCTCGCCGTCGGCGACGATGAAGGCGTTGCCGGCGCTGTCGACGGCCACGTCGCTGGGGTACCGGAGGCCACTGGCCACCGTCGTGGGAGCAGCGGTGTACGGCGGCACGAAGCGGACCACCTTGCCGCTGGTGTCATCGGTTACGAACAGGTTGCCGGCCGTATCCAGGGCGATGCCCATCGGATTGACCATGCCGCCCGAGATCACCTGCACGAGGGTGCCGTCGGGGTTGAACTCGCGAACCTTCCCGTGGAAGTCCAAGGAGCGATCGGTCAGGAAGATGTGCCCGGCCGCGTCCACGGCCGCGCCCGAGGGAGCGTCCACCCCACCGCCGAAGGCATGCGGTGTCCCGGAGTAGGGCGGGGACAGGCGGAAGGTGCCATTGACCCCGTCGGCGATGTACGCGTCCGGCGCCGGTTGGCCCGATGCATCCAGGGTCACGCCGGTCCGGGCCTGCTCGACCTTCACCCCACCGTCGACGTAGGAGATCGGGTAGTTCGCGGCGCCGGGCCCGGTCAGCTGGATGCCGCCGCAGCCGCTGATCGTGCCGGCGTAGGACCCGACGGGGGCGACGGCCGGCACCGTGCTGGTGCAGTCGACCACGTTGCCGTAGATGCCGTAGACGTCGGGGTCATCGGGCAGGGCGTCCATGCTCCACGAGAACGACACGTGGCCTGAGCCACCGGGCGGCTGGCTGCCCGTGACGATGATCTTGAAGTCGCCGCCCCGAACGACGAGACCGCCGTCGACGTAGCTGATCTGGTAGCTCCCGGCACCGGGACCGGTGGCGCTGAGGCCACCACAGCCGCTGATGGTGCCGGCATAGGTGCCGAAGGTCGACGTGACGGCCGACGTGTGGCATCCGCTCATGGTGCCGGTGATCGCGGTCAAGCCTGCGGGCAACGGGTCAGGCGCTTCGTAGACGAAGGTCGCACTGTTGCCGACGATCTTGGTGCCCTTGACGGTCATCGCGAGGGTGGGGCGGGTCAGGACCACGCCGGCGTCGACGTAGGCGATGGCGTAGTTGCCGGCACCGGTCCCGGTTAGGGACAAGCCGCCGCAACCGCTGATGGTGCCGGGGTAGGTGCCCGAGACGTCGGTGTCGGTGACCAAGCTCGAGCACCCGCTCAACGAGCCGGAGAATCCGGTGACGCCCGCCGGCAGAGGCGATGGCGGCGTCGAGGTGAAGGTCGGGGAGCCGCCGCTGAAGGCGACCTTCGTCCCGTTGACGCCCACGGGGAGCGGCGCCCGGATGACCGTCACGCCGGCATCGGTGTAGCTGGGCGCGTAGTTGCCCGCGTTCGGACCGGTGAGGGTCAGGCCGGTGCAGCCGCCGATGGTGCCGCTGTAGCTGCCGAGCGGTGCGGGGGCCGACGAGGTGCACCCGCTCAACGTGCCCGAGACGGCGGTGACTCCGCTCGGGAGGCTGGCCGGTGGCGCGTAGGTGAAGGAGGTGGTGCCGCCGTACTCGCGTGAGCCGGTGACGGTGACCGGGACCGGATTCGGTGAGACGACCACGGTGAACGGAGGCGACGTGGAGGCCGGGAAGTTGCCCGATCCGCCGTACTGCGCGGTCACGGTGTGGGTGCCGATCGCCAACGAGGTGCTGAGGGTGGCCACGTTGGGTGTGCCACCGGAGAGGCCGACGGTGCCCAGGGTCGTCGAGCCTTCGGTGAAGGTGACCGCCCCCGAGGGCGAGGCACCGACCGGCGAGGAGATGACCGTGGACTTGAGCGTCACGGCCTGGGTGGGGCTGCCCACACCGGTCGACGGGGCGAACGTGAGGCCTTGGACGCTGTGACCGGTGGTCACGACGGTCGGGGTCCCCGTGTACGGCGGGGCCAGGAGGAGGACGTCGGTCGTGGTGCCGTCGCTGATGAGCAGGTTCCCCGCACCATCGACGGCGAGCGCCGTCCCGCCGTGGAGGCCAGTGGCCACCGTCGTCTGCGTCCCGGACGGCGAGATCTTCACGACCCGTTTGCCCGTCGCGTCCTCGACGAACACGGTGCCGCTGGCGTCGACCGCCACCGCGGCCGGGTAGCCCAGGCCGCTGGCCAGCACCGTCGGCGTACCCGTGTACGGCGGCGGCAGCTGGATCACGCGCCCGTAGGAGGCGTCGGAGTAGAAGAGGTCGCCGGCTGCATCGATGGCCATGCCCTGGATGTCGAGCGGGGTGCCGGCCGCGTAGGGCTGGATCCCGCTGATCACCACGCTCAGGGCACCGGCGGGAGTCACCATGAGGATGCGCCCGCCGAGGTCGTCGCCGACGTAGACGTTGCCCGCCTGATCCACCGCGATGCCTCGGGCATCGTTGCCGAGCGACGGGCCCACGAAGGTCCAGGTGCCGTCGGGAGCGATCTTCAGGACCCGCACCTTGTCCGTCGGGTCGAACGTGTAGGTGTAGATGTTGCCCGAGCTGTCCATCGTGATGCCGTGGCCATTGAGCGAGATGCTGTTCTTGAGCGTCACGCCCGCCGGAGGGGTCCCGGCGTACACCCCGCCGCTGGCCTGCAACCGGAACGACGGCGGCGACGCCGGCGTTGCCGTCAGCGACGTGCCCGAGTAGGCGCTCGAGAAGACCTGAACGCTCTGGGTGAGCGGTGGGGCGACGCTGGCGCCGTAGCCGCCGTTGCCGCCTTCGAAGTTGGCGGTGACCGTGTGGTTGCCCGCAGGGAGCGTGGAGGTGGCGGGCGAGGTCGCCGTGCCGTCGGCTTCGGTCTCCACCATGGCGTAGAGGGACCCGTCGAGGCTGAAGCGCACGTAGACGCCGGGCACGACGGGCGTGACCGTGGCGATGAACCGGATCGACTGGCCCGGCGCGGAGGGGTTCGACGTGGAGCTGAGGGCCAGGGTCGTCGGGAACGGCGTGACCGAGAGCGTGTAGTCGCGCGTCACTGGCGTGCCCAGGGTCGTGGTCGCGGCGTTGGCGGCGGTCACGGTGATCGGGTACACGCCGCCACTGCCTTCCGCCGCGGTGCCGACGAGCCTGGCGGTCCCGTCGCCGTCGTCGACGAAGGTGATGCCCGCCGGCAGTGCGCCCGACTTGGTCAGCACCGGGCTCGGGTAGCCGCCCTGCGTCTTGATGTCGAAGCTGTCCGCTGTCCCCACGGCGAACGTCGTGTGGTCGATCGCGAAGAAGCCGGGGCTCTGGTTGATCGTGAACGTGAACGCCTGGGAAGCGGTGTGGGTGACCCCGTGGTCGTCGACGTTGGTGGCCGTGAGGGTCGTGCTGAGCACCCCGCCGGTCTGCTGGCTCGGGGTGCCGCTGATCGTCAGCGACCCGTCGTGGTTGTCGGTCTGGAACACGTTCCCCGGGACCTGGCCGAACCCGAGCGTCGGGAGCGGGTAGCCGGTGGCCCGGAGGGTCAGGCTCATGGGGATGCCGACCGTGACCGTCCGCGAGGAGCCGGTCGTGATCAGCGGGTCGGTGTCGCCCGGCATGATGGAGATCGACGTGGCCTCGTTGGCCGCGGTGGCGGCGGTGACGACGGAGCCCCCGCTGACCACGTAGCTGGCGCCGGCACCACCCGCGCCACCGGCGCCACGGTTGTCGTCGGCGCCGCCGCCGCCGCCCCCGCCGTACCAGCCACCACCC
>JAOBWJ010000213.1 GCA_025463335.1 Acidimicrobiales bacterium
ACGACATGACCTCGACGCCGGTCACGGGCGGCACCGCCACCCTGTCCCTGAGGTCGGGTGTCAAATACACGATCGGCGCCAACGCCGCGCCGAACCGTGCCGCTGACCCCGCCACCCTCACCACCGACTCTCGCGTCCCGATCGCCTCGGTGACCCTGGTCGTGCCGTGAACGACGAGCGGGGGTTCACCCTGACCGAGGTGGCCGTGGCCTGCGCCCTGATCGGGATCCTGCTGATCTCGATGCTGCGCTTCTTCGACAGCGCCGTCAGCGGTGCTGCCGACCTGCAGAGCTCGACCCAGCAGCACGCCGATGCCCGGTTGGCCATCGACCGGCTGGTCCGAGAGCTCCGACAGGCCTACACCGGCGATCCGACGTTGGCGCCGCTCACCGTCGGACCCCGAACCTTGAGCTTCTACTCACCGGACACGGCGACGCCGTTCCACCTGCGCCGGATCAAGTACCGCCTCCAGGACAACCAGCTCCAGCGCTCGGTCACGGTGTCGACCGACACCGACGGGACGACCACGTGGCACTTCGGCGCCGCAGGCGAGTACTTCCCGGTGATGGACGCCCGGGTGGCCGATGCCTTCAGCCAGAGCGCCGCCGACCCACACCGGGTCGACATCACCCTGGTCGGGCTCAACAGCAAGGCACGAGCCGATCGGCCGTTCACCACCTCCGTCGAGCTGAGGAACGTGTGAGCCGCCGCCACGACGAACGGGGCTCGGTCCTCGTCACCGCCCTCATCGCCAGCGTGGTGCTCGCCGTCATCGGCAGCTCGCTCATGCGGGGTTCGCTCGCCGACCTCCGTCAGGGCGAGAACTCGCAGGCGACCAACCGCTCGTTGCACGCGGCCGAAGCCGGGATAAACGACTACATCGCCAAGCTCACCCAGGACCACCTCTACTACGCCCACACCGTCCACCTCGGCGAGGCCACTCGCTCGCCAGCACCTACCGGCCCGGTCGGGCCCAAGGGTCAGGCGTGGACCGGCGGCCTCAGTTGGACGTACAGCGGGCGCGACCGGTGGAAGGCGCTTCCGCCGGAGAACGACCTGGAGTACGACCTCCAGATCGAGCCGCCGAGCGCGACCCGACCCACGGTGCGCATCAGGGCCACCGGCCGGCGGGTGGGTTCGCCGTCGACCGAGCGCACCCTCGAGGCGTTCGTTCGCACCGCCTCGATCGCCGACTTCCAGATGATCGCCAACGCCAGCATCACCTACGGCCTCACGGCGACGACCAACGGCAAGATCTACGCCGGCAACAACGGCAACATCATCCACAGCGGCACGGCCAACGCGAGCCTCTACGCCGAGGGCCGGATCTACCAGTCCGGGACGTCGGGCACCCCGACGTACGGCCCGAACGCCCAGGGCTACGACCCCACGACCACCCCGAACATCCGCTCCGTCATCAAGACGCCGATCGACTTCGGCAACTTCACCGGCTCCATCGACGACGTCGAACGGGCCGCCGTCAGCGGTCTGGTGCTCGACGACCCGACCGCGGCCGGCTGGTGGCTCGACTTCACCCCCGCCGGAACGATCAACGTGAAGCGGTGCACGGCCATCAACCTCTCGGGTCGACCCGTCGGCGGTGCGGCCGTTCCATCACCCACCTGTGACGGAGCCGTCCCCCATCCGGTCCCGGCCAACGGCGCCGTCTACGTGCGCCAGAACGCCATCGTCTCCGGCACGGTCAAGGGCCGGCTCACGGTGGCGACGCGCCAGAACATCGTCATCGGTGGCGACCTCCGCTACGACACGCGCGGCGTCGACGTCCTGGGGCTCATGGCCAGCACCGAGCTGATCGTCCCGGACTGGGCGCCCAGCAACCTGACGTGGATGGCGGCAACCATCGCCATCGGCGGGCAGTGGCGCTCGGCCAACACCCAGAACGTCTCGGGCACCCTGACGTTCACCGGATCCACAGCCACGTTCGGCGGCGGCTACATGAGCCAGTACGCCACCCGCAGCTACAACTACGACCCGAACCTGGTGTTCCTGCAGCCGCCGTACTTCCCGGTGCTCGAGGACGCCTACACCATCGAGCTGATGCGGGAGATCCCCTGACCAGTTCGGTCAGGAGTCGGCGCGCTTGCGGATGAGCTCGACGCGGGCCTCGCTGTCGTTGGCGTCGAGGCCCTTGTCGTCGAGCAGGGCCAGGCGATCGGCCTCGGCCTCGGCGGCGGCGCCCGAGTCAGCGGCAGCCAACCGGGCCTCGACACCCTCCTTCACCAGCTTCTCGGCCTCGTCGATGAGCGCCTCGACCATCTCGTCCTCGGGCACCACCCGCACGACCTGACCCCGGATGAAGAGGTGACCCCGGTGGCGGCCGGCGGCGATGCCGAGGTCGGCCGACTTGGCCTCGCCCGGCCCGTTGACCACGCAACCCATGACCGCGACCTGGATCGGGAGCTGGCGCTCGCCAAAGGCGGCCTGGGCTCGGGTGGCCACGTCGATGACGTCGATCTCGGCCCGGCCGCACGACGGGCAGGCGATGAGGTCGACGCCCTTGCGCTCCCGCAGGCCGAGCGCCTCCAGCAGCTGGCGGCCGGCCTTGGCCTCCTCGACCGGATCGGCGGTGAGGCTGTAGCGGATGGTGTCGCCGATGCCTTCCATCAACAGGGTGGCGATGCCCGCGGTGGCCTTCAGCAGCCCGGCGGGGGGCGGCCCGGCCTCGGTGACGCCGAGGTGCAGCGGGAACTCGATGGTGTCGGCCAGCATCCGGTAGGCCTCGACCATGAGCGGGACGCTCGAGGCCTTGACCGAGATCTTCACGTCGTCGAAGCCGATCTCGGCGAAGTAGGCGAGCTCCCGCTGGGCCGAGGCCACCAGCGCCTCCGGGGTGATGCCGTGCTGCTCCTCGATGTCGGGATCGAGGGACCCGGCGTTGACGCCTATGCGGATCGGCACGCCCCGGTCCTTGGCCTCCTGGGCCACCGTCTTGATGTGCTCGGGCTTGCGGATGTTCCCCGGGTTCAGCCGGAGGCAGTGCACGCCGGCCTCGAGGGCGGCCAAGGCCAGCTTGTACTGGAAGTGGATGTCGGCGACGATCGGCACCGGCGAGCGGGGCACGATGCGGGCCAGTCCCTCCGCCGCCGCCTCGTCGTTGCAGGTGCAGCGCACGATGTCGGCCCCGGCGCCGTAGAGGGCGTAGATCTGCTGAAGGGTCGCCTCGTGGTCGCCCGTCTTGGTCGTCGTCATCGACTGGACCGTGATCGGCGCGTCGCCGCCGACCGCCACCGGGTTGCTCGGGTGGGGCAGGACGATCTGCCGAGTGCGACGACGCTCCATCATCGAATGGAGATCGGCTTCGCGATGTCGAGGTAGATCGACGTGATGAACAGCAGGCCGAGGACCATGACCACGGCGTAGGTGAGCGGCATGAGCTTGGCCACGTCGGCCTGGTAGCGCCGACCGGCGATCATCGAGCGGATCTTCTCATAGGTCGCGATCGCCACGTGGCCGCCGTCGAACGGCAGCAACGGGGTCAGGTTGAACAGCCCGATGAACATGTTCACCACGAACAGCAGGTAGAGGACGTTGACGATCCCATCCTTGGCTGCCTGGCTGCCGATCTGGACGATGCCCACCATCGACGTGGGCCGGTCCTGGTTGCTGGGGCTGGCCGCGCTGCCGGTCGGCTGGTTGCTCGTGGTCAGGTTGTCGACGTACCGGCTGATGCCGGTGGGCGAGAACACCCGGCCCAGGCCAATGACCGACTCCTTGGCCGTGGTGCCCATGGTCTTCACGGCGTCGGCCACGCCTTGGACCGGGCCCTCCCGCACGAGGTCGAACCGTGGGCTCACGCCGAGATAGCCCACGTGCTTGCCGGTGGTCGGGTTGCTCTTGTCGAGGGTGGCGGTGAGCGTCCGCTCGGCACCGTTACGGTCGACGACGATCTGGACCCGCTGACCCGGGAGCTGGCGCACGGCGGCCGACATGGCGTCGAACGAGCTGTAGTGCTTCCCGTCGATCGAGATGATCTGGTCGCCGGGCTTCAAGCCGGCGTCCAGCGCCGGGCCCGACACGGACTGGAGGGTCCACCGGTCAGAGTTGGCGTCGGCCGTGCCGAAGCCCATGAACACCACGCAGATCAGCACGAAAGCGATGATGAAGTGCATGGTGGAGCCGGCCACCGCCACCGACAGGCGGCGCCAGTACGGCTTGGCCCGATACGTGCGGTCCTCGTCGGCCGGGTCGATCTCCTCGAGATTGCTCATCCCGATGATCTTCACGTAGGCCCCGGCGGGGATGGCCTTGATGCCGTAGGTGGTCTCGCCCCGCTGGAACGACCACAGCTTCGGACCGAAGCCGAGGAAGAACTCGGTGACCTTCATGCCGGCCCACTTGGCCGTGAGGTAGTGACCCAGCTCGTGCAGGAAGATCATCACCACGATGGCGAACACGATCGCCACCGCGGACCACGACCCGCGGATGCCGAGGAGCAGGATGAGGCCGACGAGTAGCAGCGCCCCCACCGGGCCGGTTCCCCGCTCCTCCTCGATCGGTTCGCCTTCGCTTGGTTGCTCCGCCTGGGTTCCCGTCACGTCCGCCTCCGCTTGACGATCGACCGGGCGGCCTCTCGGGCCCGGCGATCGACGTCGATCACGCTGTCAACATCGGACAACACCGTCCCATCATGCAGGTCGAGTGCCGCTTCCAACACCTCAGCGATGGCGAGCCAATCGAGGTTCCCGTCGAGGAACGCGGCCACTGCCACCTCGTTGGCGGCATTGAGCCACGCCGGCGCCGAGCCGCCCGCCCGCCCGGCGGCGTACGCCAGGGCCAGGGCCGGAAACGTCTCGAGATCGGGGGCCTCGAAGTCGAGCCGGCCGACCGCCGTCCAATCGAGGGCACCGAACGCCACGCCACTGCGCGCCGGGTAGCCCAGCGCGTAGGCGATCGGCAGCCGCATGTCGGGGTTCGACAGTTGGGCGATCGTGGCGCCGTCGGTGAACTCCACCATCGAGTGCACGATCGATTGGGGGTGCACGACCACCTCGACGGCGTCATAGGGGACGCCGAACAGCTCGTGGGCCTCGATGACCTCGAGGCCCTTGTTCATGAGCGTCGAGGAGTCCACCGTGATCTTCGGCCCCATCGACCACGTTGGATGGGCCAGCGCCTGCTCGACGGTGATGCCGGCCAGGTCGTCGCGAGTGCGGCCCCGGAACGGACCCCCGCTGGCGGTGAGCACCAGCCGGCGGACCTCGGAGGAACCGCCGGCCCGCAGGCACTGGTGCAGGGCGCAGTGCTCGGAGTCGACGGGCACGATCTCGGCACCCGGCGTGTCCCGAACGGCCCGCACCACCGGGCCGCCGGCGATGAGCGACTCCTTGTTGGCCAGGGCCAGCCGGCGGCCGGCTCGGAGGGTCTCGACGGTGACGCCGAGCCCGGCGAAGCCGACCACCCCGTTGACGACCACGTCGGCCAACGTGGCCAGCGAGGCCAGCGCCTCGTCGCCGGCCCGCACCTCGGTTCCCGGCGGCACCCGCTCCTCGAGCTCGGCGGCCCGGCTGGCATCGGCGATGGCCACGACCTTGGGGCGCACGGCGTGGGCCTGCTGGGCCAGCAGTTCGACCGAGGTGGCCGCGCCCAGGGCCACGACCTCGTAGCGGTCGCCCTCGGCGGCCACCACGTCGAGCGTCTGGGTGCCGATCGAGCCGGTGGACCCAACGATCGAGACGGTGGTCGCCATGGCGGGCGCCCTACCCGATGTTCAGCAGGCGGCAGAGGTAGTACACGACCGGCAACGCGAACAACAGGCCGTCGAAGCGGTCGAGGAACCCGCCATGACCAGGGAGCACGGAGCCCATGTCCTTGATGCCGAGGTCACGCTTGATCATCGACTCGGCCAGGTCACCGAGGGGGGCGGCCACGGCCACGGTGAGGGCCAGGGCGGCGGCCGAGCCGGTGGTCCACGGGTCGACGTTGAAGACCTTGAGCACCAGGATCGTGAGGATCAGCGAGGCGATGGCGCCGCCGACCACACCCTCCACCGTCTTGTTGGGGCTGACCGAGGGGGCCACCGGAGCCCGTCCGACCTGTTGGCCGATGAGCAGGGCACCGATGTCGTTGGTGGCGGTGGCCAGGATGGCGCCGAACAGCACACCCCGCCCATGCGGGAGGGTGAGGATGAGCGCCCCGAACGAGCCCAGCAATCCGACCTGGAGAACGGCGAGCAGGGTCACGCCCGCGTTCATGGTCGGCGAGTTCCGGGTCACCCCCAGCAGGTACCACAGGAACGTGAACAGCACGGTGAGACCGAGCACCAGCGGGAGGGCCGCTTCGCCCTTCCAGTAGGCGCTGAGCACCAACCCACCGCTGGCCACCAGACCGAGCAGGGTGGCCGGCTGGTAGCCGCCCCGCTGGAGGGCACCGAACAGCTCGGCGGCGGCCAACACGATCACGACGGTGACGAGGGCCAGCACGGCGGCCGGGCCGATCTTGAACAAGATCAGGGCCAGGACCAGCAGACCCACACCGGTGGCGATTGCCGTCGGCATGTCGCGGCCGTTGCCCTTGACCGACGCCCCGGGCGCCCGTCGGGGCCGGGGGCGAGGCACGGGCGCGGCGGCCACGGGGCGCGGCGGGACCTCGTCGATCGTGACGAGGTCCTCCTCCTCCTGGACACTGAAGAAGTCGTCGGGCGCCGGGCGCTCCCGGTCGTCGAGGGCGCCCACGCGGGTGCCCTCGTCGTGACCCAGGTCGGCGGCGTCGAAGTCGGCGTCCTCCCAGTCGCCGGCCTGGTCGCGCCAGCGGGGGCCGGACGTGGCGAAGCTCGACCACGCCTCCAGATCGTCGCTGGCCCCCTCGACCCCTTCGGGGACGATCTTCGGCACCTCGCCGGTGGGCGGATCGGTCCAGTGCGGCATGGCTTGTGCCGGGGGCGGCGCCGTGGGAACCACGCGCGGCCGCAGGGACTCGTGGTCGTCGGCCGCAGGCAGCGGGAAGCGCACGGCCGGGCGGGCGTCCTCGGGCGGCGGGGCCGGGCGGTCGCCGTACTTCAGCTCGCCTTCACCGCGGCGTGGCGCGACGTCACCCCGCTCCAGGGCCTCAGCCGCCTCCTCGGCGCCGATGATGCGGACGCCCTCGGTCTTGTCACCCGCAGTGCTGTTGTCGTCGTCTGGACGGTCCCAAGCCATGAGTGTCGTCCTCCTGCGTCAGTCGCCGAGGAGCTCGCGCTCCTTGTGCTCCAGGGCGGTGTCGATCCCGGCCACATTGCTGCCGGTGATCTTCTCGAGCTCCTTCTCGGCCCGCTCGAGCTCGTCGGCGGAGATGTCGCCGTCCTTCTCGAGGGCCTCGAGGTCGTGCCGGGCCGCTCGCCGGAGGTTCCGGATCGCTACCCGTCCCTCCTCGGCCATGTGCTTGACCATCTTCACGTACTCCTTGCGCCGATCCGCGGTGAGCGGGGGGAAGGAGAGGCGGATGACCTTGCCGTCGTTGCTCGGGTTGAGCCCGAGGTCGGAGTTCTGGATGGCCTTCTCGATGACCTTGATCGACGTGGCGTCGTAGGGCTGGATGACGAGCATCCTGGCCTCGGGGACGCTGAAGCCGGCGATCTGCTGGAGGGGGACCTCCGAGCCGTAGTAGTCGATGGCCAGCTTCTCCACGAAGGCGGGCGAGGCCCGCCCGGTGCGGATCGAGGAGAACTCGGCCTGGGCGTGGCTGACCGCTTTGGCCATCTTCTCGTTGGTGTCCTCGAAAACAGCGTCCACCAACTCGCTCATCGAACCAGCGTACCGATCCGCTCTTCCCCAACGAGGACGCGGCGGATGTTGCCGGGCTCGAGAAGGTCGAACACGACGATCGGCAGCTCGCGGTCCATGCAGAACGTGATGGCCGTGGAGTCCATGACCTTGAGACCCCGGTTGAGCACGTCCATGTACGTGATCTCGTCGAGCTTGGTGGCGAGCGGGTCGAGCTTCGGGTCGGCCGTGTAGACGCCGTCGACGCCCCCGTGGGTGCCCTTGAGCACCGCCTCGGCATCGAGCTCCGCGCCTCGGAGGGCTGCGGTCGTGTCGGTGGTGAAGAAGGGGTTGCCGGTGCCGCCGGCCAGGATCACGACCCGGCCCTTCTCCAGGTGCCGGATGGCCCGCCGCCGGATGTACGGCTCGGCAACCTGGCTGATCTGGAGGGCGGTCTGCACCCGGCTCGGCTGGTCGAGCCGCTCGAGGGCGTCCTGCAGGGCGAGGGCGTTGATGACCGTGGCCAGCATGCCCATGTAGTCGGCCTGGGCCGGGTCCATGCCCTTGCCGGCGCCCTTGGCTCCCCGCCAGATGTTGCCGCCCCCGACGACCACGGCCACGTCGACGTCGAGGTCGCGGCGGACCTCGGCGATCTCGCGGGCCACCTGGAACACGACGTCACCGTCGATCGAGTAGCCGTCGGAGTCGGCGAAGGCCTCGCCCGACAGCTTGAGGACGACCCGCTTCCAGCGGGGAGCGTCAGACAACTAGCCGATCTCCACTTGGGCGTACCGGACGATGCTGGCGCCGCCGAGCGCCTGCTGCACCGACTGCTTCTCGTCGTGCACCCAGGGCTGCTCGAGGAGGGCGCCACCGGGCTCACCCTTCTGCCCCACCCGCTTGAACCAACCGCCGAGCTTGCCCTCGACGATCTTGGGGAGGGCGGCCTCGGGCTTGCCCTCGTTGCGGGTGGCGTTCTCGAGCACCGATCGCTGCTCGGCCACCTCGGCGGCCGGCACCTCGTCCTTGGAGAGGACGCTCGGGCGGCTGAAGCTGATGTGGAGGGCGACCTCGTGAGCCAGGGCGTCGTCGCCACCGGCGATCTCCACCAGCACGCCGTTGACGCCCCGACCGTTCTGGATGTGGAGGTAGGCGTCGAAGCCGTTGCCCTCGGCCGGGTCGATGCGCTCGACGCGGCCGACGGCGATGTTCTCCTTGAGGCTGATGATCAGCTCGTCGAGGCGGGCCTTCAACGTGTCGACTGCGCTCTCGCCGTCGGCGGCGGCGGCGTCGGCCATCGCCTGCACCAGGGCGACGAAGTCGGGGCTCTTGGCCACGAAGTCGGTCTCCGACTTCAGCTCGACCAGGGCGGCGGCCCGACCGGCGCGCCCGAGGGCGACGGCGCCCTCGGAGTTCTCGCGGTCGGTCCGGCCGGCGGCCTTGGCCAGCCCGTTCTCCAGCAGCCACTTGGCCGCCGCGTCCATGTCGCCGTCGGTCTCGGTGAGCGCCTTCTTGGCGTCCATCATCCCGACGCCGGTGGCGTCGCGGAGCTTCTTGACGTCCTGCGCGCTGAATGCCATCTGGGGGATCTCTCTCTTACTCGGTGGGCTCGGCCGCGGCCTCGGGGGCAACGGCCTCCGGCTCGACGGCGGCCTCGACAATGGCCTCGGGCTCGATCGCGGCCTCGGGCTCGATCGCGGCCTCGGCGGCGGGCACGGCGCCGACGTTCGGCTCGGCCTCGTCGGACGGCGGCGGGGTGCCGTCGGCCTGATCGGTCTCGGGGGCGGCCTGGGCCGAGGCGGCGATGCGGGCCTCGCGCTCGGCGGCCTGGGTCGCCGCCGCGTTGCGGGCCTCGGCCTGCTGGCGGGCCTTCTCGGCCTCCTGCTCGGGCGTCAGGGAGGCGGCGACGGGCTTGGCCGTGCCCCGGCGCTCGGCGATGTAGCGACCTTCCTTGACGGCGTCGCTGATGATCCGGCACATGAGGGTGCCCGACCGGATGGCGTCGTCGTTGCCCGGGATCACGAAGTCGATGACGTCGGGATCGCAGTTGGT
>JAOBWJ010000288.1 GCA_025463335.1 Acidimicrobiales bacterium
CCACCGTCGTACACCTGATCTGTCGAGCACGACCGCAATCGAGGAGACCGCACCGTGACGATGCCGTTCGGATATGTCTCGCCCGAACAGCTGATGAAGGACCGGGCCGACTACGCCCGGAAGGGCATCGCCCGCGGTCGCAGCGCGGCGGCCGTGCTCTACGACGACGGGATCCTGATCGCGGCCGAGAACTCCTCGGCCACCCTCCACAAGGTGAGCGAGATCTACGACCGCATCGCCTTCGCCGGCGACGGCAAGTACAACGAGTTCGACTCGCTGCGCATCGCCGGCGTCCGGGCCGCCGACCTCAAGGGCTACAGCTACAGCCGCGAGGACGTGGACGCCCGCAGCCTGGGCAACCAGTACGCCGGCATCCTCGGCAACATCTTCACCCACGAGATGAAGCCCATGGAGGTCGAGATCCTGGTGGCCGAGGTCGGCGCCGGACCGGAGAACGACCAGCTCTTCCACATCCTCTACGACGGCTCCGTCGTCGACGAGAAGCGCTTCAGCGTGCTGGGCGGCGAGGCCGACGCCATCGCTGAGCGCCTTGGTGCCGTCTGGGACGGCTCGGCCGATCTTCGGACGGCCCTCAAGGGGGCCGCGTCGGCCCTGGCCGGCCCGGACCGCACCCTGGTGGCCGACGACCTGGAGGTCGCGGTGCTGACCCGCACGGCCGCCCGCCGGGCGTTCCGACGCATCGAAGGGGACGAGCTCGAAGGCCTGCTCGGTACCGGGTAGTGCCCTAACGCATCGTCTGGGTCGCCATGGCCACGACGTCGGCCAGGATCAGCAGACCGGCCAGCACCAGCGCCACCCAAGGGAGGACCCGGCGACGGGCCAGCGGCGGATCTCCGTCCTCTGGATCGTCGAACGCCGTCTCCACGTCGTCGGCCAGGAGGAGGGCCCGGGCCTCTTCGAGGTCCTCCTCGCCGACCAGGACCTCGACCGCTCCCATGGGGTATGGCGTGTCGATGCCGCCGCGCAGCTGGGTCACGATGCCGTCGGAGCCGAGTCGGGCGGCAACCACCCGCGCGTGAAAGCCATTGGCCACACGGATCACGGGCACCATGCGGAGCCGCTCCACAACGTCAGGGTACCTGTAGCTTGACTAGGTGGACCGGCGCATCTTCGGCCTCGAGAACGAGTACGGAGTCACCTGCACGCTTCGCGGCCAGCGCCGCCTGAGTCCCGACGAGGTCGCCCGGTACCTGTTCCGCCGGGTGGTGTCGTGGGGCCGCAGCAGCAACGTCTTCCTCGAGTACGGCGCCCGCCTCTACCTCGATGTCGGCAGCCACCCCGAGTACGCCACGCCCGAGTGCGACTCGATCTACGACCTGGTGGTCCACGACAAGGCGGGGGAGCGGATCCTCGAGCAGCTCCTCCAGTTCGCCGAGCAGCGTCTCCGCGAGGAGGGCATCCGCGGCGTCATCTACCTGTTCAAGAACAACACCGACTCGGCCGGCAACTCCTACGGGTGCCACGAGAACTACCTCACCAGTCGGCGCGATGACTTCGGCCACTACGCCGAGGTGCTGATCCCGTTCCTCGTGTCCCGCCAGATCTACGCCGGCGCCGGCAAGGTGCTGCAGACGGCCCGGGGTGCGATGTACTGCATCTCGCAGCGAGCCGAGCACATCTGGGAGGGCGTCACCAGCGCCACCACGCGGAGCCGCCCGATCATCAACACCCGTGACGAGCCCCACGCCGACGCCGAGCGCTACCGCCGCCTCCACGTCATCGTGGGCGATTCGAACATGAGCGAGTACGCCACGTTCCTGAAGGTCGGGACCACGTCGATCCTCCTGCGCATGTTGGAGGACACGTCGGTGGTCCTGCGGGACATGACCCTCGAGAACCCGATCCGGGCCATCCGCGAGATCAGCCACGACATCACGTGCAAGAAGCGGGTGCGGCTGGCCAACGGGCGAGAGGCGAGTGCGCTCGACATCCAGAACGAGTACCTCACCCGGGCCATCCGCTACGCCGAGACCAAGGGCATCAGCCCCTTGGAAGAGCAGGCGCTGGCCATGTGGGAGCACTGCCTGACCGGGCTGGCCAAGGATCCGCTGTCGCTCGACCGTGAGTGCGACTGGGTCATCAAGCACAAGCTGCTCGAGGGCTACCGCGCCAAGCACGACCTGGCGCTGACCCACCCCAAGATCGCCCTGATGGACCTGCAGTACCACGACGTCAACCGTGAGCGCGGCCTGTTCTACAAGATGCAGGAGCGGGGCATGGTCGACCGGATCGTGACCGACGAGGCCATCGACCGGGCCGGCCCCGGCGGTCTGGAGCCCCCGCAGACGACCCGAGCCCGCCTCCGCGGCGAGTTCATCCGCAAGGCCAAGGAGCGCAAGCGCGACTACACGGTCGATTGGGTGCACCTGAAGCTCAACGACCAGGCCCAGCGCACCGTGCTGTGCAAGGACCCGTTCAAGGCCAAGGACGAACGGGTCGAGCGGCTGATCGCCTCCCTCTAGCCGCGCCACAATCACGGCGTGCCCTCCTTCCGTACTGCCACCGTCCTGGCCGAGCTCGACGCCCGGCCCGGACTTCAGCGGGTCGAGGTCGCCCTCAGCGACGGCCCTGGCCGGGCGTACGTCCTCACCGAGCTGACCGGCCCGGTGGCGGTGGGCGACGACGTCATCGTGAACACCACCGCCGTCGAGCTCGGCCTTGGCACCGGTGGGTGGCACGTCGTGCACTGGAACCTGGCCCGGGACGAGTGGCGTCAGCCGGGTCCGGGCCACATCATGAAGCTCCGCTACACGAGCCTTCAGGCCGACACAGGTGCCGTCGAGGAGCTCGAGGCTGGCAGCCTGGTCGATGCCGACGACCTCGAGGGCATGCCGGTCGTGGCGTGCGGGCTCCACAGCCAGGTCCCCTGCGTGGCTGCCGCGCTCAAGGTCGCCGCCCCCGGCGCTCGCGTCGCCTACGTCATGACCGACGGCGCCGCCCTCCCCATGGCGTTCTCCGACCTGGTCGTGGCCATGCGGAAGGCCGGCCTGGTCGACGTCACCTTCACCGCCGGTCAGGCGTTCGGCGGTGACCACGAGGCCGTCAACCTGTCCTCGGCCCTGGTGGCTGCCCGCCGAGTGGGTGGAGCCGACGTGACGATCGTGGGCATGGGGCCGGGCGTGGCCGGCACCGCCACCAAGCTGGGTTTCTCGGCCCTCGAGGTCGGGCCCATCCTCGATGCGGCCGACCTGCTCGGCGGACGGCCAGTGGCCACCCTGCGCTTCTCGCTGGCCGACCAGCGTCTACGCCACCAGGGCGTCAGCCACCACACCCGCACGGCGTTGGCATCGGCGACCCACGCGAGGGCAACCCTCGGCGTGCCCCATGGTGCGTGGGAGGAGCGGGTGCGGGCCGACCTCGACGCCGCCGGGCTGTCCGAGCGCCACCGCGTGGTCGCCGTCGATGATCCCGGCGTGCCCGCCCTGCTCGCGGAGCGCGGCCTGCGGGTCACCTCGATGGGTCGAGGCCCGGAGGAGGACCCCGGCTTCTACGCCGTGGCCGGCGCGGCCGGCACCGTCGCCGCCTCGTTCCTGCACTCGTAGGCTGCGCCGGTGGCCAACCGGCTCGAGCGCCTCCTCAACCTGACCGCCGCGCTCCTCAACGCCGGCCACCCGCTCACCAGCGGCGACATCGCCGAGCAGGTGCCGGGCTACCCCGACCCCGCTGACAAGGCCACGTTCCGTCGAGCGTTCGAGCGGGACAAGGAGTCGCTCCGGGACATGGGGATCCCGGTGGAGCTGGTGGACGTGCCGGGGAGCGACCCGCCCGAGCCCGGCTATCGCATCCGCCGGGAGGACTACGCCCTGCGTGATCCGGGACTCGACGCCGATGAGCTGGCCGCCATCCACCTGGCCACCGCGGCCGTGCGGATGGAGGGGCTGCCGGGGACCGAAGCGATCTGGAAGCTCGGGGGGGCGCCGTCGCCCGCCACCGACGGCGTGGCCTTGGCCGCGCTACCCGCCATCCCGCAGCTGGTGCCGCTGTTCGGCGCCGTGGCCGAGCGGGCACCGGTGACCTTCGGTTACCGCAGCGAGGTCCGCACGATCGACCCCTACCGGCTCTCGTTCTCGCGGGGACGCTGGTACCTCGACGGGTGGGACCACATCCGCCAGGACGACCGGCAGTTCCGGCTCGACCGCATCGAGGGCGAGGTCGGCGTCGGTGCGCCGGGCAGCTTCGAGCGACCCGAACGGCCGGTCGACGGACCGGCCCAGCCGTGGCAGCTCGGGGTCGACGAGCCGGTGACGGCCCGGTTGGCCATCGATGCCGATCAGGCCGGCTGGGCCCTCGACCACCTCGGCGACGCCACCGTGGTGGCCGAGGGAGCCGACGGAGCCATCGTCGTCGAGCTCACCGTCACCAACCGCGACGCCTTCCGGTCGTTCGTGCTCGGGTTCCTCGAGCACGCCGAGGTCGTCGGGCCACCCGAGCTCCGCGACGAGTTGGTCGACTGGCTTCGGGGGGTGGGCGCGTAGTGCCCCGTGCATCTGCAGATGACCGCTTGCGTCGGTTGCTGGCCCTCGTGCCGTGGGTCGTCGGCGCCGACGGGCCCACGATCGAAGAGGTGTGCAGTCGCTTCGGCCTCACCGAGGCCGAGCTGATCGCCGAGCTCGATCTGGTGTGGTGCTGCGGTGTGCACCCGTTCACCCCCGACTCCCTCATGGAGGTGACGGTCGAGGACGGCCGGGTGTGGATCCGCTACGCCGACTGGTTCGACCGGCCCCTGCGCCTCACCCCGGAAGAGGGTCTGGCCCTTGTCGCCGCCGGTGCTGCCCTGCTCGCCGTGCCCGGGGCCGAGGTCGACGGCCCGCTGGCCCGGGGCCTCCGCAAGCTGGCTGACGTGCTCGGCATCGACCCCGACGGCGCGGTGGAGGTCACGCTCGGCACCGTCTCGGAAGGGGTGCTGGCCTCGCTGCGGGACGCGGTGACCGTTCGGCGCCAGGTCGAGATCGACTACTACGTCTACGGTCGCGACGAGCGCACCCGGCGGGTCGTGGACCCCTACGCCGTCTTCGCCGCCGAGGGGGAGTGGTACCTCACCGCCTGGTGCCACCTGGCCCGGGCCGAGCGGCGCTTCCGCATCGATCGCATCCGCTCACTGGAGCCGCTCGACCGGACGTTCGAGGCCCCCGACACGGCACCCGTGCCGGAGGTCTTCGAACCAAGGGACGACGACCCCCGTGTGGTGCTGGAGCTCACGCCCCGCGCCCGCTGGGTGGCCGAGCAGTACCCCATGGAGGCGGTCGACGAGCTCGGTGGCGGACACGTCCGCGTCACCCTCGTGGTGGCCGAGACCGCCTGGTTGGAACGCCTGCTCGTGCGGCTTGGTCCGGACTGCCGGGTGGTGTCCGGCGCCGAGGGCGTGGCCAGGACGGCGGCGGCCCGCATCTTGAATCGCTATGGCGCCGGGTAGCGTCGGGGAGTGACCGAGGCCATCGAGGGCGACCTCCCCCCGGGTGACGGCCCTCGGCTTCCGGCCGACGATCCCCCTTCTTCCCGCTCCACGCGCAACGTCGTCGAGTGGGTGGCGATCGTCATTGGGGCCCTCCTGGTGGCCCTGGTGGTCAAGACCTTCCTGATCCAGGCCTTCTTCATTCCGTCGCTCTCGATGTATCCGACGCTCGAGAAGGGCGACCGGGTGCTGGTCAACAAGCTCAGCTACCAGGTCCACGACATCCATCACAGCGACATCGTGGTGTTCGAGCGCCCGCCGAAGGTCGCCGACTCCGCGATCAAGGACCTGATCAAGCGGGTGATCGGCCTGCCCGGCGACACCCTCGAGTCCAAGGACGGGATCGTCTACCGGAACGGCAAGGCGCTCAACGAGACGTACCTCCCCGAGGGCACGACCACCGACAACCTCGAACGTCAGGTGATACCACCGGGGGAGATCTTCGTCATGGGCGACAACCGGGGAAACTCCCAGGACAGTCGGTTCTTCGGGCCCATCAGCGAGGACCTGGTGGTGGGGCGCGCCTTCGTACGGGTCTGGCCCCTCCCACACATCCGCCTCATGTAGGCGCGGACGCGGTTCAGTCGAGCACCTCGGGGCGACCGGCGATGGCGTCCATCATCCGGTCGACGTGGTCGGAGTAGATCCCGTCGACCCCGGTCGCCAGCAGGGCGTCGAGTTGGCGACGGTACTGAGCGTCCCACCCGAACGCCTGCCGACCGAAGCGGTGGAACAGGGTGGTGAGCCCGCCCGTCCAGTCGTCGATCGGCAGGTTGATGACGTCGATGCCGGCGTTGGCCAGGTTGGCGGCCCGACGCTCGGCGCCCTCCTTGACCCGGCGTAGCCGCGTGGAATCGACCAGCTTGATGTCGTCGTCGAGCTCCCGCCACGCCGCCGCCTGGTCAAACGAGGTGCACAGGTACAGGTTCCCGACGGCGTCATCGCCCGCCTCTCGGGCCACGGCCACCACGATGGCCGCCGCCGCCGGATCCTTCACGTCGAGGGAGAGGGGCCGCTCGGTGCCGACCGCGTCGTACAGCTCGGCGAGCGTGGGGATGTGGCCGGGGAGGCTGGCCCGGGCCACCTGCGCGATCGGCCGCTTGCGCAGACCCGAGCGCACCACGCCGTCATGGTCGAGCACGGCCTGACCGTCAGCCGTCAGCCACACATCGCTCTCCAACCCGGTGGCTCCGAGCCGTGTGGCCAGCGTGAAGGCCTCGATGGTGTTCTCCGGGGCATGGGCTCGGGCGCCGCGGTGGGCGAAGCCGATCGGTGGCTGGGAGGAGATCAGGCGGTCGGCCACGGTCGCCATCGTGCTACATCGACGGGTCCGGGGACCTAGCGCGGAAGCGTGAAGGCGAACCGCGACCCGTGGCCGAGCCGGCTCTGGCACCAGATGCGGCCGCCGTGGGCCTCCACGATGCGTCGGGCCACGTAGAGCCCGAGTCCCGTGCCACCGGTCGCTCGGGTGGACGAGCCGTCGAGCTGGCGGAAGCGGCGGAACAAGTTGGGGATGTCCCCAGAGAAGATCCCGACGCCGGCGTCGATGACGGCGACCTCGATGTCGTCGGGCAGCTCCCGCACCTCGAGCACGACCTCGCCGTCGGAGTGCTTGAGGGCGTTGTCGACCAGGTGGGCCAGGGCATGCCGGAGCTTGCCGGGGTCGGCGTCCACCGCGATCGGGTGTCGAGGCCGCACGACACGCACCCGATCCTCCCGCAGCTCCTCGACCAGGGCGCCGATGTCGAGGGCCTCGCGCCGCACGGCCGTCGGGCCGTCGCTCACCGACGCCACGAACAGGAGGTCCTCGACGAGGCGCTCCAGGCGGTCGACGTTGCGGCCCATGGCGTCGAGCGTCGACGCACGGGTCTCCTCGCCCATGGCGGCACCCCGCTTGGTGAAGGTCCGGATGGCGCCCTTCACGATCGTGATGGGGGTGCGCAGCTCATGGCCGATCACGGCGACCAGGTCGGCCTTGGTCCGCTCGAGCTCGCTGCGGCTGGTGACGTCGTCGAGGGCGACCACCCGCCCGGCGGCCGCATGGGCGATGGCCAACCGGAAGACCCGCTCGTGCCCCTGGGTGTCGACCACGACCACCTCGGTCGGGGCGTCTCCGCCGGCGGTCAGCAGCTGTTCGATCACGGGATGGCCGAGGCGGCCGCCGAGCGGCTGGCCGACCTCGAGCTGGGACACGCCGAACAGATCGGCCGCCGCTGCGTTCACGACGAGGAAGTGACCGTCGGGACCGGCCACCAGCACGGGGTTGGGCACCGCCCCGAGGGCCGCCCCCAGGATCTGGTTGCTCGACCGCACGCGCCGGCGCAGCTCGGGGCTGACCAGCACGGCCCCCAGCGCCCGTCCGAAGCTGTCCAGCAGGGCGAGGCGGTCCCCGTCGGGCAGCCGGGGCAGCACCAGGACGAGCTGGCCGCCGTGGAGGGCCCCGGAGCGGAGCGGGAGGGAGACGATGGCATCGCCGCTGTCGGTCACCGAGCGGGCGAGGGAGCCACCTCCCGGCGCCGCCTTGGCCACGGGGCTGGCCAGGAGCTCCCGGAAGGTCGGGTCCTCACAGGCGGCCAGGAGTCGGCCCCGGTCGATGCCGCGCGCGGCGGTGACGCGCACACGGGCCCCGCCGCCGGCCTGGTCGCCCATGGCCGTGGTCGTGCACCCACCGACAGCCCCGAACAGCGGGCCGGCCGCGGCGAGCACGGCGTCGAGGGCGCCGGTGGCGTCGAGCTGCGCCCCGGCGTGGGCCACGGCGTCGAGGAGCTCGACGGCCATGGGCGAGGGCGACGGGTCAGCGGCAAGGGAGACGGCCGCGGCATCCGCCAGGACGGAAAGCACGGCATGGTCGAGCAGGCGCAGGTCGCCGGTGATGCCGATGGCGCCGACGGTCCGAGGCCCGGAGCGCATCGGGACGGCGAGCACCGAATGCGAGGACCGGTCGTCCACTCGCCGGGTCGGCCTGCCGTCGACCAGCGTGGACTCGACGGCCGTGTGAAGGGCCGTGCCGGGGCTGCCGGCCGAGGCCAGCACGTGGGTGCCCTCGTCGTCGAGACGCACCACCATGCCGTCCAGACCGCCGCTGCTGGCCAGGGCGGCCTGGAGGAGCGTGGTCGCCACGCGCGCCGGTTCGGCTCCCGACGCCAGGGCGCGCAGCACCTGCTGGACCGCCGCCAGGGCGCTCCGTGTCGACACGCCGAGATCACTGCCCCCTTCCACCACTGACAGTGAAGTTCGACCGGAATCTGGTGAACCTTGAGTCCGACACCTCAAGAGGACCCCATCGAGCGCCGATGCAGGTTTCGACCGGGAAGGACGGAGGACCCCTGTGATGGCCACGATTCGAGCGAGCTGCCCTGACTGCGGTGATGTCGAGCTCACCACGCAGGACATGACCGTACGGGTGTGCGTGGAGGACAACCGCGGTTCCTACGCCTTCCGGTGCCCCGACTGCACGATGACGGTGAGCAAGGGCGCCGAGCAGCGCATCGTCGACCTCCTCGTGTCGTCCGGCGTGAGGGTCGAGACGTGGAACCTGCCGCTCGAGCTGCGGGAGCACCCGGTGGGTGAGCCGCTGACCCACGACGACCTGCTGAGCTTCCACGAGTTGCTCCAGGGCGACGACTGGTTCGCCACCGTCACCGAGTTGCTGGAAGGCTAGAGACTCGTGTCTCCGGTCTGGGGTGTTCCGTTCCTGGTGTTGCTGGTCGGCGGCGCGGCGCTCATCGCCCTTCTGCGGGGCACGGCTGAGGCCGCCCGGGAACTCGGCACCGAAGTGGCCCGGTTCGGCGAGCTCCACGTCTCCCTGGCTCGCCTGCGCACCGAGGCGCTGGACAGCAATCGGGTCGTCCGCCGCCTCCGGGACCGGTAGTTCGCGCCGGTAGTCTCACCGGGTGCTCAACGTCGGTACCCCGGAGATGCTGGTGATCCTCGTGGTCGCTCTGCTCGTCCTGGGCCCCAACAAGCTTCCCGAGGTGGCCCGCCAGGTGGGCAGGGCCGTCGGCGAGATCCGTCGTCTGGGTGCTGGCTTCCAGGCCGAGATGCGCGACGCCCTGCAGGAGCCGGTGAAGATGGAGCCGGTCGAACCGGACACCTCCGAGCCGGACACCTCCGAGCCGGACACCTCCGAGCGGGCGACTCCCGAGCCGCCCACCTCTGACTCTGACACTCCCGCGCCGGAGCCCGACGCCGACGGCGTGGCCCCGGGCTGGAGTCCCGAGGAGCCGGCCGACAACGAGGCGGTGCGCCCCGACCCGGACCCGGAGGCGGAGGTGGAGACGACAGCCGTCCCGCCGGTGGATGGCACCCAGGTGCTGGCGCCCGTGAACGACGAGGACGAGCCGCCCGCCGGCATCGCGCCCGTCTGATGCGCATGCCCAGCCTCGGCCGGAGTGCCCCGGCCAACCCCGAAGCAGCGATGTCGCTCGTCGATCACCTCGCCGAGCTGCGTCGCCGTCTGTTCATCGCGCTGATCGCCTTGGCCGTCGGCATGGTGATCGGCTTCCTCGTCTACCACTGGGTCCTCGACTGGCTGGTGGGCCCGTACTGCGACGTGAAGCACGCCCGCGACCCGGGTTCGTCGTGCAAGTTGGTCGTCACCGACCCGCTCGAGTCGTTCTCCATCCGGCTGAAGCTGTCGGCGTACGTGGGCCTGCTCATCGCCTCGCCCGCGGTGCTGTGGCAGCTGTGGCGGTTCATCACGCCCGGCCTGCACGACAACGAGAAGCGCTACGCCATCCCGTTCGTGCTGTCGTCGATCGTCTTGTTCCTGATGGGTGCGGGTCTGGCCATCCTCACCTTCCCGAAGACCTTGGACTTCTTCGCCGCCTTCGGCGGAAGCGACCTCGAGCTGCTCTACACGCCGGGCAAGTACCTCGGCCTGTTGGTGCTGATGATGCTGATCTTCGGGCTCGGCTTCGAGTTCCCGATCGTGCTCGTGTTCCTCGAGATCGCCAACGTGATCAAGTGGCAGCAGCTGGCCCAGTACCGGCGGTATGCCATCGTCGGCATCTTCGTGGTCGACGCCGTCATCACACCATCCGGCGACCCGATCACCCTGCTGGCCATGGCCATCCCGATGGTGCTGTTCTACGAGGCGTCCATACTCATCGGCCGCTTCGCCCTCCGACGAGGTAGCTGATGGCCCTGCGCCTGCCGGACTACGACTTCGAGCTGGACACCTTCCAGCGTCGGGCGGTCGAGGCGCTGGAGGCGGGCGAGTCGGTTCTGGTGGCGGCGCCCACCGGATCGGGCAAGACGGTGGTCGCCGACCACGCCGTGGCCGTGGCCCTCGCCACCGGTCGCAAGGCGTTCTACACCACCCCCATCAAGGCGCTGTCCAACCAGAAGTACGGCGACCTGGTGCGGGTCCACGGCGCCGAGAACGTGGGCCTGCTCACCGGCGACAACGCCGTGAACGGCGACGCCCCAGTGGTCGTGATGACCACCGAGGTGCTCCGCAACATGGTGTATTCGAACAGCCCGGCGCTTCAGGGCCTGGCCTTCGTGGTCCTCGACGAGGTCCACTACATCCAGGACGCCTACCGCGGCCCGGTGTGGGAGGAGATCATCATCCACCTGCCGCGGTCGGTCCGGCTGGTGTGCCTCTCCGCCACCGTGTCCAACGCCGAGGAGCTGGCGGACTGGATCTCGACCGTGCGGGGCCCGACCGCGGCGATCATCGAGGAGACCCGGCCGGTCGAGCTGCGCAACCTGTACATGGCCGGCGACAAGGGGTCCGAGCGCGTCCACCTCCTTCCGACGCTCGTCGACGGTCGCCCCAACCCCGAGGCCAGCCGGCTCGACGCCAGCGCCGAGCGGATGCCCCGCCACCGCGTCCGGGGTGGCGCCCCTCGCGGCAAGCGCTTGTTCACGCCCCGGCGGGTCGAGGTCGTCGACCGGCTCGAGGAGGAGCAGATGCTGCCGGCCATCTACTTCATCTTCAGCCGGGCAGCGTGCGATGACGCCGTGTCAGCCTGCCTCGACGCCGGGATCCGCCTGACCACCCCGGAGGAGCGGGACCGCATCCGGGCCATCTGCGACGAGCACACGGCCACGCTCTCGGACGCCGACCTCGACGTCCTCGGCTGGGGTCGCTGGATCGCCGGCATGGAGGTCGGCCTGGCGGCCCACCACGCCGGCATGGTGCCTCCGTTCAAGGAGGCGGTCGAGGCGTGCTTCGCCGCCGGCCTGGTGAAGGTCGTGTTCGCCACCGAGACGCTGGCCGTCGGCATCAACATGCCGGCCCGCGCCGTGGTGATCGAGAAGCTCTCGAAGTTCACCGGCGAGCGCCACGAGTTGCTCACGGCGGGGGAATACACCCAGCTCACCGGCCGAGCCGGCCGGCGTGGCATCGACGAGGTGGGCTACGCCATCGTCCTGTGGTCGCCGTTCGTCACGTTCGAGCAGGTGGCCAACCTGGTGTCGACGCGCACGTTCGCCATCTCGTCCCGCTTCCGACCCACGTACAACATGGCCGCCAACCTGGTCCGCCGCTACGAGCCGGGCGAGGCGCACCACCTGCTCAACCTGTCGTTCGCCCAGTACCAGGCCGACCGCGACATCGTGCGGGTCGAGACCCGGTTGGAGAAGACCGAGGAGCGCATCGCCTCGTCACGCCAGCAGCTCGCCTGCGACCGGGGTGACGCCGAGGAGTACCTCCGGCTCCAGCGGCAGCTGGACGAGACGCGGTCGTCGCGCCCGTCGGTGAGCCGCAAGGTCGACGAGGTGCTGAGCACCCTGCGGCCCGGCGACGTGCTGCGCATCCCGGGTCGTCGCAACACCGGCCCGGCCGTGGTGCTGTCCGCCGCACCTCGCCGAGGCGGGATCCAGTTGCGGGTGCTCACCGCCCGCAGGCACCGGCTCACGCTGTCCGCCGACGACTTCGACACGCTGCCCCAGAAGCTCGGGCGGATCGAGCTGCCCGAGCCGTACATGCCGAACAACTCGACGTTCCAACGGGAGGTGGCCGAGCGGCTGCGCAAGGCCCGCATCCAGCACGGCGATCGGGACGCCCCGACCGACGGCGATCCCGAGCTCGACGACCTGGTCCGCCGCCTGGAGGGCCACCAGGTCGCCGACTGCCCCGACCTGCACATCCACCGCCGGGCCTGGTTCCAGATCGAGCGACTCGAGCGGGAACGGGCGCAGCTCGAGCGCCAGGGTCGGGGACGGTCGGCCAGCCTGGTCCGCCAGTTCGACCGGGTCCTGCAGCTCCTCGAGTCCTGGCACTTCCTCGATGGCTGGTCCCTCACACCCGCCGGGGAGCGGCTCACGCGGATCTACCACGAGGCCGACCTGGTGATCGCCACGTCGCTCGGGGAGGGCCTGTTCGACGGGCTCGACGCCGCCTCGCTGGCCGGGCTGGCCTCGGCGTTCACGTTCGAGACCCGGGGACCAGGCGACAACCCCGTGCCGTGGTTCCCGTCGAGCGACGTCCGCACCCGGTGGGCCCAGATCGAGGCCGTCCACGGCCGCCTGGTCGATGCCGAGGAGCGGGCCGGGCTCCCGGCCACGCGCCCGCTGGATCCGGGGTTCGTCGGCCTCGCCCATGCCTGGGCGGCGGGGGAGGCCCTCCCCGACGTGCTCGAGGACGAGGAGCTGTCCGGGGGCGACTTCGTCCGCAACATCAAGCAGTTGATCGACCTGCTGCGCCAGATCGGCGAGGTGGCCCCGTCCCGGGAGACGCGATCAGCGGCGCAGGCGGCCGCCGAGGCCCTGTTCCGAGGGGTCATCTCGGCGTCGAGCACCGTGGGGGCGCGAGGGGACGTCGATGACGATCCGGAAGGGTGAGGCCTGGGGCGAGCCCGGCGCCCTTCCCCGTCACGGCGTCCCGGTCCGGAGCGACGACGAGGCCATGGACATCGTGACCGCCGCCCGGCGGGCCGGCGAGCCCGTGCCGCCACTCGGACTGCTCGGGGGCGATCTGTGTCGCACGCTCGGGGGCCGGGGCGACGAGGGGCGCCTGCGCTCCGAGGAGGCCATGACGTTCCCGGTCGACCTGGGCGAGGTCCTCCTCGATGGCACCCTGCACTTCTTCGTGGCCCACCTGGTCGCCCGCCGGGCCTTCTGGTTGGGTCGGGGAGTGGTGGCCATGAACGCGGCGTGGCTGGGTGCGCTCAACCTCGGCCCCAAGGCCCACCCCGGCGACGGCCTGCTCGACATCACCGACGGCCGGCTGCGGCCCGGCGAGCTCCTGGCCGCCCGGGCGCGGGCCAAGCTCGGTGCCCACATGCCCCACCCCCGTTTGAAGATGCGACGGGTGCCGGCCGAGCAGTTCCGGTTCGAGCGGCCGGTGCCGGTGCGCCTCGACGGCCGACCCGTGGGCACGTTCCAGGACCTCAGCGTTCGGGTGGACCCCGATGCGCTTACCGTCGTGGTGTGAACGCCTGGATCCTCGACGAATCGCCCGGCAGCTACCGGTGGGGGACGATCGACGTACCCGAGCCCGGCCCGCTCGACGTGCGGATCCGAGTCGTGACCAGCGCCCTCAACCACATGGACCTGTGGTTGACCAAGGGCATGCCCACCCCCCATGTGCCCCACGTGCCCGGGTGCGACGCGGCCGGCGTGGTCGAGGCCGTCGGTGATCTTGTCCAGACGGTCGCCGTCGGGGACGAGGTGGTGATCAACCCGGCCATCTCGTGCGGACGGTGCCGGGCCTGCCTGAGTGGTGAGTCGCCCCTGTGCCCGAGCTTCCAGATCCTCGGCGAGCAGCGCTGGGGTGGTCATGGCGAGCTGGTCGTCGTCCCCGCCGTCAACGCCACACCCCGCCCGGCTCACCGCTCGTGGGAGGAGTGCGCCGCCTTCGGCCTCGCCACCCTCACCGCCTGGCGCATGCTGCGCCGCGGGCGCCTTCGTCCCGGCCACACCGTGCTGGTGGTCGGCGTGGGTGGGGGCGTCTCCTCGGCTGCCCTGGCGCTGGCCAAGTTCGCCGGCGCCCGGGTCGTGGCCACGTCCCGCGACGAGGCCAAGCTGACGCAGGCCCTCGCGCTCGGCGCCGACGAGGTCGTCGACTCGGCGGCCGACCGGTGGAACGTGGAGGCCGACATCGTCATCGAGTCGGTGGGTCCCGCCACGTGGGACAAGTCGATGCGATCACTGGTGCCCGGCGGGCGTCTGGTGGTGTGCGGCGGCACGTCGGGTCCCAAGGTGGAGGTGACACTGCCCCGCCTGTTCTTCAAGCACCACGAGATCATCGGCTCGACCATGGGCTCCCACGAGGAGTGGGCCGAGGTGGTCGATCTCGTCCGCCAGGGCCTTCCGATCGTGGTGGACCGCACGGTCCCGCTGGCCGAGTACCCGGACGCCCTCGAGCGACTGGAGAAGGGCGAGCAGCTCGGCAAGATCGTGCTCCGTCACCAGTGACCCGTCACTAGCCTCTGGCGATGGACGTCTCGACGCTCAAGGCCCGCATGTGCGACCGCATCGACGCACTGGCCGGCACCCTCATCGAGACGTCCCACGACATCCATGCCCACCCCGAGCTCGGCTTCGAGGAGCACCACGCCCATGCCCTCCTGACCGAGCTGCTCGAACGGGAGGGCCTCGAGGTCACCCGCTCGGCCCACGGGCTCGACACCGCCTTCGACGCCCGGGCCGGCACCGAAGGACCCGAGATCGCCGTGTGCTGCGAGTACGACGCCTTGCCGGGCGTGGGCCACGCCTGCGGCCACAACATCATCGCCACCGCCGGCCTCGGCGCCGGACTGGCCGCCGCTGCCCTGGCCGCCGAAGCCGGGGGCCGGGTGCGCATCCTCGGCACGCCGGCCGAAGAGGGCGGCGCCGGAAAGGTGTTCATGGCCGAGGCCGGGGCCTTCGAGGGCGTGGACGCGGCGATGATGGTCCACCCGGCCGATGCCGACCTCCTGTCGATGGACACCCTTGCGGCGGTGACCATGGAGGTCGAGTACTTCGGCGAGGCGGCCCACGCCTCCGCCTTCCCGTGGAAGGGACGAAACGCCCTCGACGCCGCCGTGCTCGGCTACACGAACGTCGCCGCCCTCCGCCAGCACATCCGCTCCACCGACCGCATCCACGGTGTGTTCCGCAAGGGCGGCGACCGACCCAACATCGTCCCCGACCACACGGTCATGGAGTGGATGGTCCGCTCCGAGCGTCTGAAGTCGCTCGAGCCCCTCACGGAACGGGTCATCGCCGCATGGGAGGCCGGGGCCATGGCCACCGGCTGTCGCTGCGAGCACAAGGTGCTGCACCGCATCTACGCCGACATGGTGGACAACCCCGTCCTGGCCGGCCTCTACGCCGCCAACGCCAGCACCCTCGGCCGGCCCGTGTCCGACCCCCGGAAGACGGAGCCCCGAGTGGTGGGCAGCACCGACATGGGCAACGTGAGCTACCTGGTGCCGTCGATCCACCCCATGATCCGGGTGGCGCCGCCCGGGGTGTCGATCCACTCCCACGAGTTCACCCGGCACGCCGGCTCACCGGCGGGCGACGAGGCCGTCATCCTCGGGGCCAAAGCCATGGCCATGACCATCGCCGACGTGTGGGCCGACCGGTCGCTGGTCGACCAGGCCCGCACCGAGTTCGAGCGGGCCACCGCCGGCACCGGCTGAACGGAGGCTCCGCGCCATGGGGCCCGCGCGGTTCTAGCCTTGACCCTGTGTCTGCCCCGGCGACCTACCACCGTGAGGAGTGGACCCACGAGGAAGCCGACGTCCTGCGTCGCTACGTCACCAACCTCGACGGTCCGGTGTTCGCCCTGGTCAACCTGCCGGAGGTCGTGAAGGGCGCCCTGTTCGCCCGCTACAGCCGCACCCACAAGAGTCTGCGCCGGCTCTTCCTCGACGAGTTCGTGGGTGAGCTCGACATCGAGGGCGATCTCAGCATCGACGCCACCGTGGGGCTCGAGCGGGCCGAGCAGCTCTACGACAAGGTCTTCTTCGAGTACGGCGACGATTCGGTGGCCCAGCTCGGCGGCGTCCACCTGGCGTGCGAGCAGTCATCCAACCTGCTGACCAAGATCCTCGAGTGGGGCCGGCTCATGGCCTACCTCGAACAATCAACGCGCTACATCGCCTACGACGCCCGCCTCGGGGGCCGCTACCGCTTCCACCGCGACCCAGAGATCCTCGCCTCCCCGCTGGGCACCCGCTACGTCGGTGACATGGACCGTCTCTTCGACGCCTATGCCGAACTGGTCCCCGAGGTCCAGGACTGGTGCCGTGAGCAGTTTCCCAAGGACCCGGGCGACTCCGACTTCGTGTACCGCCAGTCGATCCGGGCCAAGGCGCTCGACGCCGTCCGCGGCATCCTTCCGGCCGCGTCGCTGTCCAACGTCGGCATCTACGGCACCGGCCAGGCCTACGAGGCCCTGCTGCTGCGCATGCGGGCCCACCCGCTGCCCGAGGCTCGGGCCTACTCCGATCTCATGCTCGCCGAGCTCCGGAAGGTCATCCCGTCGTTCCTGAAGCGGGTCGATCTGCCCGATCGGGGCGGGGCGTGGTCCGACTATCTGCGAGGCACACGCGAGGCCACCGAGGAGTACGCGGCCAAGCTGTTCCTCGACGAGGAGCCGGCCGCGGTGCCCGAAGTCAGCCTCATCGACTGGGATCCCGAGGCCGAGGACAAGGCGCTCGCCGCCATGCTCTACCCGTACACCTCCCTGCCGGAGCAGCAGATCTTCGACCGGGTCCAGCGCATGACGGCGGACGAGCGCATGGGTCTGGTGCGGGCCTACGCCGGCGACCGCAGCAACCGCCGGCACAAGCCGGGCCGGGCCCTCGAGCGGGTCGACTACCGCTTCGACATCTGCTCCGACTACGGCGCGTTCCGCGACCTCCAGCGTCACCGGATGATGACCATCGAGTGGCAGCCCCTCTCGCCCCGGCACGGCTACGACGTGCCCGAGCCGGTCCAGGGCGCCGGCATGGCCGACCGCTTCCACGAGGCCATGCACCGGTCGGCCGCCCTCCACGACGCCCTGGCCGAGCGCTTCCCGGCCGCTGCCGGCTATGCCGTGAGCCTGGCCTACAAGGTCCGCTATGTGATGCACTTCAACGCTCGGGAGGCCATGCACCTCCTGGAGCTGCGTACCGGGCCCCAGGGCCATCCTGCCTACCGGCGGGTGTGCCAGGAGATGCACCGGCTCATCGACGAGCAGGCCGGGCACCACGCCCTGGCGGCGATGATGCGCTACGTCGATCACACCGAGCCCGGCCTCGAGCGGCTCGAGGCCGAGCGTCGGGCCGAGACCCGACGCCAGTCCAGCTCCAGCTGACCCTCGAGCTGGCCGTGGCCAGCCGATTCGGGCAGTATGTCCGGTTGGCGGGCGGCCGGAGGTACTTGCATGCCCGTGCGTCCCGCAGTTCTTGCCGGGATCCTTGCCCTGGCGCTCGGCGCTTCGGCGGCCTACACCGTCCGTCCCGGTGACACGCTTTCCGGCGTCGCCAACCGGTTCGGCGTGTCCGCGCTCGACCTGGCCCGGGCCAACGCCATCACCGATCCCGACCGCTTGTTCGCCGGCCGCACCCTCACCGTCCCCGGGGTCGCCGCACCCGCGGTCGGGCGGAGCCACGTGGTCGCTGCCGGCGACAACCTCACGACCATCGCCCGGCGCTACGGCGTGTCGTTGCGGAGCCTGGCCGACGCCAACCGACTCGACACGCGCCGGGTGCTGCGGCTCGGGGCCCGGCTGACCATTCCCGGCGCCGCCCCGTCGGCGGGCTACCCGGCCCGGCTCCAGCAATCGCCGGCCCGCCTCGCCCTCGTGCCCCACTTCCAGCGGTGGGCCGCCGCCAACGCCATTCCGGCCGACCTGGTCATGGCCACCACGTGGCTCGAGTCGGGCTGGCAGAACCAGGTGACCTCCAGCGTGGGGGCCTACGGCATCGGCCAGCTCATGCCGGCCACCGTGCGGTTCGTCCGCACCGACCTCATCGGGGTGCCCTCCTTGGACCCGCGGGTGCCCGAGCACAACATCCGCATGAGCGCCCGGTACCTGCGTTGGCTCCTCGACCGGGCCGGTGGGGACGTCCGCCTCGCCCTCGCCGGTTATTACCAGGGCCCGGCCTCGGTGCGCGCCGTCGGCGCGTTTCCCGGCACGGTCACCTATGTGGACAGCGTGCTCGCGTTGAGAAGTCGCTTTCGCGCCTGAAATTCCCCCGCCCTTCGTGACCTGCGACGACGCGCGAACTCCCAGGTCACAGGCTTGTCGTCCCGCGTCGACCTGCTTGACACCTGGCCCCAGCGCGTGCGAAGAAGGGCGACGCCTCGTCGTCGTCTGGCGGGCGGAGGTACGGGATGGTGGCCCGACGAGCTCAGTAGCAAACGCCGGTTCGCCGGCGGCCCCAACGGCTCGTCGGGCTCACCTCCCTGCCATGGGTGGCGCGGGCTCCCAGAATCGGTAGAGTCCCGCCGCGGTTGCTCCAGCACCGAAACGCCCCCCAAGGACTTGTGATGGCAGACGACGACGTAGACGACTTCGAAGACGAAGCTGAGACCGAGACCGAGACTGAGGAAGAGGACCTCGACGAGGAAGAGCTCGACGAGGACCTCGAAGATGAGGAAGAGGTCTTCGTCGTCGACGAAGACGTCGTGGACGACGTCGTCGAAGACGAGGAGGAGGCAGAGGCGCCCGTCGTGGTCGCCGACGACTCCGATGACGACGACGAGGAGGAAGAGGACCCCGACGACGTCGAGGCCGACCTCGACGCCATCCTCAAGGACCGCATCGCCGTCGTCGAGGACGACGACGATGAGGAGGAAGAGGAGCCGGTCGACGCCGAGGACAAGGGTGAGGGCGGCAAGGTGCGCCCCCGGGCGCCCGGCGAGTTCGTGTGCCAGTCGTGCTTCCTCGTGAAGCACCCGAGCCAGCTGGCGGACGAGACGGCCCAACTCTGCCGGGACTGCGTGTAGCCCACATGGCCACCGACCGGCGCCCGCTGGACCTCGCCCTGGAGGCGTTCGTCTACGTGCCGGTCGGGCTGGCCGTGTCGGCCAAGGAGCTCCTGCCCGAGCTGGCCAGGCGAGGGCGGGAGCGGCTGACCGGTCAGGTGACCCAGGCCCGGATGATCGGCGAGTTCGCCGTGCACCAGGGCCAGGCGCAGGCCGGCAAGGCGTTCGCTCGGGCGCGGGAGGATGCCGAAGGCCGACTGGCCGAGGCGCCCGGGCCTCGCCCGGCCACCAGCGGACCCGGCGGGAGCGATCTCGCCATCCCCGGCTACGACTCGCTCTCCGCCTCCCAGGTGCTGCCCCGGCTCGAGGGGCTGGCAGCCGATGAGCTCGAGGCCGTTCGGGCCTACGAGGCCGCCCATCGCGGGCGCAAGACGATCCTCGGGCGGGTCGCGCAGCTCCAGTCGCAGTCGGCTCGATGATCGAGGCGGCCCGGCCGGCGACGGAGGCCGACCTCGAACGGCTGGCCGAGCTGGCGGCCGAGGCGGTGGCCGAGCAGGTCGACGGGCGGGGCGGTGAGGTGTGGGCCCTGCGGGATGCCCGACCGATCCCGGCCCAGGCCTCGCTCCGGGAGGATCTGGCCGACCCGTCGGCGCTGGTGCTGGCGGGCACGATCGACGATGCCGTCTTGGGCTACGCCGTGGTGGGCACCGAACGAATCCGCGACGGGCGATTGCTCGGCGTTCTCCGCGACATCTACGTCGAGCCTGAGGCCCGGGCCGTCGGGCTGGGTGAGGCGCTCGTCGACGAGGTGTTGCGCTGGTGCGGCGAGCGCGGCTGCATGGGCGTCGACGGCCTGGCGCTGCCTGGGAACCGCTCGACTAAGAACTTCTTCGAGACGTTCGGCTTCACGGCCCGGGCGCTCGTGGTGCACCGGTCGCTGGAGTCCAAATGAGGCCCGAGGTGTGTGTGGGCGCGGTGGCCGTCGAAGACGGCCGGCTGCTGCTCGTCCGCCGCGGGCGGGGCGTGGCGGCGGGGGAGTGGTCGGTGCCAGGCGGTCGGGTCGAACCGGGGGAGACCGTCGGCGAGGCGGTCGTCCGGGAGCTGGCCGAGGAGACCGGTCTGGAGGGCCTCTGCGGGCGTCTGCTCGGATGGGTGGAGCGCATCGGCGACGACCATCACTTCGTGATCCTCGACTTCGTCGTCGAGATCCTCGACCCGGTCGACCCGGTGGCCGGCGACGATGCTGCCGAGGCGGCGTGGGTACCGCTCCATGAGGTCGCCGAGATGCCCAACCTGGTCGACGGTCTGGCCGAGTTCCTCCACGAGCACGGTGTGCTCAACGTGATCGTCTAGCTAGCGACCCTTCCAGACCGGCGCCCGCTTCTCGACGAACGCCAGAGGTCCCTCCCGGAAGTCCTCGGTGGCAAGCACCTCCTGGTAGGCGTCTCGACTGAGTCGCCAGGCGTCGTCGTCGGGCGCAAGGGCACCGTCGAGCACGACCTGCCGGCTCAGCCGCACGGCGACCGGAGCGTTGGCCGTGATCCGGTCGGCCAGGGCCAGGGCGGCGTCCAGCACGGCGCCCGGCTCCACCAGCTCGTTGACCAGCCCGTGGACGTAGGCCTGCTCGGCAGAGATCGGATCGCCGGTGAGGGCCATGGCCATGGCCACGTTGGGCGGCAGCTTGCGGGCCAGGCGGAACAGGCCGCCGGCCGCCGCGACCAGCGACCGCTTGACCTCGGGGATGCCGAACGACGCATCGGTCGACGCCACCACCAGATCGCAGGCGGCGACGATCTCGCACCCGCCGGCCAGCGCCGGCCCATCGACTGCCGCGATCAGCGGCTTGGAGCGAGACCGCCGGCAGATGCCGGCGAAGCCACTACGCCGCGTGATGATGCCGTCGGCCCGTCCCTCGTTGATGGCCTTGAGGTCGGCCCCGGCGCAGAAGACCGGGCCGCGGGCGGCGAGCACGCCGACCCAGACGTCGTCGTCGGCCTCCAGCCGATCGATCGCCGCCTCCAACGCGTTGGCCAGGGCCGGATCGACGGCGTTGCGGGCCTCGGGCCGATCGAGCGTGAGGATGGCGACGTGTCCTCGGATCTCGTACTCGACCATGGCAGGACCGTACTTGGGGTCGGTGACAGCAGTCACCGCAGTCGGTACCCTTCCGCGCGGTGAGTGATCACAGCCGTCGGCTCCAGTGCCCCTTCTGCGAGGGCTACGACGTCGAACGGTTGTATCTCGCGAGCCTTCACCTGGATGCGTGTGCCTGCGCGTCGTGCGGGGCTCGCTGGGACGAGCGGGTGGGCACGGGGGAGTTCGTCGGGCGGGGGAGCAGTGCCACCGTCCTGAGCCCGCGGCTGCCCTGATCGCGATCTTCGACCTGGACGGCACCCTCGTCGACTCCGACGAGGCCCTGGCTGCGCCGCTCCTCGAGCTGGGAGTGCCTCGGGAGCGCATCACCTTCGGACGGCTGCTGGCCGACGAATGCGCGCTGCACGGCGTCAGCGTCGAGGACTACCTGGACCGCTACGACCCCACCGTGGCCCGACCCTTCGCCGGCGTGGACGAGCTCGTGGCCGGCCTTGACCGGTGGGCCGTGTGCTCGCACAAGGCGCGGGTGTCAGGCCAGGCGGAGCTGGCGCGGCTGGGGTGGCAGCCCGAACTGGCCCTGTTCGCCGAGGACTTCGGGCCCGCCGGCAAGGACCTGGCGCCGGTCCTCGACGCCTTCGGCGTGACCGGTGCGGAGGTGGTCTTCGTCGGCGACACCGCCCACGACCGGGCCTGCGCCCGCGCCGCTGGTGCCACGTTCGTGCTGGCTGGCTGGAACGCCCGAGCCCGGCCGGAGCCGGGCGACGTCGTAGCAGCGCGGCCGCTCGACGTGCTGGAGGTGCTCTAGCCCTCTGCGGTGTGGGACGGCGACTCCGGCACCGTCAGCGCCTCGTCGTGCCCCTCGGGCTCAGAGGCTGCGGGCTCAGAGGCTGCGGCGGGCTCAGAGGCTGCGGGCTCAGAGGCTGCGGCAGCTTCAGGCTCCGCGGTGACCACAAGCTCGGGCGCCGTCTCAGGAGCAGCGACCACCGCAGGCTCCGGCGCCGCCA
>JAOBWJ010000314.1 GCA_025463335.1 Acidimicrobiales bacterium
GCTCGCCCAGGTCGAGCAGCGCCGTGCCCTTGTCGAGCACCCGCATGACGATCTTCTCGCCGTACACGGTCGGCAGGGTGGCGACCCGCAGGTCGATCTGGCGTCCGGCGATCACGGCCGAGAGGCGACCGTCCTGGGGCATGCGGCGTTCGGCGAGGTCGAGGTCGGCCATGATCTTCACCCGGCTGAGCAGGCCCGACTGGACCCGCTTGGGCGAGCGCATGACCTCGTGGAGCACGCCGTCGATCCGGTACCGGATGCGCACGTCGTGCTCGGTCGGCTCGATGTGGATGTCCGAGGCCCGGTCCTGGATGGCCTGCCGGATGAGCAGGTTGGCCAGCTTGACGATCGGGGCGTCCTCGGTGACCTCCCGGATGGAGGCAAGATCCTCGTCCTCCTGGGCCAGGTCGAGGGCGACCGAGGTCACGTCCTCCACATCGGCGTCGATGCGGTGGACGCGGTTGATGGCGGCTTCGATGGCCGTCCGCGTCGCCACCACCACCCGCACGTCGGCGCCCGTGACCGACCGGATGTCGTCGACGGCCAGCACGTTCGAGGGGTCGGCCATGGCCACGACGAGGGTGGTGCCCTCCCACGCGATCGGGAGGGCCTGGTAGCGGCGGGCCAGGGCGTCGCTCACCGACCCGGAGGCCGTGGGGTCGATCTGGCGATCGTGGAGATCGACGAACTCCAGCCCGACCTGGGCGGCGAGGGCCGCGACCAGGTCGGTCTCGGTGAGCATGCCCTGTGCGACGAGGACTCGGCCGAGCGAGACGCCGGTGCGTGACTGCTCGACCATGGCCGCGTCGATCTGGACCGGGGTGCAGAGCCCGCGCTCGATCAGCAGGTTTCCGAGTTGAACCTTCGCCATGCCTTGTCGATATCGGCACGACGAAGGCCCACCTTCAGCGGTTTGTCACCAAAGGGAATGGGCGCCACCATACGGTTGCCAAAGGCTCGGACGCCTTCGGCGAGCCTTCGGAACAGCGGCATCCGGCCCGCCGCGTCCCGCGCCGGCCAGCGGTGCGGCCGGTTCCCCTGGTACCGGCTTGGTCTGCTGGCAAGGGCCGAAAGCCGCTATTCACTACGGCTTGATGTTTCCTGCCTGCTTCGCCAATTCGGCGAGCACGGCCGCCGACATGGCCTCCAGCGGGGCCTCCTCGCCGGTCCACAGGCGGAAGGCGATGGCCGCCTGGTGCAGCAGCATCCCGAGCCCGTTGACCGCCACCGCCCCTTGCTGGCGGGCTGCCGCCACGAGCGGGGTGACCAGCGGGTGGTAGATCAGGTCGACCACCACTTGACCGGCACCGAGGCGACTGGCGTCCACCGGGAGGGCGTCGCCCAGCTCGACGACCTCACCCATGCCAACCGGAGTGGCGTTGACGACCAGGTCGGCGCTGTCGGCGGCGTCGGTCGAGCCGATGCGGCCCACGCCCGGGGCCAGGGCGGCCGCCTCGGCCGCCGCCTCCGAGCGCCGGGCGACGACCACGATCTCGGCCGCGCCGGCCTCGGCCAGGGAGCGGATGACGGCCCGGGCCGCTCCCCCGGCACCGACGACCAGGCACCGCATGCCCACCACGTCGACGCCCTCGTCGAGGCGCAGGGCGTTCAGGAAGCCCTCACCGTCGGTGTTCTCCCCGACCAGCACCGAGCCCTCGCGGACGACCGTGTTCACCGCGCCCAACGCCTCGGCCGCCGGCGACAGGCGATCGACGGCGGCCGCCACCTCCAGCTTCTGGGGCATGGTCACGCTGAGCCCGTCGATGCCGAGCGCCCGCATGGCCGCCACCGCCCCGGCTCCCCCGCCGGCCGGCACGTCGAACGCCAGGTACGTCCAGTCGAGGCCGACGGCACGGAAGCCGGCGTTGTGGATGGTGGGCGACAACGAGTGCCGCACCGGATCACCGATCACGGCCGCCAGCCGGGTGTGCGAACCCGGCTGCCACTTCACGGGATCAGGCCCTTCTGCTGCGCCGCCTGCTTGTCCCGAAGGAACTGGTTGTAGTCCGAGGAGAAGGCGTGGGTGCGCTCGTCCTTGAGCACGTAGTACAGCCAGTCGCCCGGCGCGGGGTTCAGGGCTGCCTCGAGCGACGCCTTGCCGGGCAACGCCACGGGCGTCGGCACCAAGCCCACGTTCTTGCGGGTGTTGTAGGGCCCGGGCCGGTCGAGGTCGGACTTCCGCAGGGCGGTGCCCCGGCGGTCGAGGGGCAGGGCGAAGTAGAAGGTGGCGTCGATGCCGAGCGGCATCTTCTTCTCGAGCCGGTTGTAGATGACGCGGGCGATCTTGGCCCGGTCGGCATCGTCCTTGGCCTCGGCCTCCACCAGCGACGCCACGATGATCGTCTGGTAGGGCGTGTAGCCCACCTTCTGCTTGGCCTGGTCGTAGCCAAGCGACCCGGCCACGTCGTCGAACGTTCCCACCATGCGGGCGAGGACGCCGAGCTCGTCCTCCTTGTCCTCGATCCGGTAGGTGTCGGGGAACAGCAGGCCCTCGAGCGAGAGCTGGCCGGCCGGCTGGTACTTCGAGCGGACGTCGCCGCTCTTGGCGGCAGCCAGGAACGTGGCGGAGTCCAGGTGCTTGATGCGCCCGACCCGCTGGGCGACTTGCTCCAACACCAGAGCCTCGGGGATCGTCAGGTTCTCGGCCGCCGGCAGGGCCGGGCCGCCCTCCATGGTGGTGACGACGTCGCCCATCGACGACTTCTCGTGCAGCCGGTAGAGCCCGGCCTCGAACGGTCCACCGCCCGTGAACTTGAGGTACAGCTTGAAGACCCGGGCGTCGGTGATGACCTGCTTGGTCTCGAGCAACTCGGCGATGGCGCTGGTCGAGGCCCCCTTGGGGACGTCGACGCTCACCGCCGTGCCCGGCCCACCCGGCGGGTCGACCTTGCCCTTGACCCAGAAGGCGCCGGACCCGAGCGGGACCACCACCAAGGCGGCCACCACGGCCAAGACCGTGAGCCACCGCCCGGTCCGCGACCGCTTGGGCGGCAGCGGCGACGACCCCCCCGGCGGGGTGGCCTCGCGGTCGAAGAAGAGGTCAGCCACGACGGGCGCCCGGTCCGTCGAGCCATGACTGCAGCAGCACGGCCGCAGCCACCTTGTCGACCACCTTGCGGCGGGCGTCGGCCTTCATGTTGCGCTCCAGCATCGATCGGTCGGCGGTCACGGTCGTGAAGCGCTCGTCGTACAGCTCCACGGGAACCTCGAGGCTCGTTCGTAGCTCGTCCACTTCGGCCTCCACCAGTCGCGCCGCCGGGCCCGAGCGGCCATCGAGCGACAGCGGGTGCCCGACCACGACCACACTGGCCTCGTACTCCTC
>JAOBWJ010000325.1 GCA_025463335.1 Acidimicrobiales bacterium
GGTGCCGGCCACGGCTTCTACCCGTCGGGGTTCCTCCTCACGGCGGTGGACGGCGGGGGGACGTCGTTCGATCGGCTCCTCGACTTCGCCGAGGCCCAGCTCAGTCCGCAACGTCCTTGACGGCGACCACGTGGGTGGGCCGGACCCGGACCACCAGCTCGCCGGGCACACCGTTGCGGGCGCCCAGGGCCTCGGCCTGGTCGGCGCCCATGTAGCGGCCGCCGATCCGGGTGGCCACGGCCCGCAGGTCGTCGAGGTCGTCGGATGTCTCGGCCACGCCCTCCACGAGGACGTGGCTGAACGGCGGCTGGTCGTCTTGCACGACGAGGCTCACCCGCGGGTCACGGGCGATGTTGCGGCCCTTGACCGTGTCGGTGCCGGTGTTGAAGACGATGGCGCCGTCCTCCACGTCGATCCAGACGGGCGCGGCGTGGGGTCGGCCGTCGGCCCGCACCGTGCTCAGGATGGCCGGGCGCGGCATCTCCACCAGGAACGCCCACCACTCGTCGTCGGTCATCGCCGTGTAGGCCATGACCTCAGGCTAGGGAGGGGTCAGTCCTTCAGCTCGACGATGACCTCGAGGTAGGGCTGGGTGCCGGTGTTCACCGCCGTCTCCACCCCGCCCCTGGTGACGTAGATGGCGGCGCCCGGGATGGGCTCGGCCTCGATGTACTCGCGGTACGGGCCCTCGGTGTCGGGCTCGGGCTCGGCGGCGATCCGGTCGCCGGCGATCTGGATCAGGATGTTGTCCAGCTCGTGGCGGTGGATGGCGCTGCGCTCGCCCGGCGCCAGCCGGAGCTGCCAGATGCGCACCCGGTCGTTCTCGAAGACGATCTCCGAGCCGACCGGCCCCAACACCCGTTCGTCGGTGCTCATGGTGCTTGCCCCCTACGTGTCAGCCAAGCCCTGGAGGCAGAAGCGCACCAGGTGCTCGGTCTCGGCGGCCGTCGGTGCCTCGCCGTGGCGCAGGGCCACGTGCAGGACTCCGAAGGCCAGGTGGTAGATCGCCTCGGCGTCCCGGCGGGCGGTGTCCCGCCGGCGACCGGGCCGCAGCTCCGACACGGTCGCGGCCAGCAGGTCCACGAGCGCGTCGACCGACCGCTGCTGTTCCTCGGGGTAGGCAGCAGCCAGCCGGTCCTGGTTGGCGAGGAACGGCCGGGTCCGGGAGGCGGCGTCGGGCCGGGACGCCTGGGCCAGCACACCCTCGACCCACGCCCGCACCCGGCCTTCCGGTGTGGTGGCCCGGTCCATGCGGTGCTCGAGGTACGACAGCAGCCGGCGCCGGCCGTCGTCGAGGAGCAGCAGCAGCAGCTCGTCCTTCGACTGGAAGTACCGGTAGAAGCCCTGCGTCGAGAGCTTCGCCTCCTTGAGCACGTCGCGCAGCGAGGGGTCGACCTGGTCGGTGCGCTCGATCACCCGGTAGGTGGCGTCGACGATCCGCTGGATCTCCTGGACGTACTCGTCGCGCCGCTCGGCGATGGTGCGCTCGAGCGCTCTCGACGCGAACTCCTCGGAGAGACTGGACACGATGCTCTGAGAATCTAAGATCACTGTTCTCGTGAAGCAAATGTTGGTGGGGGACATCTTCCGGAACGGGGCCCGAGCGATCCCGGAACGGGTGGCGGCGGCGTTCGGCGACCGGTCGCTGACGTACGGCCAGCTCGACCGGCGGGCCAACCAGGTGGCCCGCGCCCTCGGTGTCGCCCACGGCGACCGGGTGGCCGTGTGGTCGGGCACCGACCTCGGCCTGGTGCCGGTGTTTGCTGCCCTGGCCAAGGCCGGTGCCGTGTTCGCCCCGGTGAGCGGCGTGCTCCCGGCCGCGGAGGCGGCGGCCGTGGTCCAGTCGGCCCGGCCCAGCCACCTGGTGGTCAACGCCGCCCACGCCGCCGAGGGCGCCCTGGTGGGGGAGAAGGCGGGAGTGCCGGTCGTCGAGCTCGGCGATCTCGGGGAGCGGGCGGCGGACCACGACGATGCCGACATCACGGTTCCGGGCCTGGTCGAGACCGACCCCCACGTCATCTTCTTCACCAGCGGCAGCACCGGCCGACCCAAGGGCGTGGTGCTCTCGCACCGGGTGAGCGTGCTGCGCTGCCACCCCGGCGCGCTGCTCGAGCCGCGAGGCCCGATGGTCTGCCCCTACCCGCTGTTCCACATGGGGGCGTGGACGATCGCCCTGCAGCAGTGGGCGGGACGCGATCGGGTGGTGTTCACCACCTCGGATGCCGCCGCCATCTGCGAGGCCGTCGACGCCCACCAGGCGGCACGGCTGAACTGCATCCCGGGCGTGTGGCGGCGGGTGCTCGGCCACCTCGACGGCCGCCAGCTGCCGTCGCTGCGCATCGCCGACACCGGCACGTCGGCCACCCCGCTCGACCTGCTCCACGGCATCGCCGAGGCGGCGCCCAACGCGCACCTGCGGGTGTTCTACGGCTCGACCGAATCCGGCAGCGTGGCCCACCTCTCGCACGACGACCTCGACCGCAAGCCCGGCAGCTGCGGCGTGCCGGCTCCCCTCAGTGAAGTCCGGGTCGACGACGCCGGCGAGGTGTGGGTGCGGGGGCCGCTGCTGTTCGACGGCTACTTCGACGACGAGGCCGTGACCGCCGAGGCACTCGTCGACGGGTGGTACCGCACCGGCGACCTGGCCGACGTCGACGACGAGGGCTACCTGTCGATCGTGGGCCGGGCCAAGGACGTGATCCGCACGGGCGGCGAGACGGTCGTGCCGGCCGAGGTCGAGGTCGTGCTCTCGGAGCATGCCTCCGTGCTGGACGTGGCCGTCATCGGGCTGCCCGACCCCCAGTGGGGCGAGGTCGTGTGCGCCGTGGTCGTCGGCGACGTGACGCTCGAGGAGCTGACCGCCCACTGCGAGGGACGCCTGGCCCGCTTCAAGCAACCCCGCCGTCTGGCCCTGGTCGACGCCATCCCTCGCACGTCGGCCACCAACCAGGTGCAACGCCGCCTCCTCGCCGAGCAGGTGGGCTGATGGAACGCGAATTGGTCCTGTCGGGGATCGGGGGCCAGGGCATCCAGCTGGCCGCCCAGGTCGTGGCCCGGGCCGCCATCGCCGAGGGTCGTGAGGTCCAGCTGTTCGGCAGCTACGGCGGCATGATGCGCGGCGGAAACACCGAGGCCACCATCGTGATCGGTGACGAGCCCGTGGAGGCGCCCCCCACCGTCGGGTCCACGTGGTCGGCGATCCTCATGCACCACGACTACGTGGAACCCACGCTGGCCCGGCTGCGGCCCGGGAGCATCGTGCTGCGCAACAGCACGGTCTATGAGGGCGAGGTCGCCGTTGACGGCATCGACCTGCACGACATCCCGGCCACCGACCTGGCCGTCGATCTGGGCAACATCATGACGGCGAGCATGGTGATGACTGGTGCCTACGCGCGGCTCACCGGCCTGGTTGCGCTGGCCTCGCTCGACGCCGCCGTCGCCGAGTCGCTGCCGCCGTACCGGACCAAGCACGTCGAGCTCAACGTGACGGCGCTGCGAGCGGGATGGGAGGCGGCATGCTGACGCGCGGAACGGTGGTCATCGACGTCGAGGCGTGCAAGGGCTGCGACTTGTGCATCGACGCCTGCCCGCCCCGGGTGCTGGAGATGACGGTCCACGAGGTCAACGGCCGCGGCTACCGCTATCCGCGGCTGCTGCCGGGCTGCACCGGGTGCAAGGCGTGCTCGCAGATCTGCCCCGACTTCGTGTTCCAGGTCTACAAGTACGACGACCCGGTGGAGATCCTGGCATGAGGCGGCTCATGGAAGGGTCGGAGGCCATCGCCGAGGCCATGGTGGCGGCCGGGTGCCGGTTCTTCGCCGGCTACCCCATGACGCCGTTCACCGAGATCCTCGAGCAGATGGCGAAGCAGCTCCCACCCGTCGGGGGCGTGTGCATGAACGCCGAGTCGGAGCTGGAGGCGGTGGGCATGGCATGGGGCGCGGCGGCCACCGGCACGCCCGCCGCCACCGGATCGACGGGCCAGGGTCTGTCGCTCATGCAGGAGTCGATTGCCGAGCTGGCCATGGCCCGGCTGCCACTCGTGGTGCTCAACATGGCGCGTGCCCAGGGCGACTACTGGCAGGCCACTCGGGGTGGCGGCCACGGCGACTACCGCACGCCCGTGCTGGCCCCCATGGACGTCCCCGAGGCGGTGGAGCTGACCCAGCGCGCCTTCCACTGGGCGGCCACGTGGCGCAACCCGGTGCTGGTGTTCGGCGACTACTACCTGGCCCACACCTCCCAGTCGGTCGACGTGCAGCCCATCGACTTCGGGCCGGCGCCGGATGTGTCGTGGGCCCTCGACGGCTCCAGCGGTGGCTCGGGCCGGGCCAAGCTCGTCTCGCCCCTCGGCACCCAGAAGCAGCGCGACGACGTGGGCTATGACCTGTCGGAGCACTACCTGGCGTGCGCGGCGGCGACCCACGCCATGCTGAAGGGCATCGAGCCCATGGCCGAGGTGGCCCTGTGCGACGACGCCGACGTGGTGGTGGTGGCCTACGGCACGCCCGGCCGCTACATCCGGGCCGCGGTGAAGGCCCTGCGGGAGCGGGGCGTGAAGGCCGGCTACGTGCGGCCCATCACCCTGCTGCCGTTCCCCACCGAGGCGGTGGCCCGGGCGGCGGAGGGGGCCAAGGTCGTGGCCGTCTACGAGAACAACCAAGGCCAGATGGTCGACGACGTGCGCCTGGCCGTGCTGGGCCGCACGCCGGTGTCGTTCATCGGCGGCCTCAGCCTCGACACGTCGGGGTTCGGCATCGCACCCGACCTCGACGTCACCATCCTCGGCGACCGGATCGCAGGTGCCCTGTCATGACCGACGTGCCCGTTCGCTTCGTCCCCACCGACAAGGCGCCCACTCGCGCCGCCCGCATGGTCGACGACTTCACGCCCGCCCTCATCGAGGTGGGCGAGCACCACCTGTGCCCGGGCTGCGGCGAGCCCATCGCCATGCGCTCAGTGCTGGAGGTGATCGCCGAGCTCGACGTGGTGCAGCGCTCGATCGCCGTGTTCGGCATCGGCTGCTACACCGCCTTCTCCAACAACCTCGACCTCGAGGTGTGCCAGGCCCTCCACGGCCGGGCCCCATCCGTCGCCACGGGCATCAAGCGGGCCAAGCCCAATACGGTCGTGGTCACCGTGCAGGGCGACGGCGACATGGTGAACGAGGGACTGCAGGAGGTGCTGCACACCGCGGCGAGGGGCGAGTCGGTCACCTGCATCATGTTGAACAACGGCGTGTTCGGCGAGACCGGTGGCCACCTCACGGCCACCACCGTGCTGGGCCAGCGGACCAAGAACACGCTCGACGGCCGCGACGCCGAGCAACACGGCTACCCCATCCTGATCAGCAACCTCATCGCCCAGCTGGAGGGCGCCGCCTACGTGGCGCGGGGTGCGGTGAACACGGCTGGCAACGTGTCGCGCACCAAGCGCATGATCACCCGGGCATTCGAGACCCAGCTCGAGCGGCGGGGCTTCTCGTTCGTCGAGATCCTCACCATGTGCCCGACGGGCTGGTTCATCGAGACCGAGGAGGCACCCGCCTACCTCGATGACAACTTGGCCGCCGTCCACGTCGGCGGCGTCCTGAAGGACTGGTGATGGGTTCCATCCTGGTGAACATGGGTCGGTTCAACGCCGGCTTCGTGCCCGTTCTGCGCAAGCAGCTCCCAGGCGAGGAGCTCGTGTCCTGGCCCGAGGAGCAGCCCGACCTGGAGCCGGAGATCCTCGCCACCCTCTCCGTCGTGGGGGAGAGCGAGGAAGGCGTGGCCACCGCCCTGCGGCCCACGGTCAAGTGGGTGCACGTGCTGGGGGCCGGCATCGACGCCTTCCCGCTCGACCAGCTCGGCGACCGGCTGCTCACGTGTTCGAAGGGATCCACGTCGGTGCCCATCGCCGAGTACGTGCTGGCCGTGATGCTGGCCTACGAGAAGCAGCTCCCCGAGCAGTGGCTGTCGGCGCCCCCGCCCGAGTGGAACATGCCCCAGGGCGGCCAGCTCGGTGGCCTGGCCGGCGCCACCCTCGGCCTCGTCGGCGTGGGTGCCATCGGTACCGAGGTCGCCAAGCGGGCGCTGGCCTTCGACATGAAGGTCGTCGCCACTCGTCGATCGAGCTCGCCCATGCCGCTGCCCGACATCCGGTCGGGCACGCTCGAGGACGTGCTGGTCGAGGCCGACCACCTCGTCATCACCGCCCCGGCCACGCCGGCGACGTACCACCTCATCGGCGAGGACACCCTGAAGCTGGTGAAGCCGGGCGTGCACCTGGTGAACATCGCCCGGGGCCCGCTCGTCGATTCCGACGCCCTGATGGCCGCCCTCGACGACGGCCGGGTGGCCCGAGCCTCGCTCGACGTGGCCGAGGGCGAGCCGCTGCCCGCCGGTCACCCGCTCTACTCCCACCCCGGCGTTCGGCTCACGCCCCACCTGTCGAACAGCTCGAGCCGCACGGCCAACCGCACCGTGCAGATCTTCACCGAGAACCTGGCCCGCTTCCGCGCCGGCCAGCAGCTCCAGGGCCTCGTCGACCCGGCGGTCGGCTACTGAACCGGCGACGGATCATCTACGGATCTGTAGATGATCCGTCGCCGGTTCGAGCCGGTTAGCTGGCGACGCTGAGCTCGGCGCCGGAGGCCACCAGGTCCTTGTCGGGCTCGACCGTCGCGGTGGGGTGGACCCGGCGCAGCATGTAGGCGCCCCAGGCGGCGGCGCCGAGGGCGGCGGCTCCACCGACGGCCACACCGGCCCGGGCCCCGAAGGCGTCGCAGATGACGCCGAGGATCGGTCCGCCGATGGGCGTGCTGCCGAGGAACACCATGGCTTGGAGGGCCAGGACCCGGCCCCGCATCGCCGGGTCGGCCCGGAGCTGGACGATCGCCGTCGAGGTGGTCATGAAGGCGATCGACGTGAGCCCCACCACGATCACGATCGGGTAGGCGCTGGCCAGGTTGGGCACCACGGCCAGCACGGACATGGCGATCCCGAAGGCGGCGGTCGTGAGCACGACGTCGCGCAGGTCGACCGTCTTGCGCCGAGCCGTGGCCAGGGCCCCGATGAGCGAGCCGATGCTGGTGACCGCGTAGATGAGGGTGAAGTCGATCGTGCTGCCCCCCAGCGTCTTCTTCACGAACAGGGGGAACACCACCTGGAAGTTGAACGTCAACGTCCCGACGATGGCCATCATGGCCAGCGAGATCCACAGCACCGGGACCTGGCGCACATAGCTCAGCCCGGCCCGCACCTGGGCCTTGCCGCGGGCGGCGAGCGGGCCGGAGCGGACCTTGGCCGGGTCGATCATCCAGAGGGCGACGAGCACACCGATGTAGGAGATGGCGTCGACCAGGAAGCACCAGCCGTAGCCCACGGTGCTGATGAGCAGGCCGGCCAGCGCCGGGCCGAAGATGCGCGAGCTGGTCATCACCGCGCTGTTGAGGGAGACCGCGTTCTGGACGTGGTCCTGGGGCACCAGCTCGACGACGTACGAACGCCGGGCCGGGTTGTCGAAGGCGGTGGCGAAGCCACCCAGGGCGGCGACCACGTAGAACGAGGCGATCGGCGCGTGATGCATGAAAGCGAGGGTGGCCAGAGCGAACGACTGCGCCATGGCCACCGTCTGCACGATCAGCAGCAGGCGGCGCTTGTCCGACCGGTCGGCGACCAGGCCGGCCCACGCCCCGAACAGCAGCACGGGGCCGAACTGGCAGGCCACGAGCAGGCCGACGGCCACGCCGCTGCCTGTGCGGTCGAGCACCAGGAGGGCGAGGGCGATCATCGTCAGCCAGTTGCCGACCTGGGTGATGAACTGGCCGGTGAAGAACAGGCGGAAGTTCCGCACGCTGAGCGAGCGGAACGTGTCGCGGGTGGCGTTGCCCAGGCGGCGCTTCATCGGGCGTCACCCCCGGGGGCGGTGAGGTGTTCGAGCACGACGACGGCCTCGGTG
>JAOBWJ010000326.1 GCA_025463335.1 Acidimicrobiales bacterium
CTCGGGCCGAGGACCAGGCAGCCGTTGTGGCCGCCGAAGCCGAACGAGTTCGACAGGGTCGGGGCTGGCGTCCACGGGCGGGGCTCGCCCCGCACGACATCGATGGTGATGTCGGGATCGAGGTTGACCGTGCCGACCGTCGGCGGGATCAGCTCGTGCTTCATGGACAGGAGCACGGCGACCGCCTCGAGGGCGCCGGCGGCGCCCAGGGCATGGCCGGTGACGCCCTTGGTCGATACCACGGGCGGCCCGTCGGGGCCGAACACCTTGGCGATGGCCTCGGCCTCGGCGGCGTCGTTGAGCGGCGTGGACGTGCCGTGGCCGTTGATGTGACCGATGTCGCCGGGGGAGATGCCGGCATCGGCCAAGGCGATCTCCATGCACCGCACCGCGCCCGAGCCGTCGGGCGAAGGCGCGGTGATGTGGTGGGCGTCGGCGGTCGACGCCGCCCCCATGATCTCGCCCCAGATGTGGGCGCCCCGGGCCACGGCGTGCTCCCACTCCTCGAGCACCAGCACGCCCGCGCCCTCGGCGATGACGAAGCCGTCGCGCTCGATGTCGTAGGGGCGGGAGATGCCGGTGCTGGACAGGGCGGTCATGTTGGCGAAGCCGGCCACGCCGGTGGGCGTGATGGCCGCCTCCGAGCCGCCGGTGAGCACCACGTCGCACAGGCCGAGGGCGATGAGGCGAGCGGCGTTGCCGATGGCGTGGGTGCCGGCGGCGCAGGCCGTGACCGTCGCCTCGCACGGGCCCCGCCAGCCGAAGCGCATCGACACCGTTGCCGCCGCCGCGTTGCTCATCATCATCGGCACCAGGAACGGCGAGACCCGGCGAGGGCCCTTCTCGTGGCGGAGCACGATCTGCTCCTCCAGCGTGTGCAGGCCGCCGACGCCGGTGCCGATCAGCACGCCGGATCGGTCGGGATCAGCACCGATCTCGCCGGCGTCGGCCAGAGCCTGCTCGGCGGCTTCCACCGCGAACTGGGTGTACCGGTCGACCCGCCGGATGTCCTTGGGCCCGAACAGGTGGGACGCGTCCCAGTCGGGGATCTCGCGGGCGCCGGGCGCGGGCTCCCGGAGGAGCCCGTCCCAGAACGCGTCGGGGCCGGAGCCGCACGAGGCGACCACGCCGACTCCGGTGACCGCGATGCGGCGCCCCCCGATCACGAGAGCTTGGAGGTGACCAGCTCGTACGCCTGCGCCACGGTCGTGACGCCCTCGAGCTCCTCTTCGGGCACTTCGATGTCGAACGCCTCCTCGAGCGCCATGACCAGCTCGACGAGGTCGAGGCTGTCGGCGTCGAGGTCGTCGCCGAACTTGGCCTCCAGCGTGACCTGCTCGGGGGCGACCTGGAGGACCTCCACGGCGCACTTCTTGAACGTCTCGAAGGTGTCGTCAGCCATCTGAGCAGTCTCCTGTTGTGGGGTTAGTGGCCCATGCCGAGCCCGCCATCGACGGGTAGCACGGCGCCGGTGATGTAAGCGGCCCCCGGGGAGGCCAGGAACGTGACGGCGGCCGCCACCTCGTCGGTGGTGCCGAACCGCCCGAGGGGAACGGCGCCGGCCAACTCGCCCTGGCGGTCGTCGCCCAGGGCTGCCGTCATGTCGGTTTCGATGGGGCCGGGCGCCACCACGTTGGCGGTGATGCTGCGGGAGGCGAACTCCCGGGCCAGCGAGCGAGCCAGGCCCACCAGGCCGGCCTTGGCTGCCGCGTAGTTGGCCTGGCCGGCCGAGCCCGAGAGGCCCACGACCGAAGAGAGGAAGATGAGTCGGCCGCTGCGGGCCCGCATCATGGGCTTGACCCCCCGGCGGGCCACGCGGAACGCGCCGGCCAGGTTGGCGTCGAGGACCGACAGGAAGTCCTCGTCCTTCATCTTCAGAGTGAGCCCGTCACGAGTGATGCCGGCGTTCGCCACTACGACCTCGGCCGGGCCGAGCTCGGCCTCGAGCTGGTCGAAGGCGGCGTCGACCTCGACGCCGGAGGTCACGTCGCACTTCAGCGTGAGGAAGCCGTCGACGTCGCCCGAGCGGGACGTCACGGCCACCTGGTCGCCCTGGGCCGCGAACGCCTGGGCGATGGCCAGACCGATGCCTCGGTTTCCCCCCGTGACCAGGACGACGCGCTCGCTCATCAGGCGCCCCACTGTAGGACGGCGCTGGCCCAGGTCATGCCGGCGCCGAAGCCGCAGAGCAGCACGATGTCGCCGTCGGCCAGACGGCCGTTGTCGGCGGCGTCGGCGAGGGCCAGCGGCACCGAACCGGCCGACGTGTTGCCCGTACGTTCGAGGACCAGCGCGGTGCGATCCATCGGGATGCCGAGGCGGTCGCAGGCGGCCGAGACGATGCGGGTGTTGGCCTGGTGGGGGACGAGCAGCGTCACGTCGGCGGGCGCGATCCCGGCCCGGGCGAGCGTCTTCGAGCAGGAGTCGACCATGACCCGGACGGCCTGGCGGAACACCTCCTTGCCGTTCATCTGCGTGTAGCCGCCGGCGTCGCAGGACAGCAGGTGGCGCAGCGAGCCGTCGGATCCGAGATCCCAGCCCAGAAGCTTCCCGGGACCCTCGACTCGCTCGAGGACCACGGCCCCGGCCCCGTCGCCGAACAGGATGGCGGTGCCCCGGTCGTCCTGGTCGGTGATGCGGCTCATGACGTCGGCCCCCGCCACGAGCACCCGCTCCGCGCCGACCTCGCACAGCCCCGCCCCGGCCACCAAGGCGTAGACGAAGCCCGAGCAAGCGGCGTTCACGTCCATGGCGCCGCCACCGCAGCCGAGCTGTTCCTGCACGTAGGAGGCGGTGGCGGGCATGACCTGATCGGGCGTGGTGGTCGCCAGCACGACGACGTCGATGGTGGCGGGGTCGATGCCGGCCTGGTCGATGGCCCGCTGCCCAGCCTCGACGGCGAGGGTGCCGGTCGAGCCGCCGAAGCGACGCTCGCGGATCCCGGTGCGGGCGACGATCCACTCGTCGCTTGTGTCGAGACGCGACGCGAAGTCGGCGTTCGTGACGATCTTCTCGGGGAGAGCGGATCCCCAGCCGCGCAGGACGATGCCCATCAGTGCGTGCGCAGCCAGGCGATGGGTTGGCTGGTGGTGACCCGCTCGCCGTCCTTGGCGATCAGACCCATCACGTGGCCGGCGAACAGTGACCGGACCTCGATGGCGCCGATCGTGCCGAGGAGGTCGCCCACCTCGATGGTGCCCTCCGGGGTGGTCCGCCACGGCTCGGCGGGCGCGAAGACCCCGGCGGCCGGGCTCACGACCATGCGCTCGCTCATGAACAGGTGCTCGCCGTCGGGAATGTTCACCGGATGGGGCTGCTCGCCGGCGAGTGCCTCGAGCAAGGCGTCGAGGTCGTCGGGCGTGCTGACCGAGATGCCCTTGGCGCTGGGGGCGATGCGCTTCACCGTGCCGGTGAGCACGTTGCCCGGGCCGAGCTCGATGAAGCGGGTCACGCCGTCGTCGGCCAGGCGCTGCACGCTCTGGCGCCAGCGGACCGGGCTCACCAGCTGGGCTGACAGGAGCTTCGTCCACTCCTCGGGATCCTCGTGGGGCCGGGCGTCGATGTTGGCCACGACCGGCACGTCGGGGGAGCGGAAGGTGGCGGCATCGATGGCCTTGCGCAGCTCGTCGCGCGCCGGCGCCATGAACGGCGTGTGGAAGGCGCCGCCCACCGGCAGCGGCATGACCTTCTTGGCGCCGAGCGCCTTGGCGGCGGCCGAGGCGGCGGCCACGCCTTCGGCCGATCCGGCGATGACGACCTGGCCGGGTGCGTTGAAGTTGGCCACCCACACGTTGCCGTCGGCCCGGCGGCAGGCCACGTCGCAGTCCTCGTCGTCGAGTCCGAGCACGGCGGCCATGGTCCCGGGGTTGTCCTCGGCGGCCTCCTGCATGGCGTCGCCCCGGGCCACAACCGTGCGCACGCCCTCGTCGAACGAGAGGGCGCCGGTGGCGGTGAGGGCGGTGTACTCGCCGAGGCTGTGGCCGGCGGCGGCGCCGGGGGAGACGCCGACGCGCTCGACGGCGTCGAGCACGACCAGGCTGAGAACGAACGTCGTCAGCTGGGCGTTGCGGGTCTGGCGCAGCTCCTCGGCGTCGGCCTCGAGCAGGAGGCGGGCGATGTCACGCCCGGCGACGGTCGACGCCTCGCCGACCAGCTCCCATGATTCGTGGTCGACCCAGGGCGCGCCCATGCCCGGCTTCTGCGAGCCCTGCCCTGGGAACGTGAACGCGAGCATGCAGCCCCTCTCCTCCCGATCAGGCGCTCCGACCCCACCACCGCCGGAAAGGTTTCACCGGGCGGGTGAGGGGGCCGGGTACAGCCGGTCGGCATCGTCGAGCCGGCGCTTCCGGTACGTGAGTGCGAGCCCGACCACAGCGAGCAGCAACAGGGGACGTCGCACCCCACCAACCTAGGGCCTTACCCACGGGTAGCCAGCACGGCGCATACCCTGTGGTCGCCAGCCCGGGTGGTGGAATCGGCATACACGAAGCTCTCAAACAGCTTTGCCGAAAGGCTTGCGGGTTCGAATCCCGCCCCGGGCACACATTCTCACCGAGAGCTCACCGCGTTCTGAGCCGGCTCCCAGGCTCCGGATCGACGCTGCGCTGATGGACACGGCACACGGAACCATCGGCATCCTCGACCTGGGCGGCGGCTGGTCCGTCGGCGTCTGCGAGTGCGGCTGGGCTTCGCCCAACGTGGAAGGGCCCGACCGGGCGCTCGACGCCGTCCGCATTCACGCCATCCTCCGCGCCTATGGCGACGCCCTCAACCCCAGCGTTCGCCCCGCGGCGTGAACTTCGAGAGATCGTAGGCGCCCGCCTGCAGTTCGAGCAGGAAGGGGTTGGTCTTCCGCTCACGCTCGACCGACGTGATCGGGCCATGGCCGGGCAGGACCGCCGTCTCGTCGGGCAGGGGCAGGATCTTCTCCTGCATCGACACCATGAGCTGCTCGAACGAGCCGCCCGGGAAGTCGGTGCGTCCGATGGAGCCGGCGAAGAGATGGTCGCCGCTGAACAGGATGGGCGGAGCGCCCTCGACGTCGAGCCGCAGGCAGGTCGACCCCGGGGTGTGGCCGGGCGTGTGCACGGCGGTGAACGTCATGCCCGCGCCCCGCACGACCTGCCCGTCGTCGAGCGACTCGATGAGCTCGGGCGGGCGTACGTCGAGCCCCTCCAGGTGGCTGCCGAGCTGCCCGCTGGTGCCGACCGGGTCGAGCAGCATGTGCTTGTCGTCGTCGTGGATGTGCACGGGGATGGGGTGGGCATGCTCGTGGCCGTCGTGGGCGTGGCGCACGACTTCACCCACGCCGCCCACGTGGTCGACGTGGCCGTGGGTGTTGAGCAGGGCCACCAACCGCAGCTCCAGCTCGTTGAGCCGGTCGAGGATGGCCTGGGGCTCGGGCGGAGCGTCGACGAGGACGCATTCACCGCCGGGGCCGTCGGGCGCCACGATCCATGAGTTGGTCTGGGCCAGCCACAGGGTGAGCGGCTCGATGTGGAGCGCCATGACGACGAACCTAACCCCGGTCCCGGAGCGACTGCCCGATGGCCTCGGCGAGGGGATCGTTCTCCAGCGCCTCGATGGGCCGGGGCAGGGCGAGCGACCAGTTCGGCCACTGGTCGACGGTGCCGGGCATGTTGGGCCGCTCGGTGACGGCGAAGGCGTCCTCGAGGGTGGCCATCACCACGCGTGAAGGCGCCCGGGACATCGCCCGGTAGGCGCCCAGCACGGCCTCCTCGACGGGTGCGTCGTCATCGAGCCCGGCGGCTCTCTGCAGCCGGCGACGGATCTCCTCCTCGCCGCTCTCATTGGGCGACAGGCCGGCCTTCCTCTGGTCCTCTTGATCCGAGCGTGTCCAGATCCCAGCGACGGTCGGTAGGTCGTGGGTCGTGACCGCGGCCAACGCCTGCTCGGGAAACGCCTCCGGTGGCGACGGCTCGAACCACAGGAGCCGGTAGGAGACCACCTGGCGCTCGTACAGGTCGGCGCGGACGTGGTCCTCCACCGTGCCCAGGTCCTCGCCCACCACGAAGGCGTTGGCCCGGTAGCTCTCGAGGGCGAGGATGTCGAGGATGTCGCTGGCCGCGTAGCGCACGTAGCCCCCGACTCCGCCGCCGGTTGGCAGCCAGAAGAGGCGGAAGAGTCCCATGACGTGGTCGACCCGAAGGCCACCGGCGTGTCGGAAGCAGGCCCGGAACGTCTCGATCAGCGGTTGGTAACCGGCCGCGCGCAGCTTCCAGGGCACGAACGGTGGCAGGCCCCAATCCTGGCCCTGGGTGTTGAACTCGTCGGGTGGGGCGCCGACCCGCATGTCGAGGGCGAGCACGTCCTGCCACGCCCAGGCATCCGCGCCTC
>JAOBWJ010000214.1 GCA_025463335.1 Acidimicrobiales bacterium
TCGCCGTAGAGCGGATGCCCGAGACGAACTTCCAAGCGCCGCCCACTCATGCCACTCGCCAGCTGCGCCTTACGTTCCAAGCTCTCGGCCAACGCCGGATCTCCCAGGACGCCAAGCTCGGCGGAGCCGACCGGCTCACCGAACGACACCAGCTCGACCAGATCCCGCTCGCGCGCGTCGAACGCCCCCAGGCGACCCTCGACCAGCTCGACCAGACGATCCGACGGCGCCAGTGGGCCCACCAGCCGGAAGATCCCACCTTCGTCTCGAAGCGTCCCGTCCTCGAGCGCGCCGAGGACCAACTCCCGCAAGAACAACACGTTGCCCTGGGAACGGGCCGCCAACAGCGTGGCCGCGGCCCGGTCGAGGTGGCCGCCGAGCACGGCGGCGAGCAGCTCCTCGAGCGCCTTTGCGGTGAGCTCGGCCAGCTCGATCCGCTCGAGGAGCCCGTCCTTCCAAAGCGCCACCACAGGGTCGGGGGCGGGCTCACCAGCGTGGAGCGTGACGAGCAGGAAGGCGGCGTTCGTGGCGGCCAGCTGATGGATCAGGGTGGCGGACCCACCATCCAGGAGGTGGGCGTCGTCAACCAAAACGACAAGGCGGCGGCCGCCGGCCTGTGCCACCAACGCCTCAGCTGACCGGCCCAGCACAACGACCCGATCGGCGGCCGAACTTCCGCTGGCCTGATCGACCGGCAGCAATGGGGCGACCGCGCCGAACGGCAAGCCAGCGGCCGACCGACTCGCCGTCACACGGACCGTGACCAGGCCAGCGCCCTCGGCCAACCCGAGACATTCGAGGGCAAGCCGCGTCTTGCCGACGCCAGCGGCCCCGGCCAGCACCACACCGGGACAACCGGGGTCCAACACCAACTCGCGCATCCGAACCAGCTCGTCGCTGCGCCCGATGAGCGGCCATTCCCGCACACGCCAAGTGTGCTGCGGTCCCGGGGCGTCCCGATGTGGTTCGGCCGCGAAAGTTCCGTACCCGCTACTGCCGAGGGGCCGACCCAAGCCGAGGTCCCGTGCGAGGACCCAGAAGGACTTCGCCCACCGATCGGTGAGCAGCGTGCTGCCAGAACGCCGGACCGACTCGGTTCCGATCGACGATGGCGTCCTCGCCAGTCGTCGAATCCACGGGTGGCGCGAGCCTCTTCATTGCCGATGAACGCGGACGCTCGTACCCTCGATGAGTGGCGCGACGGAAGCACCGCCGACGTTGAAGGTAGGCGTGGTAGGCGCCGGGGCGGTGGGAGCGGCGACGGTGCTGTCGCTCATCGAGCGCGGCGGGATGTGCCGAGAGATCGTCCTTGTCGACCGCACCGCCGCACGAGCGGCTGGAGTCGCAACTGACATGCGCTACGCCACGCCGCTTTCCCCGACTGTCGACGTGCGTGCCGGTGGGTACGACGATCTGGCCGGCGCCGCGCTCGTGGTCATCACTGCGGGTGTGAACGAGAAGGCGGGCGGGGCCACAGACCGCTCCGATACCGAAGGTCGCTTGCGGCTCCTCGAGAGCAACGCCAAGGCCTATGCCGACATCGTGCCGCGGGTCGTTGCGGTCGCACCCGACGCGGTGCTGATGGTGGTCACCGATCCGCCCGATCCGCTGGCTGACCTGACGCGCCAGCTGGCGAAGCATGACCGGGTCTTTTCCACGGGCACGCTGATCGACAGTCTGCGGTTCCGCGTGCACTTGGCCGACCGGCTGGGCGTCCGGCCCAGGGACGTACAGGCCACGGTGGTCGGCGAGCACGGTACGTCCGAGGTGCTGTTGTGGTCGTCCGCCTCGGTCGGCGGCATCCCTGTCCTCGCACTACTGGCCCGTTCCGGTGAGCCCTTGGACCAGGTGAGGCAGCAGATCGAGAACGACATTCGATACGCGAACATCACCATCATCGAAGGGACCGGTGCCAGCCAGTACGGAATCGGCGTGGTCTCCGCGGTCCTCGTCGAGGCGGTTCTGCGCGACGAGCGGGCCGTGCTGCCGGTCGCGGCGTATCACGAGCCCTACGGGGTCACCTTGTCGCTGGTCAGCGTGCTCGGCGCCGGCGGCGTACAGCAGATGTACGAACCGGCAATGAACGACGACGAGCGCGCCGGCCTCGAGCACAGCGTTGCCGCCCTGCGCGTCGCCGCACAGCGCGCTTTCGCCGCAAGCTAGATCTCTCGCTTCCCGAACGTCGCCGCCGCAACGACGATGACGGCGGTCAGCACGGCGAGGGGGAAGGCGGGCGCGGCGCGAGGTACTTCGGTCACGAGCACTCCGCCCACGGCGGCGCCCAGCACGAGCGCCAACAGGATTCCTACATCCCGGCCAGTGCCGGCCGATCGCCGACCCCGGGCGAGGTCGCTCACCGTCGCAGTCAAGGTGCCGGTCAGGTACGTCGTTGACAGCCCTTGGACCCCAAGCTCGCGGATGTCGGCGCTCTGCATGCCCATGGCCAACGACGCCGCAACGATCAACAACGCCTGCGGCGCTCCTCCCGGACGGGCGCCGGCGAGCTCCCATCCAGTGGCGAAGCCCAGCATCACCACCAGTTCGAAGAGAAGGACGACCGTGACTCGGCCCGGCCACACCCCCGGGGAGCCGCCGATTCGCCGCGCCAGCTGGCTGCCCGCAACGACGCCGACGATGTAGCCGACGAGCGCGAGACCGGCGCGCAACACCAATCCACCCCTCCGATCGCCGACACCAAGGCCGAGCAAGACCATGTTCCCGGTCATGACGCTCGTGAAGACGCCGCCCAGGCCAAGGAAACCGATCGCGTCCATGGCGCCTGTCGCCATCGCCAACCCGGCGACGAGGAGATCACGGTGTCTCTCCATTCAGGCGGCCCCTTCGGGTACCGGCGGTGGTGACACCAGCGGCCCGAACCGGGTCAGTGACCGAGGGCCGGGGGCGGCAGGACAGGGGGTTCCGCGAAGGCTGGGGGAGCCGTGAGGTCCAGCGAGTCGAGCAGGTTGTCGGCTTGGGCGTCTCTGCTCGTGAGTGGGGGCAGGTTCCACTTGGTTTCGATGAGCTTGAGTATCGAGGTGTGGTCGTGGACGACGTGTGAGACGTAGTCGGCTCGGGCGTAGGGCGACACGATCACGGCCGGTACACGGAAGCCGAGGCGGTCGTAGCGCCACGGTCCTCCGGCCTCGGGGGGCTGGCCGTCGGGTTCGACCGCCGGCGGCGGCGGGACGTGGTCGAAGTAGCCGCCGTGCTCGTCGTAGACCCAGATCAGAAGGGTGTGATGCCAACCCTTGCCGCCTAGGACGGCGTTGATGATGCGAGCGGCGAACCTCTCGCCTTCGCGGATGTCTTGGGGGTTCTCCTCTGAGCACGTGCGGAAGTCGGGGTCGACGAGGCTCACCGAGGGCAGCGTTCCCGCGGCGGCGTCAGCGAGGAAGCGATCGATCGAGTGGACGTGGCGCGTGTAGCGGAGCATGCCGAGGGGATAGGCGTCGGCGGTGAACTGCAAGAAGGACTTCGGTTCGGTGCTGGCGTCGCGGACATCGCCGGCCAGGCGCTTCGCGGCGCGTGCAGCCCAGCGCGACGCCCGGAGGCCATGCACGCCAAGGCCGCGCTTGAGGAGCGGACTGCGATGGGAGACCGAGTGGTAGTTCGTCCAGCTGATCCGGTGCCGCTCGAGCAGATCGAAGAGCGTGCCGTTCTCGGGGCGGTCGAAGGTGTTGGCCAGGTTGTCCGAGGTGAGGCCGTTGGCCGTGCCGGCGATGAGGAAGCGCCGGTTCGGAAAGGTCGGGCCCAGGCAGGAGGAGAACCACCGGTCGGCGAGGGGGAACGTTCGAGCCAGCGCCCAGTAGTACGGGAGGTCCTCGCCGGTCCAGTAGGCCATGGCGATGCTGGGGTCCACGTCGGCCCGGCCTAGCTGCTTCGCCGCAGCCTCGGCGCTGCGCACGAATCCCTGGTTGGTGCCGTCGGCCCACTGCTCATGGGAGGGCCTCCACGCCTGGGTCGGCACGCCCGTCAGCTGGGCGGTCGCGCTGGCGTGGTGGGCCCGCACGTTCTCGCCGTCGCTGGCCGGGTTGGTCGCCGTCGGCAGCAGGTCCGGCCCGGTGGTGAGCGCGTCGCCGCGGCCAAGCATCCCGAAGTAGTTGTCGAAGGAATGGTTTTCCATCATCAGCACGACGATGTGACTGATCTGCGGGAGCATGTCGGTCCCCGGCGGAAGCGTCGGGTCGGGCGGCAGGAGCCCGCCCGGCCCGCGTGTTCGTCTGGCCCGTCGGGCCAGGCGCGCCTCGACGGTCTGCCAGGCGTTGTCCATGAGGCCACCGCCGTCCATAGCTGTACAGCCTTTCAGGCAACGACGTGCCCGCCTCCGCCCGAGCCATGCTGTCGACCGTCCTGCGCCTCAGCAGGCAATCGCTCAGGGGGAAGGTCATGACGGAACCTCTCGACATCCAGTCGTTCTCGCACGTGTGCATCGGGGTCAGCGACATCGAGGAGTCGCTTGCCTTCTACCGGCAGGTGTTCGGCATGGATGTCGTGTTCGACGTCGAGCTCGAGGGTCCATCGCTGGACGCGGTGACCGGCGATGCCGGTGCCAAGGGCCGCATGATCGGTGGCCTGATCGGCGGCGCGATGGTCGAGCTCATCGGCCTCGGGGGAGCGGGACGGCGGAGGCCAGGGCCGGGCGGCGGTCCCCTCGGCTATACGAACATCTCCTTCAGCGTGACCGATCTGGACGAGGCCTACCGTCAGGTGGTGGAGCTCGGCGTCGCCCCTGCGCAGGAGCCGGTCGAGATCGCCGGTGTCCGGATGTTCTTCGTCAAGGACCCGGACGGGACGCCGATCGAGGTCATCGGGTACCCCAACGGCGCTGGCACGTCCGCCGAGCTCTGGCGGGGGGCGAAGCACGACTGACACGCTCCGCAGGTCTCGACACCTACCGGATCGGCACCTATCCGGTTCCGCCATCGCCGACCTCGCGGCGCGACGGACCATGGGACGGGTCGTGGTGCGGATCTAGCTCGCCGGCGTGGCGGCGGCGATCTCGTGGAACCGGGACGACACCAGCCCCTGCATCTCGCCGCTGGTGATGATCCAGAACTGGTCGCTCCGCACGGCGTCGAGCACGGCGTCGGCCACCTGCTCGGCGGTGCGGGCCCCCGGGCCGTCGAAGCCCGACCGCACGGCGTCCCGCATGGCGTCACCGTCCGCCACGCGCGCCTCGCGGCCGAGGGCGGCCGGTCGGTTTCGCTCGCTCTCGAGGATCTGGGTGGGGGTGGTGCCCGGGCAGAGCACGCTGACCCCGACGGGCGCTCCCGACATGGCCAGCTCCATCCGGAGCGTCTCGGAGAGAGCGACGACGCCGACCTTGCTGACGTTGTACGGCCCGAGCTGCGGCAGGCCGCTGGCCAGGCCGGCCAGGGACGAGGTGCTCACGATGTGCGCCGGCTGCCCCTGAGCGAGGAGTCTCGGGAGGAACGCCTGGACGCCGTGGATGACGCCCCACAAGTTGACGCCGAGCACCCAGCGCCAATCGTCGAGCGTCTGCGCCACCAGCGGGTTGAACGTCGACACCCCGGCGTTGTTGCACAGGACGTGGACGGCGCCGAAGCGGCCGAACGCCTCCTCCGCGAGATGCTCCACCGCGGCGGCGTCGCTCACGTCGGTCACGACCGGGAGGACGTCTCCCTCGATGCTGTCGGCCACGGCGTCGAGCGCGTCGGCATCGACGTCGGCGAGCACGACAGCACAGCCGGCGGCGGCGAAGGCTCGGCTGAGCGCCGTCCCTATGCCGCTGGCCGCACCGGTGACCACCGCCACCGAACCGTCCGAGAGCTCCATCCCTGCCTCCTTGCGTACGGCGCCGTCACGGCGAGATTACATTGTCATTCATGGCGTGGGACTTTGAGACGGAGCCCGAGTTCGAGGAACAGCTCGCGTGGATGCGGGCGTTCATCGACCGCGAGCTGATCCCGCTCGAGCCCATCTTCGACCGGTTGCCCGCTGAGGAGTGGCGGGTCGTCAAGCGTCACCTGCAGGATCAGGTCAAAGCGCAGGGGCTGTGGGGCGCCTTCTTGGACCCGAAGCTCGGGGGCGAGGGCCTCGGGCAGCTGAAGTTGGCTCTCATGTCGGAGATCATCGGCCGCTGCATGATGTCGATGACGATCTTCGGGGTGCAGGCGCCGGACAGCGGGAACATGGAGCTCCTGGCCCACGGTGCCACCGACGCCCAGAAGGAGCGCTGGCTCTGGCCCAACCTGCGGGGCGAGATCTCCAGCGCGTTCGCCCTCACCGAACCGTTCTTCGCCGGGGCCGACCCGACCGTGATCGGCACCACCGCCACCAAGGACGGCGACGAGTGGGTGATCGAGGGCCACAAGTGGTTCATCACCAACGCCTCGGTGGCCGACATCGTGCTCGTGTTCGCCGAGACCAACCCCGAGGGCCGGCCCCACCGCCACGCCTCGGTGTTCGTCGTCCCGACGGACACACCGGGGATGGAGATCGTGCGTGACATCGGCACCATGGCCCACCCCGACGTCGAGTACGGGCGCCCGGGGAACCACGCCGAGATCGTGTTCCGCGACTGTCGGGTGCCCGCCGACCACCTCATCGGACAACCCGGTGAAGGGTTCGTCCTGGCCCAGCAGCGGCTCGGCGGTGGTCGCATCCACCACGCCATGCGCTGGCTGGGACAGGCGCAGCGGTCGCTCGACATCATGTGCGAGCGGGCCGTCTCCCGGCGCTCGCACGGTCAGCTGCTCGCCCAGCACCAGATGATCCAGGACTACGTGGCGCTGTCGCACATGGAGATCCAGTCGGCTCGGCTGCTCACCTTCCAGACGGCGTGGAAGATGGATAAGTACGGCGCGGCCGCCGTTCGCGCCGACCTCGGGATGATCAAGGCCCACGTGTCCAAGGTCGTCCTCGCCGTGCTCGACCGGACGATCCAGGTCTGCGGCGCCCTCGGCTACTCGAGCGACCTCCCGGTGGAGGCGTGGTACCGGTCGACGCGGTTCGGCCCCATCGGCGACGGGCCCGACGAGCTCCACAAGTCGGTGCTGGCCCGCACCCTGCTGAAGGGCTACTCCCCGGTGGAGGGCTGGCCGACCGAGCACCTGCCCACCCGTCGGCCGGCGGCCGAGGCCAAGTGGGCCGAGCTGCGGGCCCTCGCAGGTGTCGGGTGAAGGCGGTCTTCTTCGACTTCGCCGGCACCCTGTTCAGCGATCGGGCCCTGCGCGACGTGCACCTCCGCCAACTGCG
>JAOBWJ010000327.1 GCA_025463335.1 Acidimicrobiales bacterium
GGGTTCGTGCGCAAGAACGCCGAGGGCGCCATCGAGCACCCCGACGGCCGCATCGAGCGCATCGTCGACATCGAGCCCGACCTGTCCTACGCCGACGGCAACCGGCGCCTGCTCGGCGGCGTGCTCCACTGCACGATGGATGACGGCTCCGCCCGCGACCTCACCTACGAGGTGCTGGGCGACACCGGCTTCCACCTCGGTGCCGGCCTCTACTTCGGCTTCGACGGCCACTACCACGGCGAATGGCGGGGCGACCTCCACGTCGACGGCGAGCGAATCGACGACTGCTCCACCCACGAGAACGCCCGTCGCCTCCACCAGATCCGCGACACCGTGGTGCGGGTCACCGACCCGGTCGGCGGCGGTCAGGGCTGGGGCAACGCCCAGCCCATCCTCACCGGCGGCGACGACTCCTTCATGTGAGCAGCGGCAACGCCGCCTCGCGCATGGCGCGGGCCGTGTTCACCGAGCCGAGGTCGCGCACCAGCGTCGGGTTGAAGATCTCCGTGGCCACGAACGGGGTGGCGCCGATGGCGTCGAGCTGCTGGAAGAGTGCCGCGAAGTCGACCACGCCGTCGCCGGGCAGGAGCCGGTTGGTCATGGCCTCGGTGAGCGGGTCGCCGGCCGCCTCGGCCGCGGCGTCGCAGACCTGGACGTAGCCGATGCGCTCCCCCGGGATGGTGGCCAGCAGCTCGGGGTTCGGTCCGCCCGGCTGGCGCTGCCAGTGCCACGTGTCGACGAGGATGCCGGCGTTGGGACCCAGCGGCTCGACCAGTGCCCACGCCGTGGCCAGGTCGGGGATGGCGCTCCACGGCAGGAACTCCACGCACACCTGAACCCCGATCGCGCCGGCCGCCTCGACCAGCAGGGCGAGCTTGTCCCGGGCCGGGTCGATGCCCGGCCAGGTGGCGTCCATGCAGACGGCCACGATCTTCGACGCGCCCACCCGCGCCGCCGTGGACGCGAACAGCTCGGCCTCGGCGGCCGCCGCATCCGACGTGCCCGTGGCCCACGCCATCGCCGCCTCGACCACGGCGATGTGCAGCCCCGAGCCCTGCACCGCATCGATGTGGTGGGCCCACACCGAGGCATCGGTGAAGCCGGCGGCGAGCGCCGCCTGGGCCGCGTCCCGCACCTGGTCGTCGGTCGTGGCCCCCATCGGGTCCGGCAGCAGCGTCCCGGTGCACATTCCCAGCGATGTCGTCATCCGCGTGGGAGCGTAGGCCCGTGCGTGCGATTGTGGTCGGGGAACCTGGTGGGCCGGAGGTGCTGCGGCTGCAGGAGGTGCCCGATCCCGAGCCGGGCCCGGGCCAGGTGCTGGTGCGAGTGGCTGCCGCCGGGGTGAACTTCGCCGACCTCGTCATGCGCCAGGGTCTGACCCGCACGCCGTTCCCGCTCACGCCCGGCCTGGAGGGTGCCGGGATGGTGGAGGCCGTCGGCCCCGGCGTCGACGACACCCAGCCGGGCGACCGGGTGGCGTGGGCGCCGGTCCTGGCCGCCTCCACGATCGGCGCCTATGCCGAGCTCGCCGTCATCGAGGCCGACCAGGTGCTCCCCGTCCCGGACGACGTCTCGCTCCTGCTGGCCGCCGCCCTCCCCCTCCAGGGTCTGACCGCCCACTACCTGGCCACCGAGCAGCTCCCGGTCGGGCCGGGCACCACCGTGCTCGTGCACGCCGCCGCCGGTGGCACCGGCCGGCTCGTCGTGCAGTGGTGCCACCACCTGGGGGCCACCGTCCTCGCCACCGTGTCGACCGAGGCCAAGGCGGCGGTGGCCATCGGGGCCGGCGCCGACCACGTCATCCGCTACACCGAGCAGGACTTCGTGGTCGAGACCCTCCGCCTCACCGACGGGCGGGGCGCCGACTACATCGTCGACGGCGTCGGCGCCTCCACCTTCAAGGGCGACCTGAACGCCGTCGCCGACCGGGGCCGCATCTGCCTGTTCGGCATGGCGTCGGGCCGGCCCGAGCCGTTCAACCCGCTCGACCTCATGTTCCGCTCGATCGTGGTGGCCGGTGGCTCGATGACCATGTTCCTCCGCACCCGGGACGAGGTGCTGGCCAAGGCGGCCGACGTCTGGCGAGGTGTGGCCGAGGGCTGGCTCGACCAGCAGATTCACGCCGTCTTCCCGCTCGAGCAGGCGGCGGAAGCCCACCGCCTGCTCGCCGGGCGCGACACCACGGGCAAGCTGCTGCTCAGGCCGTGGCCGTGAGGTCGTAGACGGTCGTGCCGCCGATGGTCGTGGGCGTGTAGGTGCTCGTCACCCAGCTCGTGATCTGGCTGGAGGTCCCGGAGTCTCCACCGAACCGTCCCCCCTCGCCACCGCCGATGAAGTAGTGGATCTGCCCGGCGGCGACCATCGCCTGGAACTCGGCCAGCGTCGGCGCGGGGTCGCTGCCGTTGAAGCCCCCGATGGCCATGATGGGCTCGCCGCTGGCCAGCTGGTAGCCGGAGGCGGTGTTCGAGCCGATGGCCGCGGCCGCCCACGTGTACTTGCCGGCGTCGGCCTGCAGCGCCGCGGTCAGGGCCGGTGTCGACGTGCTGCCGCCGAGCAGCCCGCCCATGCCTCCCCTCCCACCGGCGGCACCGCCGGGAGCACCGCCAGGGGCGCCACCGCCGGGAACACCTGCGGCGCCACCACCGAAACCACCGCCGGGAGCACCACCGGCCCCACCGCGGAATCCACCGCCGGGAGCACCACCGCCGGGAGCACCACCGGCGCCACCGCCGAAAGCACCGCCGGCGTTGCCGCCAGTGCCGCCGGGCAGCGCACCGGCGCCTCCGCCGGGCCGGGCGCC
>JAOBWJ010000220.1 GCA_025463335.1 Acidimicrobiales bacterium
ACGGCGACCTCGAGCTGGGCCTCGAGCTCCAGTCGTTCGAGCAGGGCGGTGTGCATCGCCGGCTCGAACAGCCGGGCACAGCCCTTGCCCTGACCCTTGGCGATGTACATGGCCACGTCGGCGTTGCGCAGCACCTCGTCGGCCGAAGCGGCGCCGGGCTGGGCCACGGCCACGCCCATGCTCGCCTTCACATTGACGGTCCGCTCGCCGAAAGCGATGGGACCGGACAACGCCAGACGCAGGCGCTCGCCCGTCCGTAGGGCCTCGTCGGCCGAGGGCACGTCCTCGAGCAGCACCGCGAACTCGTCGCCACCGAACCGGGCGGCCACGTCACCGGGGCCGAGGCAGGCCGACAACCGTTCGGCCACCCGACACAGGAGCTGGTCGCCACCGAGGTAGCCGAGCGTGTCGTTGGCCTTCTTGAAGTCGTCCAGGTCGAGGAGGACCACGGCGAGCGGGCGCAGGCGCTCGGCACCCAGGGCGCTGCTGAGCGAGTCGGAGAACAGCGCCCGGTTGCCGAGATCGGTGAGGGGGTCGTGATAGGCCCGGTGGGCGAGGGCGATGGCGTTGGCCCGCTCGGACTCGTACAGGCGGGCGTTGGCGATGCTGCTGGCGGCGTGCTCGCCGAACAGGCTGAGGGCCCGCAGGTCGTACCCGTCGAAGGTGCGGCCGGGCTCGGCGTTCACATTGAGCACGCCGAGCAGCACGCCGCGGTGCACCAGCGGCACCGACATGGCGCTGTCCCGCCGGCCACCCTCGACCAGCAGCGGCTCACGGTTGGCGGCGACCCGCCCGGCGATGCCCTCGCCGACCCGCACCACCGAGTCGCTGGCTGCGTCGTTGCCGCGGACGCACACCGCCCGCAGCACGCCCGGCTCGTCGGCCAGGAGGACCGAGCCGTCGGACGCGGCCAGCAGGTCGAGGGCGTTGTCGAGGATGCGACGCAGGACCTCCGACAGCTCGAGCACCGAGTTCATGGCCCGGCCGGCGTCGAGCAGGCTCGACAGCTCCTCCAGCCGGTTCTCCAGTGCGGTGAGGAGGATCCGCTCGCTCAAGAGGTGGCGCGTGGTCCGCCGGAGACGGAGATCCTGTCCGAAGGCGAACGCGCAGAGGAGGGTCACCACCGGCGTGACGATGCCCGCCGCCACCAGCGGAGGGCTGCCCCAGGCGGCGACGGCCAGCGGGGTCACGCCGAACGCGAGCACCAGCAGCAACCCGGTCAGGCGAGGGTCACTCTCGCCACGGCGATCCACCCCGCACAGATCGGCCAATTGCCCGGCCGCCTGTAGCAGTTCTTCCTGGGCCGAAAACGAGAGCGACCCCGAGTAACCGAATGGCCGAAACCATCCTGCTTCTCGGGGCCAGCATCTCCGGTCCGAAAGCTTCGTTCGGCCACCCTTGCGGGTCTCCGACCGGCGCTCTCGGCCCTGGCTCACCGGCCGGCCTCGCCTCCCGGTTTCCCGTTCGGCGCACCTTGCGTGGTGGGCTGGAGAGAGCATGCGCAGCCGAGAAACCCCTGGTCAAGCGTCTTTTTGCAAGTCACAGGGTTGTCCGCAGACTTTCTTGGTATTCCCCAGGCAGCGCCCAGTTGTGCCTCGGTTGTGCCCACCTTCACCCACAGGCGAGGCCGGAGCCTTTCGCCCTCCGGCGCGCCAGTCCGGGGACGCGAAACGACCCCAAGTAGCCAGGAGGCCGAAGCCTCCCGCACTCCTTGGGGTCGTCCCTTCGGTTCTGCGCTCCCTTGGTCGTTCGTCCCCCCGAAGGGAAGCGCTCGTCCTCGATCTCGCAGTTCCTGACCTGACCGCTCGTGCTGGTCCGCTTTCCGGCCCTTCCAGCTCGTCCGCCGAAGCATCCGAGCGTTCGTTTCCGGTGCGCTTCCGGCGCTTGCGTGCCGGGCTGGGGAGAGCATGCGCACCGGCGTAACCCCTGGTCAAGCGCCTTTTTACAAGTCACAGGGTTGTCCGCAGACTTTCTTGGTCGGTCCCCAGGCCTGCCACAGTTGTCGACAGCTTCACCCACAGAGCGCACGCTCGAAGGGTGCCCGAACCCCGCGCCGAGCGCCCGTTCATGCCGGGCTACGGCATCGACGAGGGCGGCGTGCTGCTGCGGTGGTCGTGGACGCTCGAGCGACTCGCGACATCGCACGAGTACTGGCTGGCCACCTCCTGGCCTGGCCACTCGCCCCACGTCCTTCCCGTCTGGGCGGTCTGGCACGAGGAGGCGTTGTGGTTCAGCACCGGCGGGTCGTCACGCAAGGCCCGCAACCTGGCGGCCGAGCCGTCGGCCACCCTCACGACCGAGAACCCGCGCGAGCCGGTCGTGGTCGAAGGTCGCGTCGAGCGGGTCGAGGACCGCGAGCGAATCGCCAGCTTCGTCCACGCCTACGAGGCCAAGTACGGCTCTGCGGGCGGGATCGAGTTCTTCCTGGCCAACGCCTGCTTTCGGCTGGTGCCGACCATGGCGTTCGGGATGGTCGAGACCGACTTCACCGGCTCGCCGACCCGCTGGACGTTCTGATTCGGAATGCCCGGCCCGGGCAAGGGGTTCGACTGCTCCGACAACAACCCGGAAGGACCCGATGCCGCTGCACCCCGAAGCCGTTCGTCTCGCCGAGGCCCCCAACCTCGCCACCGTGGTGACCCTCATGCCCGACGGTCAGCCCCAGGCCCTGCCCCTCTGGATCGACACCGACGGCGAACACGTGCTCGTGAACACCGAACCCCAACGGCAACGGGCGAAGAACGTGGCGCGCGATCCCCGCGTCACCGTGCTCCTGCGAGGCGAGACGCCCTGGGAGTGGGCCGAGGTCCGCGGCCGGGTCGTCGAGACCATCGGCGGACCCGAGGCCCGCGAGCACATCGACAAGCTGTCGCGGAAGTACACGGGAGAGGACTACGCCAACCCGATCGGCCCCCAGGGCCGGGTCATCCTCGTGATCGCCCCCGACAAGGTGAACACCGCCGGGTGAGCGAGCACGCTGTCGTCGACAACCCCGCCGGGTCGCGCTACGAGCTGCGGAGCGGTGACGAGGTGTTGGGTGTGGTCGCCTACCACCGCAACGGCGAGGTCATCAACCTCATCCACACCGAGATCGACGCCGACCACGAGGGCGAGGGCCTGGGCTCCGACATCGCTCGGGGCGTGCTGGACGACGCTCGCCGCCAAGGTCTCCGGGTCCTGCCCACCTGCCCGTTCATCGCCGGGTGGATCGACAAGCACCCGGACTACCAGGACCTCGTCGCCGACCGATACTCCTAATCGGTGTCGAGCACGATGACCGCGTCGGCGATCCACCCGCCGTCGTGGCGCACCACGTCGATGTCCACCGTGTCGTCGACCCGGACCTGGCCCAGATCCCCCACGGAGATCGTCAACGTGCCGATCCCGGCCCGGACCGGGTCGTAGGACACCAGCCCGTCGAGCTCGAGCGTGCCGGTCGAGCGGTCGACCGCGAGCACCGTGCCGGTGACCCGTTGCGGGCCATCCTCGTGCCACCACGGCCGGCCCGTGTCCGACGGGGCGGCGACGGCAGCGGCGCCACCCACCAGCAGCGAGACACACACGCCCACGAACAGGACGAGCGGCCAGGTGGAGCGTTGCCGGGACGCCATACGCGCACCGTACCTCAGCGGATGACGGCCACGTCCTCGACGGCGACGGTGATGGTGGGCGCGTCGCCCGCGTCGATGCCGACCGTGATCGTCGATCCCGGCTCCACCGCCTCACCGAGGGCAGCGATGTCGGCCAGGAGGGCCTGCTGCGCCCGCCGAGGGTCGACCGCGGCGACGACGGGACCGTCGGGGAGCACGGTCTGGACGGTGGCCCCCGGACCGGCGGCCACGTCGAGCAGCCGGTCGACCCGCCGCACGACGTCGCGCAGGTCGGCATCGACGCTGCCCTTGCCGGGTCGGGCCAGGGCGCTGAGCTGGCCGAGGAGGTCGGCCACGTCGCCCACCAGGCCGGCCGCCTTGGCCAGGCCGGCCGACGCCTCGGGTGGCAGCTCGGGCCCATTGACTGAGTCGAGCAACAGGCGCACGACCGCCAGGTCGTTCATGACGGCGTGGGAGACCCGGCGCACCAGGATGGCGCCGGCGTCGCCGTCGCCCGTGAGGTCGATCACGATCCGGACTTCCTCTCGAGGGTGATGGCGGCCCGGACGTGGTCGAGCAGGTCCTGCTCGGAGAACGGCTTGCGGAGCACCGGCGCCACCTCCGGCCCCTCGGGGAGCACGGCGTCGCTGTAGCCGGACATGAACACGACCGGCGGGGGGGCCGGCAGGGAGCCGATGGCGTCGTGCAGCTCGAGCCCCGACATCCGGGGCATCACGACGTCGGTGAGCACCAGATCGATCTGGTTGGTCTCGACCAGCCGGAGGGCTTCGGCCCCGGAGCCGGCCTCGAGCACCACGTACCCGTGCTTCTGGAGAGCTCGGGCGGTCAGCTCCCTCAAGGCCTCGGTGTCGTCGACGACCAGCACGACCGTGCGCCGCTCCACGAGGTCGATCACGACCGGAGCGGCGTCGCCGACGTCGGCGGCGTCGGCGGCGTCGAGGACGTCGGCGAGCGGCAGCAGCAGCCGTACCAGGGCATCGTCGTCGACGATGAGGGCACCGCCGTTGCGCCGGGCCAGCCGGTAGGCGGCAGTCACGGCGTAGACGGTGGCCCGGCACGCGATGGCGAGCTCGACGTAGGTGCCGTGGTCGACCTCGAGGGCGGTGGCTTCGGCCGGTGCGAGCGTGACCAGGGCCGTCGACAACGTCACCGTGCGGCCGGCGCCGGCATCGGCGGCCTCGGGGTCGAGCACCAGGCTGAGCAGGAGCTGTTCGAGCTCACGGCGGTCGCCGGCGGCGGCCGGGAGTCCCGGCGTGGCCCGGACCCGCACGTCGCCCCGGGTGCCCCACTCGACCAGGCGCCCGACGTCGTCGACGAGGGCGCCGACGTCGACCCGACCCCGCGCCTCGGGGCCGGTGCCGCCGAGCAGGTGGCGGGTCAGCCGGGCGCCGCGTTCGGCCGCGTCCCGGATTCGTTCCAGGTCGGCGTCGACGCCGTCGAGGTCGGTGACGGCCTCACTGACGAAGCCGACCGAGCTGAGGATGACGGCGAGGAGGTTGTTGAACTCATGGGCCAGCGAGCCGGCCAGCTCGGCCAGACCGTCGAGCCGTTCGGCCTGTTGCCGGTGCCGGGCCGACAACGCCGCCTCGGCGGCGGCGGCGAGTGCCGGGCGGCGATCGCGGGCCACGATCACGACCGACGAGCCCTCCTCGGCCACCCACAGCTCGACGGGCACGTCCTCGCCGGCGCGGTGGCGGGCGGTGACGTCGTGCCAGCCGGCACCCACGGCCACCAGCGGACGGTGCGCTTCGGTGACGAGCACGTCGACCGGTTGGCCGACCAGCTCCCCGGCCGGCCACCCCAGCAGCGCCGTGGTCATCCGGTTGGCGAAGATCACCGTGCCGTTGCTCTTGGTGATGACCACCACGTCGGGCAGCCCGTCCCAGCCCGTCGGGCCCGGGACATTCGCCTGGGACCCGGCCCCAGAGATGAGGCCGTGGACGAAGCCCCCGCTAGAGCTCGACACGCGCACCGACCGCGGCCCGGATGGCGGGGATCACGCTGGCCATGAGCTCGGGGCGCTTCTCGAGGTAGTCCGACGCACCGCCGGCCAGTGCCCGCTCGCGCTGACCTTCCCCCAGCCAGCCGGTCAGCACCACCACGCCCACGCCGGGGGCTTGGCGGCGCACCTCGCCGAGCACGTCGACGTTGTCGCCGCCCGGCATGAACAGGTCGACGAGGAGCACATCGGGACGAAGCGCCTCGGTCAGGTCGATGGTGGTGATGGCGTCACCCGCCTCGCCGACGACGTCGAAGCCACCGGCCAGCTCGAGGTTGAGGCGCACGATGTCGCGCAGGTCGACGTTGTCGTCGGCAAGCACCACGCGCACGTCAGCCGTCATGGAAGGACGAACGTACGGACTTCGCCGCTCGGCGCGGGGGATGGCGGGCGTGCCAACATCCTCCCGAACCAAGGGGGGTCGTCATGGGGACGTTCGAGCGGAGCGAGATCGAGGCCGCGTTCGAGGAGTACCGGAACCGAGCGGAGCCGTCGGCGCAAACGGACTGGGCGCACTGGGCCGAGCTGTTCACCGAGGACGCGCTGTACGTCGAGCACCACCTCGGCCGGTTCGAGGGGCGCCAGGCCATCACCGACTGGATCGTCAGCTGCATGGCGGACTACTCGGCCATGACCACCTGGATCGAGTGGCACCAGATCGAGGACGACCGCATCTGCTTCTACGTGTGGAACAACCTGCCCGACCCGACGGGCGAGGGCCGGCACTTCCAGTTCCCGAACACGACGATCCTGACCTACGCCGGCAACGGCCAGTTCAGCGAGCAGCACGACTTCTACAACCCGGCCGACGCCGAGAAGGTCTTCACCGACTGGATCGCCGCCGGCGGACGACGCAACACGCCGCAGGACAAGGCCCTGCGGGGCATCCCCGGCTTCCAGCCCGACGTGCCCACGACGACCCATCCCCGTGAGGAGGTCGAGCGCGAGCTCCACATCTACCGGGAGCGGGGCAACAAGGCGGTGGCCACCGGTGACTGGAACCAGTGGGCCGACCAGTTCACCGACGACGCCTACTACCTCGAGCACCATTACGGGCGCTTCGACGGCCAGGCCGCCATCCGGGAGTGGATCCTCGGGGTCATGCAGCCGTTCCCCGACATGGTGTTCCCGATCACGTGGTACTCGATCGAGGGCAACCGGGTGTGCTGCCTCATCCCCAACGTGCTGCCCGATCCCAAGGGCGGACCCGACGGCTTCGCGTTCGACGTGAACACCATCCTCCACTACGCCGGCAACGGGAAGTGGGCCTACGAGGAGGACGTCTACAACCCCAAGGAGGCCGAGCGGGTCGTCGGCGCCTGGATCGCCGCGGGCGGCGTCATCCCGTCTTGAACGTCGAGGCGCTGGTCTTCGACGTCTTCGGGACCGTCGTCGACTGGCGCAGCTCGGTCATCGCCGCCTGCGAGGCCACCGGCCTCGCAGGCGATTGGGGCGTGTTGGCGGACGAGTGGCGGCGCGACGGCTACCTCCGCCCCATCGTGGCCACGGTCCGGGGCGAGGCGCCGTGGCGGCCGGTCGAGGAGCTGATGCGGGACCACCTCGACGTGTTGGCCCCCCGCTACGGCCTGGACGGCGTCGACCTCGACGAGCTGGCCCGGGTGTGGCGCCGTCTCGACCCGTGGCCCGACGCCGTGGCCGGCCTCACCCGGTTGAAGGAGCGGTTCACGATCGCCCCGCTCTCCAACGGCGGGTTCGCCCAACTCACGGCCATGGCCCGCCACGCCGGCCTGCCATGGGACTGCATCATCTCCACCGACCTCTTCCGCTCCTACAAGCCCGACCCGGCCTGCTATCTCGGGGCCCTCGAGCTGCTCGACCTGCCGGCCGAGCGGGTCATGCTCGTGGCCGCCCACCCCGGCGACCTGCGGGCCGCCCAGGCCTGCGGGCTGCGGGCGGCCTACGTGCCCCGGCCACGAGAGTGGGGCCCGGCGGCCCCGGCGCCCGAGGCACCCGACCCGGCGTTCGATGTGGTGGCCGAGGACTTCGAGGACCTGGCCGCGCAACTCGACGCCTGATCGGGACGGCGCATGCGGTCGACCGCAACGCCGGCACAACCTTTGCGGAACCATGACGGAAAGGTGGCGTTCAGGTGACCAAGTTCGTTACGGTCTCATGACCCTGAACGACACGCTCGCCCCCGCGGAGGGACTGGTCGGCTCGCGCCACCGGGACCCAGGGGGCGCCGACCGTGGAGAACCATGCGAGCGCGCACGTCCATCACCATCATCCTCAGCACCCTCGTGCTCAGCGTCATCCCCGTCGCCGTGGCCTCGGCGTCGTCCCCGGCGCCCACCCCGCCGGCGGCTCGCCCGGCACCGGCCCCGAAGGTGCAGGCCGCCCAGGTAACCCTGCCCCCGCCGCCTCCCCCGCCGGCACCGCCCGCCCTCGACCCCCACGACCCGGCCGACTTCACCAACCCCCTCCACGGCTTCCACGTGATCTCGCCGTTCGGACGGCGCAGCGGCAGGCGCCACGAGGGCATCGACCTCAAGGGTCCGTACCGCACGACGGTCGTCGCCACCTTCCCCGGTACCGTGCTCCAGGCCGGGCCTGGCATGTCCGGCTACGGCAACACGGTCACCATCGACCACGGCCAGGGCGTGACCACCGTCTATGCCCACCTCTACAGCTGGTCGGTGAAGCGAGGCGACGTGGTCGAGCAGGGCGACCCCATCGGGGCCGAGGGGCAGACCGGCAGCGCCAGCACCTACCACGTGCACTACGAGATCCGTGAGAACGGCGTGCCCCGTGACCCGGCGCCCTACCTCAAGCCGGAGTGAAAGT
>JAOBWJ010000388.1 GCA_025463335.1 Acidimicrobiales bacterium
ACTCCTTGGCCACACCGGCGTAGCGGAACACCACGTCGGTGAGGCGACCGGTCGCGGCGTCCCGCAGGCGCAGGTGGACCTGGTCACCGAGGTGGAGCTGGAAGTCGAGCACCGTCTCGGCGCTGAACAGGGCGGCGTCGGGTTGGCCGGCCAGGCGGGCCAGCACGGTGCGGGCCGACCCGCCGGTGAAGTAGGCGTCCTGGAGCTTCCCGGCGGCGCCGATGGTGGCGGCGTCCACGCCGTACAGGTCCTGGAGGTCGGCGCCCACGTAGGCGAACCGGTGCTCCATCGCCTCCACGTGACCGACGCCCGCGACGCCGGCCTGCCGTGACGCCAGCTGGGGGTCGGCGCCGGCCGAGGGCGGCGGGGTGACGGTGACGTCGGCGCCGTTGGTGAGCACGGCGTCGACCAGGGCCTGCTGGCGGTAGGTGGCGTTGAACACCGACGTCGAGATGGCGAAGGTGAGGGTCAGGGCGATGAGGGCGACGGTGCCGGCCAGGGCCCGGCGCCGCCCGGCGAGGCTGGAGGAGACCGGTCCGGCCAGGTTGCCGGCGATCGGGCGCAGCGCGCCGCGCATGGTCCGGCGACCGCGACCGAGGAGGAGCTCGCTGAGCCGCCAGACGGCGGCTCCCGCCCCCAGCCAGAACAGCAGGGGGCCGGCCAACGTCCAGTAGTTCACCGACACGGTGGGCACGCCCTCGGGGGCGAGGACGAGCTGGTAGTGGTTGCGGCTCGATGCCCAGAGCACCAGGGCGGCGGCCACCAGCAGCACCACGTCCACGCCGTAGCGCAGCGCCCGCGGCGTCCGGGCCCGGATGACCTCGCGGCGGGTGGCCGCCACCGTGTCGAGGGCGTCGCGCCGAGCCGGGACGGCGATGGCGGCCACCGCCACCACGGCGCCGAAGAGGACGGCGGCGAGGGCCCACCGGATGGCGTCGGCCTGGGTGGCGCCGAACGTCGCGGTGCCGAACGTCCACCGACCGACCACGGCGGCCACGGCCAGCCCCAGGGCACCGCCGGCGACGGCGACCACGGCCGCCTCGGCCACGGCCAGGCGCTGGAGCACGGCCGCGGTGGCACCGCGGGCTCGAAGGAGGGCCAGCTCCCGCCGGCGCCGGACCCGGCCGGTGCCGGCCACGGCCCCCGTGAGGAGGCCAGCCAGGGCGGCGCCGGGGAGGCCGAGCAGCAGGAACAGGATCTCGGCGTACAGGGCGTCGGCCCGCGCCGCGTCGAGGGTGGCGCCCACGTTGTTGCCCACCAGGCCGCCGCCGGCCAGGTCGGCCTCGAGCCGGTTGGCCATGCGCAGCGTCTGGGTGAAGGCGGCCGCTGGGTCGGGCGGGAGCTGACGGTCGAGCCCAACGTGGACCTGGGTGCGAACCAGGTCGGGCCGGCTGGTGCGAAGCGGGTCGAACGCCTGGTGCCAGCGGTCGAGAGGGACGAGCACCACGTTGTCGGGGGGCGCCTGGGGCTGGGAGCCGGCCGGGGCGCCGACCTTCTGGAACAGCGAGTCGGCCTGCGGCAGCTCGACCACGCCATCGACGACCAGCGGCACGGGCGGCAGCCCGGCGCGACCCACGAGGATCGTGTCGCCCGGGCCGGCGCGGAGGTTGGCCGCCGTCTGCTGGGCCAGGAGGACCCCCGAGCCCGAGCCGACCAGGGTCCGCAACGCGTCCGGGAACGCCGTCCGGTAGCCGGACGCCAGCCCGAGGACGACCCCGGGACCGGTCGACTGCGTCGTGCCGCCGGTGGTGGCCTGGAAGCCCGACGTCGTGCCGAAGCCGGTCTCCAAAGCGGTCACCACGTGCGGGGCGCGCTGCACGACCTGCACGACGGCGGCGGGATCGGCCGCGGGCTGGGCCTCGACCTGCCAGTCGACGGCGACCTGGGCCACCGCCCGCTGGGTCATCTGCCGCTTGGCGGTTGCCACGAAGGCACCGAGGGACCCAAGGAGGCCGACGGCCAGGGCCACCCCGACGGCGGCGCCGAGGAGCCGTCCTGATCGGCGCCGGAGCAGGCCGCGCAACCAGCGACCGGTCACGCCGGGCGCCCTTCGACGAGCCGGCCGTCGGCCATCGTCCACCGCTCGCCGAAGCGGGCCGCCACCATCGGGTCGTGGGTCGAGATCAGCAGGGCGGCGCCCGTCGCGGCCGCCGCCTCGTCCAGGGCGTCCAGCACCGCGGCCGCGGTGGCGTGGTCGAGCTGGCCGGTCGGCTCGTCGGCCACCACCAGGCTCGGGCGTCCGGCCAGGGCACGCGCCATGCCGACGCGCTGGGCCTGACCACCCGACAGCTCCTCCGGGAGGAGGCGGGCCAGGTCCCCGAGACCGAGCCGGTCGAGGGCGGCCCACGCCGACACCGTGGCCTCCGGGTCCTCCACCCCGCTCAACAGCAACGGCAGGGCCACGTTCTCCGTGGCGTCGAGCTCGGGCAGCAGGCTCGGTCGCTGGAACACCACGCCGACGGTGCCGGCCCGCAGGGAGGCCGGCGGCCCGCCCAGCCCGGGCCACGAGACCGCCCCGGCCGTGGGTCGGTCGAGCCCGGCCAGCAGCATGAGGAGCGTGCTCTTGCCCGAGCCCGACGGCCCCATGACGGCGATGCGGGCGCCGGGTTCGACCCGGCAGGAGACGCCGTGGACGGCCACCACCGCCGAGGGTCCGGAGCCGTAGGTGCGGGCCACCTCCCGGGCGAGGGCCAGGGGCTCGGCGGTCACGTCACCACCTCGCCGTCGAGCAGCGCCACGACCCGATCGGCGACGCCCGCCACCTCCTGGCTGTGGGTGGCCAGCAACACGCCTCGCCCGGCCGCCGCCTCGTCGATCAGCAGCTCGAGGATCCGCCGCTCGGTGGCGCCGTCGACCTCGCCGGTCGGCTCGTCGGCGATCACCAGGGCCGGGTCGTTGGCCAGGGCCACGGCGAGGCCGGCCCGGACGGCTTCGCCGCCCGAGAGCTGGTCGGGCCGGGCCGCTCGCCGGCTCTGCAGGCCGAGGCGCTCGACGAGGGTGTCGCGGCGCGCAGGGTCGAGCCGCCCACCGAGACGCTGCGCCACGACGAGGTTGTCGTCGAGGCTCAGGTGCGAAACGAGGTTGTCAGTCTGGAAGAGGAGGCCCACCGACCGGGCTCGCAGCTCGGCGCGGCGGCGTTCCGGCCGCCGCGTCATGACCTCGCCGCCGATGCGCACCTGGCCGCCATCGGGCTCGTCGATGCCGGCCAGGCACGCCAGCAGGGTGGACTTGCCCGAGCCCGAGGGTCCGGTGACGGCCACGATCTCGCCGGCCCCGACCGTCAGGCTGACGCCCCGGAGGGCGAGCACCTCGTCATCGCCGGCGTGGAAGAAGCGGTAGAGGCGCTTGGCGTCGAGGGCGGCGGTCACTGCCATGTGAACGAGTCGCTGACGACCTTCCACGGGTCGACGTTGTCGGCGCCGACGGCACCCGACAGCGTGAGGACCGCCTCCTTGCCGTTCCGCCAGAACTCGTAGCGCTCGACCGCTTCGCGCACCACCTTGCCGGTGACCGGGTCGGGCGGGCTGTCGACCCGGTACGTCACGAGCACGGCGTCGCCACCCTTGCGGTGCACCATCGTCACCTTGCCGGCCTCGAAGCACGGCCCCTTGGCCGCCAACGCCGGCACCTCGGCGGTCGTGGCCGACGCCACGGTGGGTGTGGCGGCGGCCGGCACCACCTCGAGGCGGACCGAGTTGAACTTGTCGCTGAAGGTGGACTCCCCGCCCGCCTCGGTTCGGGCCCAGCCCTCGGGGACCTTCACCGTGAGGCCGCCGGTCGGCGGCGCGTACGGCACGAACGCCTGGTTGTCAGGGATGTCGCCAGGGTCGTTGACCTCCTTGGCCCCGTTGCCGCCCGGCGCCGTCGTCACCGGCGCGCACGACGCCGCAGCGGTCGAGGCGCTGCTCGGCACGGAGGTGGTCGTCGACGAGCCCGTCTGCGTGGTCCCACCGCCCGACGAGCAAGCGGTGAGCACCAGCCCCAACAACAACGCCGCCATGCCGACACGTCCCGCACGAGTGACCATGGGGCGAACGTACGGAGGACGGGGTTCGCGCCCAGGCCGGTACCGGTTCGCGGCCCGTTAAATCACCCGCCGGCCAGTTCGCTCAGGGAGCCGGCACCCGGCCGCTACTGCGCTTGGTGACCACCAGGCCGACGTCGCGGAGGCGCTCGCCGTGGGCCGCGATCTGCTCGGCGGACAGGCCGGCGGGGAAGCCCACCAGCGTGAGCGCCAGGACGACCTCGCCGGCGATGCCGAACACCGGAGCGGCCACCATCGAGACGTCGTAGGTCCGGGCCCGGTCGAGCTCCTGCACCTGGTACTCGCCGTGGCCCAACTCGACCACGAGGTCGTCGACCGTGCCCCGGAGGCCGGCATCGGCGGGCGTGTCGGCCAGGTGGTCGAGCGCGCTCCACAGGCCCTTGCGAGCCTCGGCCTCGAGGGCGATCGAGTAGCCCCTCGCCCGCACGCCGTCGAGCACCGCTCGCATCCGGTCAGGGTCCTCGGCTCGCGCCAGCCACGGCTGGGCGTCGCCCCACGCCACGAACACCGCGCCGAGCGGCGGGGCCAGCGGCACCCGCTGGCCGACGTGCACGGACACCCCGCGGGCCTGGTGTTCGCCGGCCCGAGCCAGGAACACGATGTCGTCGCCGGCCGGCGCGGTGACAGCCACCTCCAGCCCGACCTGCCGGGCCAGGTCGCGCGCCGCATCGCGGGCGAGGTCGATGGCGGCGTGGCGCTCGAGGGCGGCGCTGCCCAAGGCCACCACCGACGGGCCGAGGGTGTAGGTGCGGAGGCGGGGATGACGCACCAGGTACCCGGCGTCCGTCAGCACACCGAGCAGGGCGTGGGTCGACGCCACGTTGATGTCGAGTCGGGTGGCCAGGTCGGAGAGCGTGAACGCCTCGGCCGGATGGGCGGCGAGGAAGTTCAGGATGCTGATGGCTCTCGTGGCGGCGAGGGCAGGTCGCGACATACGGTGACTCGACAGTACAAAGATGCTTTCGATATTCCAAAAGAGGGGGACGCGGTGAAGCTCGACCTGCTGTACGAGTTCCAGCCCAAGATCAAGCCCTGGGACAAGCCGCACCCGTACGGTCAGCGGGAGGCCGAGCAGCGCACCTACGACGAGGCCATCGCCGAGATCCAGTACGCCGACAAGCTCGGGTTCAACACCGTCTGGTGCGTCGAGCACCACTTCCGCGACGGTCGCTCGGCCTCCCCCTGCTCGGAGGCCATTCTCGGCGGCCTGGCCCTCAGCACCGAGCAGATCAAGCTCGGCTTCGGCGTGACGCTCATGCCGTTCGGCTTCATCCACCCCGCTCGCGTCGCCGAGAAGGTGGCCACCGTCGATGTCCTCTCCCACGGCCGGGTCGAGTGGGGCACCGGTCGGTCGACCCCGATGGAGCAGGCCGCCTTCGGCGTGCCCACCGACGACCGCTCCCGCGAGCACTGGCGCGAGGCCATCGAGATCGTGGTCGGCATGTGGGAGAACGAGACGTTCTCCTGGGACAGCGAGAACCTCAGCTTCCCCGAGCGCATGCAGACACCCAAGCCGTTCCAGGACCCGCACCCGCCGGTGTGGCAGGCGGCCGCCACCGAGAAGAGCGCAGTGAGCGCCGGTGAGCTCGGCCTCGGCCTGCTGTCGTTCGCCCTCCTCCAGCCGGTCGAGAAGATGGCCGACCACATCCGGGCGTACCGCACGGCCCAGTCCATCGCTCGCCCCGAGGAGATGCTCACCCGGGTCCGGAACGACCGCGTCGGCGTCTACACCCTTGTCCACGCCTACGACGACGCCGACGAGGCCGAGGCGTACGGCCTCTGGGAGTCGGTCAACTGGTGGTACAAGCACCTGGCCGAGTTCACCCTCCAGTGGGAGCTGCCCATGCTCAGCGAGGAGGAGCAGAAGGCGGTGTTCCCGCTGCTCGAGCCGGTCATCAAGGGCGAGGTACCGGTCCAGCACTACCAGGACCAGGACATGATCATCATCGGCACGCCCGAGCAGTGCCTCGAGAAGATCATCCGGTACGACGAGGTCGGGGTCGACCAGCTCCTCTGCTACGTGCAGTTCGGCGACCTCCCCCATGAGAAGGTCATGCGCAACCTCGAGCTGCTGGCCAAGGAGGTCATCCCGAAGCTCGAGGCCCGGGGCCACCGCATCGAGGCCACGGCCACCGTCTGATGGACATGATCTCGGGACTGCGGGATGCCGCGGCCAAGACCACCCGTCCCCTTCACGACGAGCTCGTCGCCGCCTTCTCGCTGGATGGCCGCACCGCCGTCGTCACCGGGGCGGCCATGGGCATCGGTCGCCAGACGGCGATCACCTATGCACAGGCCGGCGCCACCGTGGTGCTGGCCGACCGATCCGAGGAGGGTCTGGCCGAGACGGCGGCCCTGGTCGAAGGCGTCGGCGCCAAAGCCGTGGTCGTGCCCACCGACGTGTCGGTGAAGACCCAGGTCGACGACCTCGCCCGGGAGGCGGGGCGCAACGGCGGCCGCCTCGACGTGTGGGCCAACGTGGCCGGCATCATCCGCAACTCGTTCATCGTCGACACCACCGAGGAGGAGCTCGACGCCATCGTCGGCGTCAACCTCAAGGGCGTCTACTGGGGCATCGCCGCGGCCGGCCGGGTGATGGCGGCGTCGAAGCGCGGCTCGATCGTGAACGTGGCGTCGGCCGGCGGCGAGATGCCGGCACCGTCGCTCTCGGTGTACGGCATGACGAAGGCGGGGGTGATCCAGCTCACCCGCACGGCGGCGGCCGAGCTCGGACCCAAGGGCATCCGGGCCAACGCCGTGGCGCCCGGGTTCGTCGAGACGCCGATGACCAAGCGGGTGTGGACGGGCGAGGACGGCTCGGTCGACGAGGCCAAGCGAGCCGAAGTGCTCGGCGTGCGAGGCGCGCAGTCGCCGCTCGGGACCACG
>JAOBWJ010000233.1 GCA_025463335.1 Acidimicrobiales bacterium
GCGCCCACCCCAGCAGTACGCCCGCTCCCTCTTCTCGGCGTAGATCAGTGGTCCCAGAGACCACGCATCTACGCCGGGCAAGCGTTCGACCCGCGCAGCTCAGGACCCGAGCCGACTCGCTGCCGCCACCCCTGGGCGCGTCCTTGTCTTTGAACCCCCGCAGTACGCCCGTTGCCCCTTGGGCGACTACCCCTCGAGCTTGGCCTTGAGCGCGTCCAGGGCGCCCTGGTAGGCGCCCTTCATGACCTCGACCATGCCGTCGTCGGTTTTCACGTCCCACGTCACGTTCGACCCGGCGCCGTCGGGCGTGACGGTGATGGTGGCCTCGTGGACCTCGGGCTTCATGTCGCCGTCGACGATGCCGTAGGTCAGCGTGCGGCCGGCGTCGTCCCGCGCCAACTGGCGCTCGACGATGCGCATCCCGAACATGCCCAGGACGCGGTCGTTCTCCCCGTCCAGCTCGCAGGTGTCGACGCCCGGCATCCAGCTCAGCTCGCCGTAGTTGCCGATCGTGGCCCAGACCTCATCGGCCGGCCGATCGATCCTCGTCTCCGCACGTGCTTCACCCATGGCGCGTTCCCCCTCGGTCTCGATTTCGGCGAGGAGTCTGGCATGGTCAGAACTTGACCGGGCCACCGCCCCGGAAGGTGGCCCGGATGCGGAGCGAGGTCCGCCAGATCTGCCACCGCAGTCGGGTCCGTTCCCGGGCCGACGTGGCCTGGGCCAGCTGGGCCCGCAGCGGCGCCGTCTCTTCGGCGATGCGCTGCTGGATCCACGGGCCGGGGTCCACGATGTGCGGCACCGCTCCAGCTTGTCAGGCGGTCAGCACCGTGGCGTAGTGCTCGACCAGCGGGAACGGGTCGTAGAAGTGGTGCAGGAGCCGCCGCCACTCGTCGTACGCCGGCGAGCCCCGGAACCCCTCGGTGTGGTCGTGCACGTGGTCCCATTCGACCAATAGGAGGTACTGCGCCGGCCGCTCCACGCACCGTTCCAGCCGGAGGGACCGGAAGCCCGGCGTCCCGGCGATGAGCGGGCGGGCCTGCTCGAACGCCCGCTCGAAGGCCGGCTCCTGGCCAGGGACCACGTCGAGGAGGGCGTGCTCGAGGATCACGAGGCCGGACCGAGGAGGACCCGAACACGGATGGAGATCCGGCGTCCCTCGTGGCGAATGGCCACCACCCGCGGCGTACCGGGGACCCGGCGCACGGGCGCGTGCCGACCGCCGGACAGGCGGGCCAGATGCGGCCGGTCGCCTGCGGCGTCGACAAGGGCGTGCTCGAGAACCATGCCTGCACCATGGCCGAGAACGGCGCACCGTGCTCGCCATATTCGGACGCCCCATCGAGGGCCGGGCCCAACTCCTCAGGTCACGCTCCCGGCGTTCGATGAGGCGTCAGGCCCCAGGATGGCGGCCCATGAACCTCCCATGGACGGGCCGAGCTGCTGCGAGGTCCCAGTGCGATCAAGTCGAGTCGGTCAGGTGGGAGTGCCTGCCGCCGTCGTCTGCATCGTGGTGATGATGGTGGTGCCGCTGCCCCCGGTGCTGCTCGACCTCTTGCTCGTCCTGAACCTGTCGGGCGCCGTCCTCATCCTGCTCACGAGCATGTACGTGCAGAAGGCTCTGGACTTCTCGGTCTTCCCGTCGCTCCTCCTGGTCGCCACCATGTTCCGGCTGGCGCTCAACGTCAGTTCGACGCGGCTCGTGCTCCTCCACGGCTACGCCGGCAAGGTCATCGAGAGCTTCGGCCATGTGGTCATCGGCGGCTCGGTCGTCGTCGGCCTGGTGATCTTCCTGATCCTGGTGATCATCCAGTTCGTGGTCATCACCAACGGTGCCGGCCGCGTCGCCGAGGTCGGTGCCCGCTTCACCCTTGACGCCATGCCCGGCAAGCAGATGGCCATCGACGCCGACCTCAACGCCGGCGTGATCGACGAGGAGCAGGCGCGCATCCGCCGCCGGGAGGTCGGTGCCGAAGCCGACTTCTACGGCGCCATGGACGGGGCGTCCAAGTTCGTCAAGGGCGACGCCATCGCCGCCATCATCATCACGTTCGTCAACCTGTTCGGCGGGTTCATCGTCGGTGTGCTCCAACACGGCATGTCGATCGGCGATGCCATCCAGACCTACTCCGTGCTCAGCGTGGGCGACGGCCTGGTCTCGCAGATCCCGGCGCTCCTCATCTCGATCGCCTCGGGCCTCATCGTGACCCGGTCGGCCACCGAGAACGACATGGGCTCGGACATGCTCAGCCAGTTCGGCAAGCAGCGGCAGGCCCTCCAGGTGGCGGCCGTGTGCATCGGTGGCATCGCCATCATCCCCGGTCTCCCCAAGATGCCCTTCCTTCTGGTGGGTGGTGGCCTGTGGTTCGTGGCTGCCCGGGTCAAGAAGCAGGAGACGGCCGACGCCGCTGCCGAGATCACCGCCAATGAGCCCAAGCCGGCCGAGGCCAGCGAAGAGAACCTCACCACCGAGATGCGGGTCGAGCCCCTCGAGCTCGAGGTCGGGTTCGGGCTGATGGACCTCGTCGATCCCGAGCGGGGCGGCGACCTGCTGACCCGCGTGCGGTCGCTGCGTCGAAAGATCGCCCTCGAGCTCGGCGTGGTCGTCCCGCCGGTGCGCACCCGCGACAACATCGAGCTCCCGCCCAACGCCTACGTGATCCGCGTCCACGGCGTCGAGGTCGGTCACGGCGAGGCGCCCGCCGGCCAGGTGCTCGTGCTGGGTGACCTGCCCGAGGGCATCCCCGGCACGCCCACCACCGACCCGGTGTTCGGGCTCGAGGCCCACTGGGTGCCGCGCGAGTTCGGGCCCCAGGCCGAGCTCCACGGCTCGACCGTCATCGATCGGGGGTCGGTCCTGACCGCCCACCTGGCCGAGGTGGCCCGCGACCACGCCGGACGCCTGCTCAGCCGTCAGGACGTGAAGGAGCTGGTCGATGCCATCGCGGCCACCGACCCGATCCTCGGCGAGGAGCTCGGCGGCTCGAGTGTCTCCCTCGGCGAGGTGCAGCGCGTGCTGCAGAACCTGCTCGAGGAAGGGGTCGGCGTGCGCGACCTGGTGCGCATCCTCGAGACGCTCACCGAGCGGGCCCGCATCTCCAAGGACCCCGAGGGGCTGACCGAAGCGGCCCGAGCCGCCCTGGGCCCGGCCATCTCCAGTGCCCACGCCGCGAGCGGCCGCCTGCCTGTCATCACCATCGACCCGCTGCTCGAGCACACCCTGCTCGAGTCGATGCGCACCGGTGAGCAGGGCAGCTTCCTGGCCCTCGACCCCGACACGGCCGAGCACTTCGCCCTCCGTGTCGCCAGCACGGCCCGCGAGGCCGAGGAGCGGGGCGCTCGCCCCGTCCTCGTGTGCAGCGCGCAGCTCCGTCCCGCGGTTCGCCGCCTGACCAAGAACGTGGCGCCCGGGTTGCCCGTGCTCGCCTACGGCGAGATCGGCCCGCAGCTCGAGCTGGAGACGATGGGAGTGATCGACCTTGTCGCTGCAACGGTTTGAGGGCACCTCGATCGAGGCCGTCCTCGAGGAGGCACGCACCGCCGCCGGACCCGGCGTCCGCATCGTCGAGGCCAACCGGCTCCGGCGCGGCGGCATCGGCGGCTTCTTCGCCAAGGAGCGCTTCGAGGTCACCGTCGAGGCGGCCGAGCCCGCGGCCGCTGGGCCCGCCCCCGTACCCGCACCACCGGCGCGCGTGCGGCCAGTCGGGGTCGATCCCGTGCTGGCGTTGGCCGAGGAGGTGAGCGACGGCGAGCTGGCATCCAGCCTGTCGACCGAGCAGGACGCCTTCGCCGAGCTGCTCGGCCGCATCGCCCGTGACGTGCAGGAGCCGGCCCCGGTCCCGGCCGTGCGTCCGGCGCCGCTCCAGGAACTGTCGGCGCCTGCGCCCACGTCGGCCAGCCCGCTGGCTCACCTCGGCCTGCCCATGGCGATCGTGCCGTCGGGCGACGACACCGCCACCGGTCTGCTCAAGGCGCTCAGCAACCTGCCCGTCGCCCTCCCCGTGCCCAATGCCGCCGGTGACGTGATCGTCGTGGTGGGCGAGCGAGCGCCGGCCCTCGCTCTGGCCCGCTCGCTCGCCGCCGAGCTGGGCTTGGCCCACGACGAGGTCGTGCTCGCATCGGACGACGACGCCGGCGACGATCTCCCGCTCGGCTGCCTCCTCCCGACCCTGCCGGCAGTGGCCGACGAGCGCTGCTCGGCCCGCTGGCGGCGGCGGCCCTCGATCGTGGTGGTGACCACCCCGGTGCGCCCGGGCGCCTCGACGTTCGGCCGGCGTGCACTCGAGGCCCTCGAGCCCACCGCCACCTGGGGGGCCGTGGCCGCATCATCGAAGCCGGAGGACGTGCTGGCCTGGTCCGAGAGCCTCGGCGGTCTCGATGCCGTGGCCGTCGATGGGCTCGACGCGACCGCGACCCCGGCCTCGATCCTCGGCACCGGCATCCCGGTCGCCCGGCTCGACGGCCGGCTCGCCTCTCCCGCGCTCTGGACCGCCCTTCTCCTCGAACGGCTCGCCGCATGAACACGAATGGCGACGCCAACTGGCCCGAGCTCCACGCCCGGGTCGAGCTCTGGGGTCCCTGGCACGACTTCTGGCTGCCATCGCTGATCGAGGATCGGGAAGGCACCGACATCCAGGTGGCCGTGCCGAACGCTCCCGGGTCGATCGTGCCCGTGATCGCAAAGCCCGGCGACGTGCTGACCGTCCACTGGGTCAGTGCCCGCGGTGCCACCGAAGTCGACTGTCGAATCATCGAGGTGGCCCGCAACACACTGGCCAGCTGGCGAACGCAGGCCCTGGGCCTGCCCGTCGTCCGGCAGCGTCGGAACTACGTCCGGGCCGAGGTCCACATGCCGGCGACGGTCACGGTGCAGCTCGACGAGGCACCGCTCGAAGGATGGGTCGTGGACCTCAGCGAGGGTGGCGTCCGGATGGTCACCATCGGGACCGAGCTCCCGGCCGGTCAGCGCGCTCTCATCCAGCTGGAGATCGAGGGCCAGGAGGTGTTCGTCCAAGCCGAGGTGATCCGCACCCTTCTCGACCAGGACGGGTGCGCCACGGTCGCCCTCAAGTTCGTCGACCTGCACCACCGCGATGCCGATCGCATCCGGCGGTTCGTCTTCACTGCGCAGCTCCGCTCGCCGGCGAGGCGTCGATGAACCCGGCCGCCCGCCTCTCGATCGCCCTGCTCGTGGGCCTGGTCCTGTGGATGCCCACGTTCGAAGCCACCATGCGCGGCGACGTCGACCTCCCCGAGTCGGCCGTCCGCTACCTGGTGGCGTTCCTCCTCGCCCGGCTCGCGGTTGGCGGCCTCGCCGCCCTCGTCCGCGGCTACGCCGCGGCCGAGGGCGAGGACGAGAACCCGGCGGAGGACACCATCGAGGGTCACGACAACGACGTGGCGCGTCGCCGTCGCGGCGACGCCATGCCGTCCGCATCGGGGTTGGCGTGATCACCGTGGAGCGGCCGGTCATCCTCGTCGTCGAGGATCACGCCGACATCCGCGAGCTCCTCCGGCTCCAGCTCGAGTTCGACGGCTACGCCGTGCTCGAGTCCGAGACCGGTGAGCGAGCCCTCGATCTCCTCCGTAGTTGCGACATCGACCTGATGGTGCTCGACGCCGAGCTACCCGGGATGAGCGGCTACGACGTGCTCACCGCCATGAGCCGCGACTTCCCCACCATCCACGTGCCGGTGCTGTTCCTGAGCGGGCGCACATCGACCGACGACATCGTCGAGGCCTTCCGCCTGGGCGCCCACGACCACATCGCCAAGCCCTTTCGGGGCAAGGAGCTCCGGGCCCGGGTGGCGGCCGCCGTCCAGCTCAAGCGCCGCCACGACGACCTCCGGCGGGAGAACGTCATCCTCGACTCGGTGTCGCGGACCGACTCCCTCACCGGTCTCGGCAACCGCCGCCAGCTGGACGCGGACCTCCACATGCTCACGAGCGTGGCCCGCCGCCACGACCAGCCGTTCTCGGTCGCCCTCGTCGACGTCGACCACTTCAAGGCGGTCAACGACACGTACGGGCACAGCGCCGGCGACCAGGTCCTGCGGGAGATCGCCAACCGGCTGCAGGACACCCTGCGGGTGGAGGACTCCGCTGGTCGCTGGGGCGGGGAGGAGTTCCTCCTGCTGCTGCCCATGACCGACCTGCCCGGTGCCACCGTGGTGGGGGAGCGCCTGCGCCTGCGGGTCGCCGGCGAGTCGATCATCATCGGCGACGGCTCCCACATCGACGTGCGCATCAGCGTGGGCGTGGCGACCGGGGTCGACGTGCCCGATGTCCTGGTGCGGGCCGACGCCGCCCTCTACCGGGCCAAGGCCGGCGGCCGGAACCTCGTCACGGCGTAGCTTCCCTGGCGTGGAACCCGGCGCCGTCATCCTGGAGGACCTGCTCTCGCTCGAGGAGGTGGCGGCCATCCGGAACGCCCTGCGGCCGCTGCTCGACGCCGCGCCCTTCGGCACCAACTCGTTCGTGGGCCGCCACACCAAGCGGGTGTTCGGGCTGCCGGCGAAGACCCGGGCGCTCGACCACCTGTTGACCCACCCCCGCGTGCTGGCCGAGCTCGAGGCCCTGCTCGGACCGATGCTGCTGTCCACGACCGTCGCCGTCGAGATCCAGCCGGGCGAGACGGCCCAGACGCTTCACACCGACGGGAGCGCGTGGCCCGTGCCCCCCGGCGGTGGCGAGTTCGTGGCCAACGCCATCTGGGCCCTCGACGACTTCACCGAGGCGAACGGCGCCACCCGCTTCACCTCCGGCGTGGCCGAGATGCCGGCCGGCTCGGTGCTGCTCTACCCGGGGTCCCTGCCCCACGGCGGCGGCGCCAACGTGAGCGAGGCGCCCCGTCTCGGCGTGATCGTCGGCTACACCGCAGCCTGGCTGCGGCAACAGGAGAACTTCACCCTCACGTGCCCGCCGGAGCTGGCCCGGACCATGCCCGAGCGCCTCCAGGCCCTCCTCGGCTACGAGCTCTACCCACCGTTCGTCGGCCACGTCGACGGCCGGGACCCGAAGGAGCTGCTGCGGTAGGAAGACAGTGCCGAGAGGCCACCCTTCGTTGCTTTCGTCCGTCCGGCTCACGAGGGCGGACCCGATGCATGCCAAGTGCCGACGACGGCACAGCGGCCGAGGACGAAAGCAGCGAAGGTGGCCGAAGGCGCCGACGGTGACCGCCGAAGGCGGCGCAGAACCCGTGAGCACCCGTGCCCCTGTCGAACCCGCGACGAATGGTCAACAGTTCCGTTGACTTTCCGTCGCGGGTTCGATGGAGGAGCCCCCGGGTAGCGGCCGGGGGTCGGTGAAAAGCAAAGACGCTCCCAGGGCGAGGGCCGCGTTGCTCACGTCGGTGCGGCCGTTCGCCCTGAGTTCTGGGCGGTTCTCGGGGCATGTCGCCGACAACCGTCCAGAACCCGAGCCGACTCGCCGCCGCCAGCCCCTGGGCGCGATTTGGTCTTTGGCAACCGTGAGATACGCCCGGTTTCAGGGGCGGCGGGCCTACGCCTCCTGTTGCGGTGAACCCGAAACGCGAACCGGCGATGGACTGACAACAGAAGTGTTGTCGATCCATCGCCAGTTCGGCTGGGGGTGGGGTGGGGACTAGGAGGCCAGGAGGGCCATGC
>JAOBWJ010000405.1 GCA_025463335.1 Acidimicrobiales bacterium
GTCACCGGGACGCGACCCGACGGCTACCACCTGATCGACGCCGAGATGGTCGCCCTCGACCTGGCCGACGAGCTGACCATCGAGACAAGCGACGCCACGACCCTCTGGTTGGTCATGGTGGGCGATGTGCCTGGCCTGGCGGTGACGGCCGACGCCGACAATCTGGTCATCCGCGCCTTGGAGGCGGTCGGCCGGACGGCGATCGTCACCCTCCGCAAGCGCATCCCGGCCGGCGGGGGATTGGGCGGTGGATCGGCCGACGCCGCCGCCGTGCTGCGCTGGGCCGGGGTCGACGACGTGGCCCTGGCCGCCTCGCTGGGGGCCGACGTGCCCTTCTGCCTTCGGGGCGGCCGGGCCCGGGTGACCGGAATCGGCGACGTGCTCGAGCCGCTCCCGCACCTGGACCGGACGTTCACCCTGCTCACGCCGCCGTTCGGCGTGTCGACCCCGGCCGTCTACCGGGCGTGGGACGACCTCGGTGGACCCACCGCCGATGGGCCCAACGACCTCGAGCCGGCGGCCCTCGTCGTCGAACCCCGCCTGGCCGAGTGGCGGGACCGGCTCGGGCAGGCCACGGGCATCACGCCGGTGCTGGCCGGCAGCGGGTCGACGTGGTTCGTCGAAGGTGCGTTCCCGGGCGACGACCGGGTCGTGACGCGCACCGACCGGCCCTCCTGATAGAAGGGCCGGTCGGCGTCGGAGACGGTGCTGGTTACTTCTTGGCGCGGCGCTGGAAGCGGGTGCGCTTGAGCATCTTCTTGTGCTTCTTCTTGCGCATGCGCTTCCGGCGCTTCTTGATGAGCGATCCCATGAGGGGGACGAGGCTAGCGGCCACGACCGGCGGGGACCAAGGCCGGGGTCAGGCTTTCGCTCAAGTGGGGCATCCGCGCGCCGAAGTGACTGTTGACGTAGAACGACGGCTTCGGGAATCGGAGGAGGCTGGTCATGTCGCCACAGACGCTTCGCTCGTTCCGCCATCTGGAGGGGCACCACGTGTCGGTGTCGCTCTGCGACGGCAGCCGTCTCGATGATTGCGAGCTGGTCTCGACGGGCCGCGGTGTGGCCGCCACCCTCTGGCTGCACGACGGCCAGGACGACCGCATGGTCAAGGCCGCCGAGGTCATCGACCTCTGGGAGATCGTCTAGCCCCGGCTGGCTGTCACACCCCCGTCCTACCGTCGGAACGGTGAGCAAGTTGTGCCGGGGTTGCGCCCGAGTCCTCCCGCACGAGGCTTTCAACCGGAAGGGCAAGGGGCTGCAGTCCCGCTGCCGCGACTGCAACAGGGCGTATGCCAAGCGGCATTACGAAGCGAACCTCGACTACTACGCAGCCAAGGCGCGGCGTCACAAGCGCAAGGTCCAGCGGGAGAACCAGCGGCACCTTCTCGCCTACTTCGACGGGCACCCGTGCGTGGACTGTGGCGAGACCGACCCGGTCGTTCTGCAGTTCGATCACGTCCGCGGCACGAAGACGGCCTGCGTCGGCGTGCTCCTCCGGAACGGTGCCCGATGGGAGGCGGTCGCTGAGGAAATCGCCAAGTGCGAGGTCCGATGCTCGAACTGCCACTGGAGGCGTACCGCCCGCCAGTTCAACTGGTACGCCTACATGGACGATGACTACTCAGACGGATAGGTCGCCTCATGTAGCTTCGGATCAGCGGCAACGTCACCCTTCGGGGGTAGTTCAGCGGTAGAACGACGGCCTTTGGTGCCGTATGTCGGAGGTTCGAACCCTCCCCCCCGAGCCCCGATCGCCGGCGACGGTGGTAGCAAGGAAGCCATGAGGTCCCTCGCTTCGGTTGTTCTCGCTGCGGGTGAGGGCAAGCGCATGCGCTCGACCCGTCCCAAGCCCCTCCACCTCCTGTGTGGGCGGGCCATGCTCCTGCACATCCTCGACCGCGTGTCCGACATCTCGGTCGAGCGAGCGGTGGTGGTCGTCGGCCACGGCGCCGAGCGCATCACCAAGAAGCTGGTCGAGGATGGGCCGCCCGGGCTGCTCATCGATTTCGTCGAGCAGACCGTGCAGCGGGGCACCGGCGACGCCGCGTCGGTGGCGCTCACGGCCTTCGAGGACGACGACGAGGAGGCCGACGTGCTCGTCCTCGCCGGCGACATGCCGCTCGTACGGGCCGAGACGCTGCAGGAGCTGGTTGCGCTGCATCGGGACACCGACGCCGCCGTCACCGTGCTCGGCTACCGCTTCCCCGATCCCACCGGCTACGGCCGCCTCGTCCGCGGCAAGGACGACCGAGTGGTCCGCATCGTCGAGCACCGCGACGCCACCACCGAGGAGCTGGCCATCGAGGAGGTCAACGCCTCGATCTACTGCTTCAAGCGCAGCCTGCTGTCCCCCGCGCTCCGGCGCCTCACGCCCGACAACTCGCAGGGCGAGTACTACCTGACCGACGTGGTCGAGGTCCTCTCCCAGGCCGGTCACCGGGTCGAGGCGCTGATCGGCGACGACGCCAGCGAGATGCTCGGCGTGAACGACCGGGCCCAGCTGGCCGCCGCCGAGGCCGAGCTCCGGCGACGCACCAACGCGGCGTGGCTCGACCGAGGCGTCACCATGGTCGACCCGGCCCACACCTACATCGACGCCACCGTCGACCTCGGTGAGGACGTCACCCTCTTCCCGGGGACCTTCCTTCAGGGTCAGACCCGCATCGGCGCCCGCAGCGAGATCGGGCCCGAGACCCGGTTGGTCGACACGGTGGTGGGCGCCGACAGCGTCGTGCGCTCGACGTACGCCACCGACAGCGAGATCGGCGACGGCTGCGTGGTGGGGCCGTTCTGTCATCTGGCGGCCGGCGCGTCGATCGCCTCAGGGACTACGACCGGCCCGTTCTACACTTCGGCTTAGGGGCGAGCATGGGAGCAGGCGTCGTGGAGTTGGTCACCAAGAAGCGGTTGCAGGTGTACTCGGGGCGTTCGCACCCCGACCTGGCCCGCGACATCGCCGACCACCTGGGCATCCAGCTCGGCGAGGCCAACCTCAAGACGTTCGCCAACGGCGAGATCAAGTGCCAGCTCGGCGAGTCGGTCCGGGGTAGCGACGTCTTCATCGTGCAGACGCACTCCCATCCCGTGAACGAAGCGCTCATGGAGCAGCTGATCATGATCGACACCGCCAAGCGGGCGTCGGCCAAGCGCATCACTGCCGTGTGCCCGTACTACGGCTACTCCCGCCAGGACCGCAAGGCCGAGGGCCGGGAGCCGATCACAGCCAAGCTGGTGGCCAACATGCTCGTCGCCGCCGGGGCCAGCCGGGTGGTCAGCGTCGACCTGCACTCGGGCCAGATCCAGGGCTTCTTCGACAAGCCCGTCGACCACCTCACCGCCATGCCGGTCCTGCTCGACTACCTCAAGCGGGAGGGCGGCGAGGACCTGGTGATCGTGGCCCCTGACGCCGGCCGGGTGAAGGTGGCCGAGCGTTACGCCCAGTTCCTGCACGCCGACCTGGCCTTCGTGCACAAGACCCGGCCCAAGGGCACGCTCAGCACGGTCGAGGCCAAGGGCGTCATCGGCGATGTCGACGGCCGCCGGTGCGTGGTCATCGATGACATGATCGACACGGCCGGCACCATCGTGGCCGCCGCCGACATCCTGAAGGCCAAGGGCGCCACCGAGGTGTGGGCCATGGCCACCCACGGGCTGCTGTCCGACCCCGCCGTCGACCGGCTCAAGAACTCGGTGTTCGAGCGGGTCGTGATCACCGACACGGTGCCGCTGCCGCCCGAGAAGGCCATCGACAAGATCGAAGTCCTGTCGGTCGCCAAGATCATCGCCGACGCCATCGACGCCGTGTTCGAGGACACGTCGGTGTCGGAGATCTTCGACGGCCAGAACCAGAGCTGAGGCCCCCGCTTGGGGCAAAGGGGTCCGACCCCGTAGACTCGTCCGGTCCATCGCAAGGCCCTGCTGCAGGAGCGCGTCGCCATGTCCGAAGTTCAGCTTTCCGCCGAGTCCGGCCGTCCCACCGGTTCCCGGCCGTCGGGTCGCCTCCGCGAGGAAGGCCGCATCCCGGCGGTCGTCTACGGGCACGGGATCAGCCCGCTGTCGGTGTCGATCAGCCGCCGCGACCTGCGCGCCGCCCTGCACACCGACGCCGGCTCCAACGCCGTCATCAACCTGGCGGTCGGCAGTGACGAGCACCTGACGATCGTGAAGGACCTGCAGCGCCACCCGGTGCGCAACGAGGTCATTCACGTCGACTTCCTGGTCGTCAACCGCAACGAGATCGTGACCGTCGACGCCCCGATCGTCCTCACCGGCGACTCGAAGGCCGTGCACGACGCGTCGGGCACCATCGACCAGCAGCTGTTCACCCTGTCGGTGAACTCCACGCCGGGGAACATCCCGAACGAGATCACCGTCGACGTGTCCGGGCTGGGCATCGGCGACTCGATCCGGGTCGGCGACCTGCAGCTCCCCACCGGCGTGACCACCGATGTCGACCCCGAAGAGGCTGTCGCCATCGCCCAGGTCACCCGGGCCACGCTTGAGGCCGAGGAGCTCGAGGCCGAGGCTGAGGCTGCCACCGAAGAGGGCGGCGCCACCGCCGAGGGCGAGGCCGGCGAGTCGGCGGAGGCCGACGGCGGCGAGGCCGAGGAAGCTTCCGAGTAGCTCGTGCCGGCCGACCTGTTGGTCGTCGGCTTCGGGAACCCGGGCAGCGAGTACGCCGGGTCCCGACACAACGTCGGAGCCGAGGTGGTGGCGCTGCTGGCGTCCCGTCACGGCGGCTCGCTCAAGAAGGGCAAGCACAAGGCCCTGGCCGGCGACGTCCGCATCGGCGGCGTGCCGGTCGCCTTGGCGTTCCCGCAGACCTATTACAACGAGTCGGGCCAGGCCGTGGTCCAGCTGGCCAAGTGGCACGACATCGACGACCCCCGGCAGATCGTGGTCGTCCACGACGAGCTCGACCTGCCGGTCGGCCGCCTCAAGGTCAAGGTGGGGGGCGGGCTGGCCGGCAACAACGGATTGAAGTCGGTGAAGGCCCACCTCCACACCGACGACTTCGTGCGGGTCCGCATCGGCGTGGGCAAGCCCCCGGGCCGGACCCAGGGCGTCGACCACGTGCTGAAGAAGCCGACGAAGGCCGAGCGCACCGAGCTCGACATCGTCATCCAGGAGGCGGCCGACGCCGTCGAGCTCATTGCCACTGCCGGCGCCGACCGAGCGATGGAGCGCTACAACCAGCGCAACGGCGACCCGGACTGACGGTTCTGGGTCCCGAAACCGACCGAGGGACGGCCGGTTTCGGGGCCGAGAACGAGCGATAGCCTCGATCGGTGACCCTGCAGGACCTTCCGCCGCTGCTGCGCGACGAGCCGGCCATCGCGTCCGTGCTGGGTCGGGCCAACGCCGTGCTGGCCGTGCCCGAGCCGGCCCGGGCCATCACCATCGCCGCCCTCACCCACCTCTCCAACCGGAGCCCGCTGCTGGTTGCCGTGCCCACCACCGGCGACGCCGAACGCCTGGTGAACGATCTCGGCCAGTACCTCGGGGCTGACGGCGTCGAGCTGTTCCCGGCGTGGGAGACGCTGCCGTTCGAGCGCGTCAGTCCCAGCGTCGAGACCATGGGCCGACGGCTCCGGACCATGTGGCGGCTGCGCCAGGGCGACGCTCCCAAGGTCGTGGTGGCCCCGGCCCGGGCCCTCGTCCAGCGCCTCGGCCCGCACGTCGAGGACGTCGAGCCGCTGCTCGTGCGCCCGGGCGAGCGCCTCGATCCCGAGGAGCTGGTGGCCCGGCTCGTGGCCGACGGCTACCGCCGCGAGTACCAGGTCGAGGCTCGCGGCGAGGTCGCCGTCCGCGGCTCGATCGTCGACGTCTACCCGAGCACGGCCGACGCTCCGGTCCGCATCGACCTGTGGGGGGACGAGGTCGACCGCCTCACCACCTTCAGCGTGAGTGACCAGCGCAGCCGCGACGATGTGGCCTGCGTCGAGCTGTTCCCGTGCCGGGAGCTGCTCCCCACGCCGGCCGTCCGTGAGCGGGCCGCCGCCCTGGTGGCCAGTCAGCCGTGGGGTCGCGAGCACTGGGAGCGTCTGGCTGAGGGTCTCACGTTCGACGGCATGGAGTCGTGGCTGCCGTGGCTCACCGAAGACGAGCACGTGCTGGTCGACCTGCTCGGGCCCGATGCCCAGGTCCTGCTGGTCGAGCCCCGACGCATGCGGGACCGAGCGGCCGACCTCCTGGCCGAGGAGGCCGACCTGGCCGGCGCCCTGGCCAAGACCTGGGACGTCGACCCCGGCATCGAGCTGCCCCGCCTGCACGTGGTGTTCGACCGGCTGCTGACCCACACCAAGGCGCCCGTGCTCACCGTGACCAACGTGGCCGAGGGTCCCGACATCCCCGCGGTGCAGGCCACGGGTTGGGGCCCCGTCGTCGGTGACGGCACCGCCCTGGGCGTGACCCTGCGAGCGAGGATGGCCGACGGCTGGCGGGTGGTGGTCGCCGCTGACGGGACCGGCACCGCCGCCCGACTCGAGCAGTCGCTGCACGATGTCGGCGTCACCGCTCCGGTCGTGGTGGCCCCGCTCGAGCGGGGCGTGAGCCTCCCGAACGTCAAGCTCGCCGTGGTCGCCGAATCCGACATCACCGGCCGCCGGCGGGCACACCGCGCGGCGCGGCCCCGCAAGCGGGAGTCGGCCGGCTTCTTCGACACCCTCCAGCCCGGCGCCTACGTGGTGCACATGACCCACGGGGTCGGCAAGTACGAGGGCATGGTCAAGCGGGCCATCGGCGGCGCCGAGCGCGACTACCTGCTGCTGGCGTACCGGGGCGGCGACAAGCTCTACATCCCGTCCGACCAGATCGACACCATCCGCCACTACACGGGTGGCGAGACGCCCACGCTCCACCGCCTCGGCGGCAGCGACTTCGCCAAGGCCAAGGCCCGGGTCAAGAGCGCGGCCCAGGAGATCGCCCAGGAGCTGGTGGTGCTCTACCAGCGCCGGATCAACGCCGAGGGCGTGGCGTTCTCGCCCGACACGCCCTGGCAGCACGAGATCGAGGAGGCGTTCCCGTACCGGGAGACGCCCGACCAGGAGCGGGCCATCGTCGAGGTCAAGGCCGACATGGAGTCCGAGCACCCCATGGACCGGCTGGTGTGCGGCGACGTGGGGTTCGGCAAGACCGAGGTCGCCATTCGGGCCGTGTTCAAGGCGGTGCAGGACGGCTACCAGGCGGCCGTGCTGGTCCCCACCACGCTGTTGGCGGCGCAGCACTTCCAGACCTTCAGCGACCGCTTCTCCGGCTACCCGGTGCGGGTCGAGGTGCTGTCGCGCTTCCTCACCAACGCCCAGGCCAAGAAGGTCCTCCAAGGCGTGGCCAGCGGCGAGGTCGACGTGGTCATCGGCACCCACCGGCTGTTGTCGGAAGGCGTGTCGTTCAAGAAGCTCGGCCTGCTGGTGGTCGACGAGGAGCAGCGCTTCGGGGTCACCCACAAGGAGGCCATGAAGCAGCTGAAGACCAACGTCGACGTACTCACCCTGTCGGCCACGCCGATCCCGCGGACGTTGGAGATGAGCCTCACCGGCATCCGCGACCTGAGCCTGCTGAACACGCCGCCCGTCGACCGCCAGCCCATCCTCACCTACGTCGGCGAGCACGACGACCGAGCCATCGCCGAGGCCATCCGCCGCGAGCTGCTCCGTGAGGGTCAGGTCTTCTTCGTGCACAACCGGGTGGTCGACATCGAGCAGACGGCGGCCGACCTTCGGGAGCTCGTGCCCGAGGCCCGCATCGCCGTGGCCCACGGCCAGATGGACGAGGGCACGTTGGAGAAGGTCGTCCTCGACTTCTGGGAGGGCGAGTTCGACGTGCTCGTCTGCACCACGATCATCGAGTCGGGCATCGACATGCCGACGGTGAACACGCTCGTGGTCGACCGGGCCGACCGCCTCGGCCTGGGCCAGCTTCACCAGCTCCGGGGTCGCGTTGGTCGGGCCGGCAGCCGGGCCTACGCCTACCTGTTCCACCCGCGCGACCACGCCCTCTCCGACGACGCCTACGAGCGGCTGAAGACGATCGGCGAGGCCACCGAGCTGGGATCCGGCTTCAAGATCGCCATGCGCGACCTCGAGATCCGCGGCGCCGGCAACCTGCTGGGCGAGAGCCAGTCGGGCCACATCGCGGCGGTGGGCTACGACCTCTACGTGCAGATGGTGAGCGAGGCGGTGGCCGAGCTGAAGGGCGAGCCGATCCGCACCCCGGCCGAGGTCAAGCTCGAGCTGCCCGTCGACGCCAACCTGCCCACCGACTACGTGGCCAAGGAGGAGCTCCGCCTGGAGGCCTACCGACGGCTGGCCGTGGTGGAGACGGCCCAGGAGGTCGACGACATCCGCGGCGAGTGGGAGGACCGGTACGGGCCGGTGCCGGAGCTGGCCGAGGCCCTGCTCCGGGTGGCCCGGCTGCGGGTCGAGGCCCTGCGCGTCGGCGTGCGGGACATCACCGTCACCGCCAACCGCACCGGTCCCGGCTGGCAGGCCCGCATCTCGCCCATCCAGCTCCGGGCCAGCGCCGCCGTCCGCCTGCGCCGGCTGTCGCGGGAGGCGCTCTACAAGGAGGAGCAGGGCCAGCTGGTCGTCCCGATCCGCAAGGGCATCGACGTGGCCGAGGCCCTGACCGTGCTCCTGGCCGAACTCGTGCCTGCCGAAGCAGTCGCTAGCCTCGTCGGCTGATGCGCACGCTCCTGATCCGCCGTCTCGCGCCCCTGCTCGCCGTCCTCGCCATCGCGGTGTCGGCCTGCGGGTCGGTCGAGCCCCACGCAGCCACCGTCAACAGCACCGACATCACGTCCAAGTCGCTGAACGACGAGCTGAAGCTCATCAAGGGCAACAAGGCCTATCGGACGATGCTCGAGTCCGACCAGAGCCAGGGCGGCTACGGCCTGCCCGTCACCGGCGCCTCCAAGGGCACCTTCAACACCGCCTTCGCCGCCCAGACGCTCTCGCTGCGCATCTACTACGACCTGATCGAGGAGGCGCTGGCCAAGAAGGGCGTCAAGGTCACCGCCGCCGACGACAAGGCGGCGGCCACCGCCATCAAGACCCAGCTCGACGGGGCCAAGAAGGGCCTGTTCGCTTCGGTCCCGGCCGACTACCGGACCCGCCGGGCCCACC
>JAOBWJ010000408.1 GCA_025463335.1 Acidimicrobiales bacterium
GTCGGCCAACGAGGCCGCCCGCGTCGCCACCACCGCGGTGACCGTGGCCGAGTCGACCAACGCCACCGTGGCCAAGCTCGGCGACGGCTCGGCCGAGGTCGGCGAGGTCATCATGGTCATCACCGCCATCGCCGAGCAGACCAACCTCCTCGCCCTCAACGCCACCATCGAGGCCGCCCGCGCCGGCGAAGCCGGCAAGGGCTTCGCCGTCGTGGCCAACGAGGTCAAGGAGCTGGCCAAGCAGACCGCCCAAGCCACCGAGGACATCGGCAACAAGATCGTCGCCATCCAGTCGGATGCCGCCAACGCCGTGTCGGCCATCGGTGAGATCAGCGCCGTGATCGCCCAGATCAACGACATCCAGACCACCATCGCCTCGGCGGTGGAGGAGCAGACGGCCACCACCAACGAGATCGGCCGCAACGTGAGCGACGCCGCCCGCGGCGCCTCCGAGATCGCCGGCAACGTGTCCGGCGTGGCGAGTGCCGCCCAGGAGACGGCCCACGGCGCGTCCGACACGCTGCGGGCTGCCAGCGAGCTGGCCCGCATGGCCGAGGAGCTGACCCGTCTGGTCGGGCAGTTCCGCCTCGGTGACGAGACGGTGGCCGCACCGAGCCCGGCGCTCGCCCCCGTGCCCACCCCGGCCCCGGCGCCGGAGTTCGACTACCAGGCGCCCGTCGCCACCAACGGGCACCACCCGGCCGGCGTCTGACACCGCCACGCTGAGGAAGGGGCGGCCCCAGGGCCGCCCCTTCCTGCGTTTTCGCTCAGGTGACCGGCCGAATCGTCGACCAGCGCATGACGCGGGCGTCCCGACCGCGCTGATCCCGCAGGAGCGCACCGTGCCCAGCTTCACCTTCAAGAGCGTGAGGACGAAGATCCTCGCCGCCTTCGGCCTCGTCTGTCTGATCGCCGTCCTGGTCGGCGGCCTGACCGTCACCCGTGTCAACAAGGTCGCCACCACCACCGAGCGGATCCAGACGGACGACGTCGTCCCGCTGGCCGCCGTCGGCAAGCTGAACGGTGCCCTCTGGAAGACCTCGTCCAACGGCATCCTCGCCATCTTCTCCCCCAGCGAGCAGACCACGAAGGACGCCGACGCCGCCAAGGCCGAGCTCGCCGCCGTGGTGGCCTCGATCGACGCCATGCCGTCGATGAAGGACGATCCGGCGTGGCTGGCCTGGCACAAGTCCTACGACGGGTACGAGGCCGTGGTGAAGGAGATGGGCACGCTGACCAAGGACAACATCGCCACCATCGACCCCGCCGTCCTGACCAAGTACAACGAGGTGTGGCCGGCGACGCTCAAGGGCGTCGACGTGCTGTCCGCCGCGCAGGAGAAGTCGGCCAGCCAGCGGACGGACTCTGTGGCCTCGTCGGCCCGCTCGACCTCGACGCTGGTGTCGGCCCTCGTGCTGATCCTCATCGGTGCCGCCCTCGCCCTCGGCTGGTTCCTGGCCCGGGCCATCGTGAGCGGCCTCCGCACGACCGTCGACGCCCTTGACCGTGTGGCCGACGGCGACCTCACCCAGCACCTCGACGTGACCGGCACGGACGAGGTCGGTCAGGCCAGCGCCGCCACCTACCGCATGCTCGAGCGCACCTCCGCCGCCCTGCGCGCCATCGGCGCCAACGCCGCCACCCTGGCCGGCTCCAGCGAGCGCCTCTCCGAGGTGTCGCAGCAGATGGGCGCCTCGGCCGAGGAGACTTCGGCCCAGTCGGGCGCCGCCTCAGCCGCCGCCGAGCAGGTGTCGGCCAACGTGCAGACCGTGGCCACCGCGGCCGAGGAGATGTCGGCCTCGATCCGTGAGATCGCCGGTTCGGCGAACGAGGCCGCCCGCGTCGCCACCACCGCCGTCTCCGTCGCCGAGTCGACCAACGCCACCGTGGCCAAGCTCGGCGACAGCTCGGCCGAGATCGGCGAGGTCATCAAGGTCATCACCTCCATCGCCGAGCAGACCAACCTCCTCGCCCTCAACGCCACCATCGAGGCGGCCCGAGCCGGGGAAGCTGGCAAGGGCTTCGCCGTCGTGGCCAACGAGGTCAAGGAGCTGGCCAAGCAGACCGCCCAGGCGACCGAGGAGATTGCCGGCAAGGTCACCGCCATCCAGGGTGACGCGGCCAACGCGGTGTCGGCCATCGGCGAGATCACCACCGTCATCTCCCAGATCAACGACATCCAGACCACCATCGCCTCGGCGGTGGAGGAGCAGACGGCCACCACCAACGAGATCGGCCGCAGCGTGGGTGAAGCCGCCCGCGGCGCCTCCGAGATCGCCGGCACCGTGTCCGGTGTCGCCCAGGCGGCCCAGGAGACGGCCCACGGTGCCAGCGACACGCTCCGCGCCGCCAGCGAGCTGGCCCGCATGGCCGAGGAGCTCACCCGCCTGGTGAACCAGTTCCGGCTCGACGACGAACGCCCGACCTACTCGCCGCTGCCGACCCCCGCCAGCGGGGCCCCCTTCGCCGCACCGGTCGCCATCGGCGCCTGAACCACCTTCACGACACACGCAAGGGGCGGCCGGAAGCGGCCGCCCCTTCGCCGTTTTCCGCTCAGATCGAGGCCCTCCGTGCCGAGCAGGCACCATGACCCGCAGCGCACTGGTTGTCGACGACTCCCGTGCCCAGCGCTCGATGCTCCGGCGGCTGCTCTCCGAGCGCGGCTACGACGTGTCCGAGGCTGGTGACGGCAGTGAAGGGGTGGAACGCCTTTCGGACATGGGCGCGTTCGACCTCTGCCTCGTCGACTGGAACATGCCCAACATGGACGGCCTCGAGTTCATCAAGGTCGTCCGTGAGAACCCCGACTACGAGCGCATGCAGCTCGTCATGGTCACGTCCGAGAGCGAGCCGGCCCACATCGCCCGCGCCCTGATGAACGGGGCCGACGAGTACGCCATCAAGCCGCTCACCATGGACGCCCTGGTCGACAAGCTCGCCATCCTGGGCCTCGAGGACGACTGAGGTGCCGACGGCGCGCGTGCTCGTGGTGGACGACTCCGTCGTCATCCGGCGGCTGATCACGCAAGCCCTCGAGGCGGAGACCGACATCGAGGTCGTCGGTACGGCCTCGAACGGCAGGCTGGCGTTGGCCAAGCTCGACACCCTCCGACCCGATGTCGTGACCCTCGACATCGAGATGCCGGAGATGGACGGGCTGGCCACGCTGCCCAAGCTCCGGGCGACGCACCCGCGTCTGCCCGTGATCATGTTCAGCACCCTCACCGAGCGCGGCGCAGCCGCGACCCTCGAGGCCCTGTCCCTCGGGGCCACGGACTACGTCACGAAGCCCAGCAACACCGGCAGCCTCGAGATCGCCCTGAGCCGAATCCGCGACGACCTGGTCCCGAAGATCCGGGCCCTCGTGCCTCACATCGGCCCGGCCCGCACCACGCCCCGGCTCCCGCCCGTGGTGGTCGAACCCCGCACCCACGCCGGACCGGCGCCCCGCGTGCAGGCGGTGGTCATCGGTGTGTCGACCGGTGGTCCAAGCGCCCTCGCCGAGCTCATCCCCCACCTGCCGGGCGACCTCGGTGTGCCGGTGCTGGTGTGCCAGCACATGCCGCCCGTGTTCACCCGTCTGCTCGCCGAGCGGCTCGACGCCAAGTCGGCCCTCCGCGTGACAGAGGCGGCCGATGGCGACCAGGTCGGCGCCGGTGGCGTCTGGATCGCGCCCGGCGGCCTCCACATGCTCGTGCGCCGCAGCGCCGGGTCGAACGCGGTGATCGCCACCAACAGCGAGCCGCCGGAGAGCTCCTGCCGCCCCGCCGTCGACCCGCTGTTGCGCTCGGCCGTGGCCACCTACGGCAACGGCGTCCTCGCCGTCATCCTCACCGGCATGGGACAGGACGGGCTCCGCGGTTGCGAGGCTGTGTCCGAGGCCGGCGGCCGCATCCTGGTCCAGGACGAGCCGAGCAGCGTGGTGTGGGGCATGCCCGGCTACGTGGCCAAAGCCGGTCTCGCCGACCGCGCCCTTCCCCTCGACAACCTGGCCGTCGAGATCACCCGTCGAGTGGCCGGCAGCTCGCTGGCCGCCGCCCGCTCGGAGCGCTGAACCGATGTCCACCCTTGCTCCCCCCGACTTCGACTACATCGTCCAGTTGGTCCACCGCCGCTCGGCGATCGTGCTCGAGCCCGGCAAGGAGTACCTCGCCGAGAGCCGGCTCGAGAGCGTGGCTCGCGAGCACGGCCTGGCCTCCGTCACCGAGCTCGTCCAGCGCATGCGGAGCGGGTCGCTCGACGCCGGCGACGCCGTGGTCGACGCCATGACCACCAACGAGACGTCGTTCTTCCGCGACGCCCATCCGTTCAACGCCCTGCGCGACACCGTGTTGCCCGAGCTCATCGAGGCGCGGCGGGTGGCGCGGAGCATCACCATCTGGTGCGGCGCCACCTCGTCGGGCCAGGAGCCCTACAGCGTGGCCATGCTGATCCGGGAGCACTTCCCCGAGCTGCGCGACTGGCAGGTCCGGATCATCGCGACCGACATCTCGCCTTCCATGTTGGATCGGACCCGACAGGGCCGGTACAGCCAGCTGGAGGTCAACCGCGGCCTGCCCGCGCCGATGCTGGTGAAGTACTTCACCCGCGACGGCATGCACTGGGTGGTGGCCGAGGACCTCCGGCGGATGGTGAGCGCCCAGTACATGAACTTGAACGAACGGTGGCCAGTCATGCCCCCGTTCGATCTGGTGCTCCTGCGAAACGTCCTCATCTACTTCGATGTGCCGACGAAGCAGGCGATCCTCGGCAAGGTGCGGCAGCAGCTGCGCCGTGACGGGCTCCTCCTCCTTGGTGGAGCCGAGACGACGATGAACCTCGATGCCAACTTCGAGCGAGTCCCTCACGGGCGTTCGACGTGGTACCGACCGACCGGCGCATAGGAGGCCGTTCCATGGAAGCGAACGACGAGATCAACGAGCTGGTGGGCGACATCTGGGGCTCCGTCCTGGGCATCCCCGCCACACCAGCCGACTCCTCGGTGCGCGTCGAGGAGCTCCGGCTCACCGGCTTCGTGCACATCCAGGGCGACTGGGAGGGGACCGTCACCGTCGATTGTCCCGTGCCGCTCGCCACCACCGCCGCGGCCGCCATGTTCGGCATGACCGTCGAGGAGCTGACCAAAGACGAGATCGACGACGCCCTGGGCGAGATCACCAACATGACCGGCGGCGGCATCAAGTCGATGCTCGAGGGCTCGTGCAAGCTGTCCCTCCCCACCGTCATCGAGGGTCGGGGCTTCACCGTCAACGTGCCCGGCGCGGCCCTGGTGACCGACCTCAACTACTCGGCGGGTGGCTCGTGGATCTCCGTGCGGGTCCTCGAGCGAGTCGACGAGACCGGCCCGACGTCGGGCTCCGAGCTCATCCTGCGAACCGGCGCGTAGTCGCCCACCCCCCAGTAACCACCCGGAGAAAGTGGAGCAATCCGAGATGAAGAACGTCCTGATCGTCGACGACAGCAAGGCGATGCGCATGATCGTGTCGCGCACGCTGCGTCAGGCGGGCTACGGCGACGGCAACCTGCGCGAGGCGGCCGACGGCGCCGAGGCGCTCGTCGCCATCCAGGCCGACAAGCCCGACCTGGTGCTGAGCGACTGGAACATGCCCGAGATGAACGGCATCGAGCTGCTGCGGGCCCTGCGGGCCGAGGGCAACGACGTGCGGTTCGGGTTCGTGACCTCCGAGTCCACCACCGAGATGCGAGAGGTCGCGATCTCGGCCGGCGCCGAGTTCCTGATCGGCAAGCCGTTCACGGCTGAGGACTTCGCCGACATCATCGGCGACTGAGGGGCTGACGTGCCGGCTCGCTTTCCCGTCCCCATCCAGGAGGACATCCGCGACCTGCTCGTCGACCTCCTCGGCCGCGGCGCGGCCGTGGACAAGGTGAAGGGCCGCGACTTCGGCGGTGACGACCTGGCGCTGATCGCCGAGTTCGTCACCGACGACGGCGAGGTCGGCGCCCTGTGCGCGGTCGACGCGGCGTTCACCCTCCGCTGCGGTGCCGCCCTGGCCATGGTCCCCACGACGGTGGTCGAGGAGGCCATCCGCCGAGGCGAGCTCCCCGAGAACCTGGTGGAGAACGTCCAGGAGGTCGCCAACATCCTCGCCCAGCTGTTGAACAGCCCTCGGACGCCGCACCTGCGGCTCAAGGCGCTGCACCAGCTCCCGACCGAGCTGCCGGCTGCTGTGACGGCGCTCTGGGACGCCCCCGAGTTCCGCCGCGACTTCGCCATCGTCATCGAGGGCTACGGCAACGGTCGCATGGCCCTCCTGGCCTCCTAGTCCCCACCCCACCCCCAGCCGAACTGGCGATGGATCGACAACACTTCTGTTGTCAGTCCATCGCC
>JAOBWJ010000242.1 GCA_025463335.1 Acidimicrobiales bacterium
CGACGATGGCGTCGCGGTTCTCGGCGCAGATGTCGGGCCAGATGCCGGGATGGCCGGCAGCGATGCGGGTCATGTCCCGGAAACCGCCGGCGGCCAGCCGCAGGAGGGCGGCATGCTCCTCGGAACGTTCGGCGGCCAGCCCCATGAGCGACACCGCCGTGAGGTGGGGCACGTGGGACACGACCGCCACCAGGGCATCGTGCCGCTCGGGCGGTAGCTCGACCACGTCGGCACCGAACGACGACACCACCGACCGCACCAGGGCATGGGCCGCCGAGTCTGTCGTAGCGACCGGGGTGAGGACCCACACGGCACCCTGGAACAGGTCGGCCCGGGAGCCGTCGACCCCCTCCTGCTCGCTGCCGGCCATGGGATGGCCGCCCACGAACCGGGGGTTGGCGAGGGCGCCGACGATCGACGCCTTGACGCTGCCCACGTCGGTGACCACGCCCGGCCGTCCCTTGGCGGCTTCGGCGACCGCGCCGACCGGCGTGGCGATGAACGTCAGCTCGGCGTCGGCGTCGTCGCCCACGGCGTCGATGGCACCGAGCTCGAGGGCCCGGGCCGCCGACGCCTCGTTGTGGTCGGTGCCGGTGACGTGCCAACCGGCAGCCTTGAGGGCGAGCCCGATCGACCCGCCGATCAGGCCGGTGCCGACGACCTGGGCGCGCTTGGTCATCTTCGGTGTCCGCGAGGGAACGCATCGCGGCCCGATCGCCACGATGCTGATGGTTCGCTCGCGAGCTCGCTCATCCCGGCAGGTCGTCGCGGAGGCCCTTGGCCCCTTCGAGGTAGACGTGGCGCAGCTCGGCCCGCGGCAGCGCAGTGGTCAGGTGCATGAGCACCCGGACGCATCGGGGTGTGCCACCCTCGATGTCGGCCTCCAGGGCGCCGAGCAGCGGCACGTCGCCCAGACCCATGGTTCGGGCGGCGGCGGCGGGGAACATCGAGCGGATGTCGCCGGTGGTGGTGAACACGATGCTGACCAGGCTGTCGTGGTCGGCGTCGTTGCGCGCCAGCATTTCGGTGAGGAGCGCGACCACCCGCGCTTTGATGTGGTCCGGCTCGTCGACGTCGACGGTGGTGGCGCCGCGGAGGGCTCGGAGGGCAGGAGGCACGGCGGGCGAGGCTACTCCTCGTCGGCGGCGTGCCGGGCGGCCCCAGCGGCCTTCCGCTCGGCCCGTTCGCTGGCCTTGGCGGCCCCGGCGACCTGGGTCTCGAGGGCCCGCACCTCGGCCGGCGTGAGGTCGCGCCACTCCCCCGGCTTCAGCGTGCGGTCGACGATCGGGCCAATCCGGGTGCGCACCAGGCGGACGACCGGATGCCCGACGGCGTCGCACATGCGCCGCACCTGGCGGTTGCGGCCCTCATGGATGGTGAGCGTCAGGTGGTTGGGCGGCTGAAGCGAGGCCTTGGCCGGCGCCGTGGGTCCGTCGTCGAGCTCGACGCCCTCGCGGAGCATCCGCAGCACGCCCCGGCTGGGCGTGCCGGTGACCTCGGCCAGGTACTCCTTCTCCACCCCGAACGACGGATGGGTGAGTCGATGGGTGAGGTCGCCGTCGTTGGTGAGGATGAGCAGCCCCTCGGTCTCGTAATCGAGGCGCCCCACCGGGTAGACCCGCGGCTCGTCGGGCACCAGCTCGACGACCGTCCGTCGACCTTCGGGATCCGAGGCCGTGGTCACCACCGCCGCCGGCTTGTTGAGCAGGTAGTACACGAGACCTTCGCGCACCGACAGGGGCACGCCGTCGACCTCGATCCGATCCGCCTCGGGGTCGACCCGGCGGCCGAGCACGGCCGCCACGCCGTTGACGGTGACCTTGCCGTCGGCGATCAGCTCCTCGCAGACCCGACGGCTGCCGATGCCGGCCCGGGCCAGGACCTTCTGGAGCCGTTCGCCGTCGGGCTCGTCGTCAAGCGGAGGGAGGGGCATCATCGCCACCCGCTTCCGGGGCAGTGGCGGGCTCGTCGTCGACCGTGAGGCGCAGACCCATCTCCATGGCCTCGACCATGTCGGCGCCGGGGACGAAGTCTCCCAGCGAGGGAAGGTCGTCGAGCGAATCGAGGCCGAGCTTCTCGAGGAACTGGCGGGTGGTGCCGAAGAGCACGGCCTGGCCCGGGCCGGGGTCGCGGGCGACCTCCTCGATGTAGCCCCGCTGCTGGAGCGTGCGCATGACGCCATCGACGTTCACGCCCCGGATGGCCGCCACCTGAGCCCGGGACAGCGGCTGCTTGTAGGCCACGATCGCGAGCGTCTCCATGGCGGCGGCTGACAGCCGGGCGCTCTGGCCCTCGAGCACGAACCGCTCGACGTAGGGCGCCAGGTCGGGGGCCGTCTGGAAGCGGTAGCCGCCGCCCACCCGGGCCAGCACGAACCCGTGGCCGGCAACCTCGTAGGAATCCGCGAGCTCGGTGCACAGCTCCTCGACCCGGACCGCCGGGATCTCGAGGAGCTGGGCCAGAAGGTTGGGGGTCACCGGTTCGTCTGCCACGAGGAGGATCGCCTCGAGGGCGCGGTGCATCTCCGTGCGCTCGTTCACGGTGACCATGTTGTCAGCCGTCGTAGGCGTCGATGCCGGCCATGGCCAGGTCGGCCTCGGCCCGCTCGTAGCCGAGCCACACGACGTCGATGTCGCCGAAGGCCAGAGCCTGCTCGAGATCGACCAGGCCCTGCTTGAACAACTCGAGCAGGGCGAGGAAGCGCACGACCACCTCGAGCCGCTCGACCAGCGACTCGGTGAGCCGCCGGAACGAGATGCGCCCGATGCGGGGCAGCTCGTCGATCAGCTCGGCCACGGCATCGCTGACGTTGGCCTTCACCATGTGAAGATGGCGGATGTCGACCTTGGGCACCGGCTTGGGCGCCACCGCCTTGAGGAAGGCAGCCTTGAGCTGCGCCGGGGTCACGCCGGCCAGCAGGTCGGGCGTGACGGCGAGGAAGTGCTCCTCGGGGCCGGCCAGGCGGGGGAAGGAGCGCCCGGCCTCGTCGCCCAGGTGGGCCAGCACGCGGGCCGCGTCCTTGAACGTCTTGCACTGAAGCAGGCGGGCGACCAGCAGGTCGCGCTCCTCCCAGAGGGAGAACTCCTCGTCGAGCTCGAGGTCGTCGCGGCCGGGCAGCAGGCGCCGGGCCTTGAGCTCGATCAAGGTGGCGGCGATGAGGAGGAACTCGGTGGCCACGTCGAGGTCGAGCTGGCCCTCGGCCGCCTGCATCCGGTCGAGCTCGGCCAGGTAGGCGTCGACGATCGTCGACAGGGACACTTCGTACAGATCGACCTGCTCGCGCATGATCAGGTGGAGCAGGAGGTCGAACGGGCCTTCGAAGACCGCGGTCTGGACCTCATAGGGCATGACACGAGTGTAATTCGTCCGGGGGGCGCGCCGCCATCTCTAGTGTTGGAGCCCTGTGACTCGCGTCTTTTCCGGCATCCAGCCCTCGGGCGACCTTCACCTCGGCAACTACCTGGGTGCGCTGCGCCGGTTCGTCGACGACCAGCACGAGCACGACTCGGTGTTCTGCATCGTCGACCTGCATGCCCTCACGCTCCCCCACGACGCCGCCGCCCTCCCGGGCAAGACGCTCGAGGCCGCGGCCATGTACCTGGCGGCCGGCCTCGACCCCGAGGTGTGCACGCTCTTCGTCCAGAGCCAGGTGCACGAGCACGCCGAGTTGGCCTGGCTCATGGAGTGCAACGCCGCCTACGGCGAGCTGAGCCGGATGACCCAGTTCAAGGACAAGTCAGCCCGGGGCGAGTTCGTCTCCGCCGGCCTGTTCACCTACCCGGCGCTGATGGCGGCCGACATCCTCCTGTACGACACCGATCGGGTGCCGGTGGGCGACGACCAGCGCCAGCACCTCGAGTTCGCCCGAGACGTGGCCGAGCGGTTCAACAGCCGCTTCGGCCCGACCTTCGTGGTGCCCGAGGCGGCCATCCCGACGGTGGCGGCCCGGGTCATGGACCTCCAGAACCCCACCAACAAGATGTCGAAGTCGGTGAGCTCGCCCCAGGGCACGGTGCTCATGCTCGACGCCCCCAAGGACATCGAGAAGAAGATCAAGCGGGCGGTCACCGACACGGACAACGAGGTGCGCTTCGACATCGAGGCCAAGCCCGGGGTGTCGAACCTGCTCGGCGTGCTGTCGGCCGCCACCGGGGAACCTCCGGAGAAGCTGGCCGAGCGCTACGACCAGTACGGCCCGCTCAAGGCTGACACCGCGGCGGCCGTGATCGAGCTGCTCCGCCCGGTCCAGGAGCGCTACGCCGAGCTCATCGCCGACGAGGCCGAGCTTCGCCGCATCCTCGCCGCCGGCGCCGACAAGGCCCAGGCCATCGCCTCAGTCACCATGGCCCGAGCCCGATCCGCCGTCGGCCTCCTCCCCCGCTGAGCCAGGCGAGCGCGGCGGCGATCGTGATCAGTCGTCGTCGGCGCCGGCGAGGGCGGTGGCCACCTGCCCGGGGACGGTCCACCGACTGGAGGGCATGTGGTGCTCGGCGGCCCAGGCCACGGTGAGCGGATCGCTGCCCGCCTCGGCGAGGAGCTCAGCACC
>JAOBWJ010000142.1 GCA_025463335.1 Acidimicrobiales bacterium
CCGGGATCGACAGCCGCTGGGCCAGCCCGTAGGACTCCATGCCGTAGGCCAGCCCGTAGGAAACCATCTTGGCCTTGGCCCGGTGCTCGGACGTGACCGCGTCGGGCGGGTCGCCGAACACCCGCGCTGCCGTCGTCGTGTGGATGTCCTGACCGGTGGTGAACGCCGTGATCAGCCCGGGGTCCTCGGCCAGGTGGGCGATGACCCGCAGCTCGATCTGGTTGTAGTCGGCCACCAGCAGCTCGAACCCCTCGGCGGGCACGAAGGCCCGCCGGAACTGCCGGCCCTCCTCGGTGCGCACCGGGATGTTGTGCAGGTTGGGCTGGTCCGACGACAGCCGGCCGGTGCGGGCCACGGTCTGGTTGAACGTGGCGTGGATGCGCCCGTCGGCCGCCACCTCGTTGACCAGGCCCTCGCCGTAGGTCGACCGCAGCTTCTCGACCTCGCGGTAGCGCAGGAGCTGCTCGATGATCGGGTGCTGCCCGGCCAGCTTCTCGAGCGACGAGGCGTCGGTGGAGAAGCCGGTCTTGGTCTTCTTCTGCGGCGCCAGGCCGAGCTCGTCGAACAGCACGGTGCGCAGCTGCGGCGTGGAGTTGACCTTGAACGGGTGACCGGCGGATTCCTGGATGGCGGCCTCCAGCTCGAGGGCCTCCTTGGCCAGCTTGTCGTTGAGCGTCCGCAGGTAGGCGGCGTCGACGGCCACCCCGAGGTGCTCCATCCGGGCCAGCACCCGCACCAGCGGCCGCTCGATCCGGTTGTAGAGGTCGCGCGAGCCCTGGGCCGACATGGCCTCGTTCACGGCGGGGGCCAAGCGAGCGACGGCGACGGCGAAGCGACCGGTCTCGGTGGCGAGGTCGTCGCCCCCGCCGTCGAGGTCGAGCGTGCCCTCGACCCGCGCTTCGGCGGCCTCGATCGAGAGGCCGACGTAGCGGAGCAACAGGTCCTGGAGCAGGTAGCTCGACTGCGCCGGGTCGAGCAGGTAGCAGGCCACCTCGGTGTCGATGTCGAGGGTGTGCACGTCGACGCCGAGGTCGAACAACGCCCGCATGAGGGGCTTGGCGTCGTGGGTGTCGAGCGAACGACCACCGGGGGCGACGAGGTGGCGGACAGCGTCGAGCACCTCGGGGTTCACGAGCAGGTCGCCGTCGAGCCAGGCCGCCTCGCCCGGCTCGACCGAGGTGACGACCGCCAGTCCGGCGATGGCCGAGCGCCCCGGTGAACCGGTCCACGCCGGGGCCACGGCCAGCGACGTGTCGCGCTCCTCGGCCAGGCGGGCCAGCAGGGCCACCGCTTCTTCGATCGACGTCACGATCGTCACGCCGCACTCGAGCTCGCCGACCGACTCGCCGAGCGGCATGTCGCCACCCTCGGCCGAGATGGCCTCGACCAACCGGTCGTAGAGGACGCGGAACTCGAGGAAGTTGAACAGCTCACGCACGTTGTCGGCGTCGAACGGCGTGCGAACCAGGTCGTTCACGTCGCAGTCGATCGGCATGTCGCGGAGCAGGAGCATGACCTTGGCGTTCTGGCGGACCTGGTCCTCGTAGGCGGTCAGGTTCTCGCGCAGCTTGGGCGTGGCCTGGTCGACGTTGGCGAAGATGCCGTCGAGGTCGCCGTAGTCGTTGATGAGCTTGGCCGCCGTCTTCTCCCCCACACCGGGGACGCCCGGCAGGTTGTCGGAGGGATCGCCACGCATGGCTGCGTACTGGGGGTACTGGGCCGGCGTGACGCCGGTGCGCTCCTTGATGCCGGCCTCGTCGTAGAGCACGTAGTCGCTCACGCCGCGCCGGTTGTAGAGCACCTTCACCAGCGGGTCCTCGACCAGCTGGTAGCTGTCGCGGTCGCCCGTGACGATGATGACCTCATCCCCGTTGTCGCGACCGCGGGTGGCCAACGTGGCGATGATGTCATCGGCCTCGTAGCCGGCTGCCTCGAGCATGGTGATGCCGAGGGCGTCGCACACCTGGCGGACCAGGCCGAGCTGCTGGCGGAGGATGTCCGGGGCTTCCTCCCGCTGGCCCTTGTAGGTCGGGATCTCCTCGTGGCGGAACGTCGGCTCCGGGCGGTCCCACGCCACGGCGATGGCCGTCGGCTGGTGGTCGCGCAGCAGGTTGATGAGCATCGACGTGAAGCCGAACACCGCGTTGGTCACCTGCCCGGAGGCAGTCGCCATGTCGGTGGGGAGGGCGAAGAAGGCCCGGTACGTGAGCGAGTTGCCGTCGAGCAGGAGGAGCTTGGCCATGTCCCCCCGAGTCTACGAACCGACCCGCTACCGGGAGACCTCTACCTCGCTGTCGGTACCGGCCGGCAAGCACTGCCAGCGCTCAGTCGTGCTCTCCACGAACAGCACCATGTTCTCGCGGCCGAGGAACGGGGCGTCGACGCGCGTCACGGCCAGATTCTGGCCATAGAGGCGGATGCGGTCACCGACCGCCACCTCGTCAGCACGCACGGTCGTCCAATCACTCATGGCTTCAGTCCCCCATCGATCACCTGCTGGGCCACGATCTTCATGGTCGTGCGCTCCCGCATGGCCGTCTTCTGCACGAACGAGAACGCATCGTTCTCGGAAAGTCCGTGCTTGTCCATCAGCAGGCCCTTGGCCCGGTCGACCAGGCGACGGGTCTCGAGCTGATCCTCCAGCCCCTTGACCTCGTCCTCGAGCGCCCGCATCTCCTGGAAGCGGCCGAGGGCGACCTCGACGGCCGGGATGAGCTCGGAGCGCTGGAACGGCTTGACCAGGTAGGCCAGGGCGCCGGCGTCGCGGGCCTGCTCGATCAGGTCGCGCTGGGAGAAGGCGGTCAGGATCAGCACGGCCGCCCCCCGCTCGGTCGTGATCTCCCGGGCCGCCTGGAGCCCGTCGAGCCCGGGCATCTTGATGTCGAGGATGGCGATGTCGGGCTTGTGCTCCCGGACGAGCTGCACGGCCTCGTCGCCGCGGCCGGTCTCCCCCACGACCTCGTAGCCCTCCTCCTCGAGGGTCTCCTTCAGATCGAGGCGGATGATCGCC
>JAOBWJ010000259.1 GCA_025463335.1 Acidimicrobiales bacterium
GGCGCAGGGGTGGCCGACGCCGCGGGCGCGACCGGGCGCGGTGCGGGCGGCGCGGCGGCCGGAGGGGCCTCGACGCGCGGGGCGGGCCGGGGCGGAGCGGTCGAGCCGCTGGAGGTGACCACCGGACGGGTCGGGGGCACCGCAGTGGGGGGCGTGGGCCGCACCGGCGGACGCGGCGGAGCCGCCGAGCCGCTGGAGGTGACCACCGGGCGGGCCGGAGGCGTGGCGGTCGGCGGGGTCGGCTTGGCCTCGGGCTCCGGTGCCGGAGCTTCGGCCGGCGCCTCAGCGGCGGGGGCTGGGGCCTCGGCGGACGCGGCGGACGCGGCGGACGCCGCAGCCTGGGGCTCGGCGGCGGGCGATGCCGCCTCCTTGGCCTTCGACTTGGCGGCCGCCTTCTTCGGCGGCTCGGGCTCAGCGGGCTGCTCGTCGCGGATCAGCCCCTCACGTTCGGCCTTGCGACGTACGCGATCGGCTTGCGCGTCCTCGATGCTCGACGAGTGGGTCTTCACGGCAATGCCGAGGTCGACGCACAGGTCGAGGGTCTCCTTGTTGGAGAGACCGAGCTCTTTTGCGAGCTCGTGGACGCGGATCTTTGCTGCCAACGTGTGTTCGCCAGCCCTTCTTGCTTGCTATCAGGATTTGCCGCCCGGGGTTTCGGGCACGGTCGTCGAGTCTCGCGCAGCGGGTGCACCAGGCACGAAAGGGGATGTCGCCGTCACGGACGCTCCTGGCACACCTGCTCCCGCACCGCCTCGACGGCGGCACGGCTCACAGGGGCCCGAAACGACCGGGCGAAGCCACCACGGCGGATGGCCTCGGTGACACAGTTCGGGGAACCAGGACAGAGCCAGGCGCCGCGACCCGGAAGTCTACGGCCTACGACCAGCGTTGCATCGTCCTGGCGGACCAGGCGGACCAGGTCATCCGCGCGGGCGACGCGACCGCACCCGACGCAGGTGCGACGCGGTCCGGGCGGCGGGTCAGACCGATTCCTCGGCATCATCCTCAGACGGCTCGACGACGGGTTCGGGGTCGAGGGCTTCGGCAGCCGCGGCGTCGGCCGCCGGCTCGGGCTCGGGCTCGACGTCGAGGTCGGCGGGCGGATCGGCCTCGGTGACTGCCGCGGGCTCCTCGGTGGTGGCCGCCTCGGTGGCCACGTCCGCAGGCGCGGCCGCATCGGTGGGCGGGGCCGGGACGTCGCCGCCGGCGGAGTCCTCGTCGCCGACAGCCGCCCATTCCTGGGCCGACAGGGCCTCCCCGCCGTCCGCGGGCACCCAGACCTGCTCACCTTCGGCGTTGACGACCCATTCGCCCTGGGCCCAGTCGTCGGTGGCGTAGGCCTCTTCCTCGGCGAGCTGGCTCTCGCTCTTGATGTCGACGCGCCAGCCGGTGAGCCGGGCCGCGAGGCGGGCGTTCTGGCCCTCCTTGCCGATGGCCAGCGACAGCTGGTAGTCGGGCACGATCACCTCGGCGGTGCCGGTGTCCTCGTGGATCCGCACCTCCTTGACCTTGGCCGGCTGGAGGGCCTTGGCCACGAAGTCGGGCAGGTCCTCGGAGAAGGGGACGATGTCGATCTTCTCGCCCCGCAGCTCGTTGACGACCATGCGCACGCGGGCACCGCGGGCGCCGACGCACGCGCCGACCGGGTCGACGTTCTGGTCGTTGGACCAGACGGCGATCTTGGTGCGGTGACCAGGCTCGCGGGCGCAGGCCTTGAGCTCGACGATGCCGTCGGCGATCTCGGGGACCTCGAGCTCGAACAGGCGCTTGATCAGGCCCGGATGGGTCCGGCTGACCACGATCTGGGGGCCACGCGGGTTCTTGCGGACCTCGACGATGTAGGCCTTCAGCCGGGTGCCGGGCTCGGGGCGCTCGTAGGGCACCTGCTCGGCCTGGGGCAACAGGGCCTCGACCTTGCCCAGGTCGAGCAGCGTGAAGCGGCTGTCGGTCTGTTGGATGATGCCGGTGACGATGTCGCCTTCGCGGCCGGCGTACTCCTCGTACTTCAGCTCCCGCTCGGCCTCCCGCACGCGCTGCATCAGCACCTGCTTGGCCGTCTGGGCGGCGATGCGGCCGAAGTCGGTGGGGGTGTCGTCCCACTCGCGGGTGACGTTGCCGTCCTCGTCGAGATCCTGGCCGTAGACGCGGATCTCGAACGACTCGGCGTCGATGGTGACGTACGCCTCTTCGGCAGCGTTGGGCATGCGCTTGTAGGCGCTGACCAAGGCGTTGGCGAGCGCGTCGAGCAAGGTGTCGACCGAGATGCCCTTGTCGGCGGCCAGCATCTGCAGGGCGTCGAAGATCTCCGGGTTGGCCGTGCTCACGATGCACTCCTCTTCTTGTTCGTGCTGGTCTTGCTGGTCGAGCTGCTCTTGCTGGCGGTACCCGGCTTCGGGTTGCCGCCCCACTCGAAGACGGTGCGAGCCCGCTCGATGTCGTCGTAGGCCAGGCGCCGGGGCCCGGCGTCGGTCTCGACGGTGACGCTGTCGTCGTCGGCGGCGGCCAGCAGGCCGTCGACCCGACGATCACCCTCGACCGAGGGAAGGGTCTTCACCTTCACCTTGGTACCCACCGCGGTCTGGAAGTGCTTCGGCTGCCGGAGCGGCCGCTCCAGCCCAGGGCTGGAGACCTCCAGGTAGAAGCGGTCGGGCAACGGGTCGGCCTCGTCGAGGACGCCCGAGATCTCCCGGGCCAGCTGCTCGAGGTCGTCGAGCGCCACGCCACCCTCACGGTCGACGAGGACGCGGACCGTGGCACCGGTCAGCTCGACGTCGTACAGCTCGTGGCCGCGGTCGAGGAGGATCGGCTCTACGAGCTCGGCGATACGTTCGCTTGTGCCCATTGGCCAACCTCCTTTCCCTCTCAAAGGGCCACGTACATACGAAAGCGTGGGCAACGCCCACGCCTTCCCTTCCCACTTGACGCGAAGTCGTGCGGAACGGCCTCGAAAGCATAGCGGCTCGGCGGCCTAGTGACCCAGGGCCGCCCGGAGGGGCTCGACGATGGCCACGGCGTAGCGCCGGGCGCCCGAGGAGTAGGTCCCACACGGCAGCGTGCGACCGGCCACCGATGGCTTCCCTACCGGGCAGAAGTGGCTGCCGTCGGGTGCTCGCA
>JAOBWJ010000271.1 GCA_025463335.1 Acidimicrobiales bacterium
CGATCGAACGGATTCGTCGGCGGGAGCGAAGGTCGTGCGTGACAGTCGCTGTGCTCGACCCTCCTCGACGGCCTCGCGCAGGGCGTCCCGGAACCGACCCGGACCCCAGTAGCGGGCTCCCACCAGCTGCGTCAGGTCGTCGCGGTTGGTGGGGCCGTGCTCGTCAAGCGCACGCGCGATGGCGTCGATCTCGCGGTCGAGATCCTGCTCTGCCGTGGGCGGCGGCGGGCTGACCATGCCGGGCGAGTAGAGGATGTTGCTCGGCCCCGGAAGGAAGCGTCGAAAGCCATTGCGCTCCCGCGCCTCCTGCCGGCGCAGGCGCTGGCGGATGCGCTCGTCGCGCTCGCGCGCTTCGCGGTCGCGAGCTGCCTCCTCCTCGCGGGCCTGCTGGGCTTGAGCGAGCGCACCCTTCTCGGTCTGCAGCTCGACCACGGTGGCGCGGTGCCGGGTGGCATCGACCCGGTCCTCTGCCGCAAGGGCGCGCTCCTGGAAGGCGTTGGCCTCCTGGTCGTGCCGGGCGGCCTCCCGCTTGTCGCGCCCGGCGAGGGACGCTTGCGCACGCGAACGCTCGTCGTGCATGTGCGCCCATTCGTCGTAGGTCTCGGCCTGGGCGCGGGCCACGTCGGCATCGGGGGCCTGCTCCTGCCCGGCATCGCTGCGCGCGCTCACCGCGAGCCCTCGCTGCTCGTGGGCACGGGCTCGCTCGGCGGCCGCCTCGGCCAGGGCGACGTGCATCTCGGCCTCGGTTTGGTGTTCCGACCCGAGCGCCTCAGCGCGCTCCTCGTGGGCGCGGGCACGTTCCTGCGCTGCATCGGCGCGCTCGAGGGCGGCCGCGTGCGCCCCGTCGGCGTCGGCTTCCTCGGCGTTGGCTCGCTCGTCATGGGCCGCTGCCTGTTCTTCGAAGGCTTGGGCGCGCAGGTCGGCAATGTCAGCCAGCACGCCTTCAGCGCGCTGGTGGTCGCTGCTGTCGCCGCTGGCCCGCAACTCGTGCACGGTGGCGCGGTGCTCCTCGGCTCGCACGCGCTCCTCTTCGGCCAGCTCTCGACTGTCGACCACGGCCCGGCGCTCCGGGCTCATCTTCACTTCGGCCGCTGGTGCTCCCGCGGGTGACAGAACCGCGGTATCGGCGACGGTGAGGGGCTTGGCGATGTTCTCCAGCGAGACCCGTTCGGCCCGCACACCGAAGGCCAGCTCGGCCAGGCCGCCGAGGGCCATGACTCCAGCGCCGATGAAGAAGCCGATCGCCACCGTGCTGGGACCGCTGTTGATCAGGTTCCCGAACAGGAGGGGTCCGATGATGCCGCCGACTCCCGTGCCCACGGCGTAGAAGAACGCGATCGCCAGCGCCCGGGTCTCCATCGGGAAGATCTCGCTCACCGTCAGATACGCGGAGCTGGCTCCTGCCGAGGCGAAGAAGAACGTGATCCCGACGACCGCGATGAACGACCAGCGGGTGAGTCCCCCACCGACGAGCAGCACGCCCAGCAAGACCGTGAGGACAGCCGAGATCAGGTAGGTCCCGGCGATCATCGGTTTGCGACCGACCGTGTCGAACAGCCGCCCGAGCAAGAAGGGTCCCAGGAAGTTGCCTGCGGCGAAGAGCAGGATGAAGAGCGGCACCGCTCCCGACGTCACGCCGTAGAACCGGCTGAGCATGGTGCCGAGGTTGAAGGTCACGGCGTTGTAGAGGAACGCCTGGCCGACGAATAGGGCGATCCCGAGCATCGCCCGCTTCGGGTAGCGCTCCACCGCAACCTTGGCGATCTCGCGAAATGGGATCGTCGCCCGTTGACGAATGGCGATGCTTTCGCTGGGCGGTGCGAGCTGCTGGTGCGTCTCGGAGCGGACCTCAGACTCGATCCGATCGAGAATCTGCTCGGCCTCTTGCTCGCGTCCGTGGATGAACAGCCAGCGCGGGCTCTCGGGCACGGTGCGGCGCACCACCAGGATCGCTGTTCCGAGCAGCGCGCCGATCCCGAACGCAAGCCGCCAGCCGATGTGAGCGGGGAAGATCGCCAGGTCGAGGAACAGCAACGCGGCCAAGCCACCGATCGCCGAGCCGACCCAGTAGCTGCCGTTGATCGTGAGGTCCACCTGGCCGCGGTTGCGCGCCGGGATCAACTCGTCGATCGCCGAGTTGATCGCCGCGTACTCACCGCCGATGCCAAACCCGGTGAAGAACCGGCAGAGGAAGAAGTACCAGGGCGCGAACGCGAATGCCGTGGAGACCGTCGCCACGATGTACACGGCCAGCGTGATCATCATCAGCTTCTTGCGGCCAAAGCGGTCGGTGAGCTGTCCCAGCAACAGGGCACCGACACACGCTCCAGCGACGTAGATCGCGGCCGCCGTACCAATGCCGCTGATCGACATGCTGATCCCGCTGCCGGCCTCGATCAGCCGAGCGCCGATCGAGCCGACGATCGTGACCTCGAGGCCATCGAGGATCCAGACCGTGCCCAGGCCGGCCACGATGCGCCAGTGGAAGCGCGACCACGGCAGCCGGTCCAGGCGGGCCGGGACCTCCGTGCGGATCGTGCCGAAATGAGCGGCGGCGGTCATCGCCTTCCTCCCAGTAGATGTGACGGTTCGAGGAGCTCCGGCAAGGGCCACGGGTGATCGAGATGGCGTTGGTGGAGCCGTTCGTGGTGCGCCCGGCTGACTCGCTCGCCGACGAGGACGAGCGAGAGCACGCTGGCGGTGACGGCAAGGACCGCGCACACACCCATGGCCAGCAGGTAGCCGTCGGCGAGGGCAGTGGTGGAACCGCGGTGCGACCGGGTCTGGGCCGCGGCGACGGCGAGCAACGTGGCGACACCGACGGCGGCACCGACTTGCCGAGCGGTGTTGACCAGCGCGCTCGCCAGCCCCTGTTCGTCATCGTTGATGCCGGCGGTCCCTGCCACGGTCGCGGCGAAGATGGTGCTCGTCGACCCGAACCCCACGACGAGCAGGACGACCCCGAGCAGCGGATATCGACTGGTGGCCGGGAACCGCAGCAGGAGAGCCAGGCCCACGGCCGAGGTTGCCGCGCTGGCCGTGAGGAACCGCTTGATGCCCAGTCGGTGGACGACCGTCGCGCCGATGGCACCACGCAGGAGCCCGGCGACACCTTGGGGCACAGCGACGAGCCCGGCCTGGAGCGGCGAGTAGCCGAGCACCTGCTGGCAGTAGAGGCTGAGGAGCAGCACTTCGGAGGCATTCCACGCGCCGACCAACAGCGTTACCCCGTCGCCGGCCGCGAGCGTGCGGGACCGGAAGATCGAGAGCGGCATGAGTGGCCGCGGGCTGCGCCGTTCGCGCCGGACGAAGGAAATGATGAGCCCGACGCTGACCGCAAGTGCGACGAAGAACGTCGCCGACGTCCACCCGGAATCAACACCCGCAGTCGGCGCGTAGACGAGCGTGGCCACCCCCGCGGTGATGAGGCCCGCACCGAAGAGGTCGAGGTGCGGGCGCTCGCCGGAGGGGGTGGCCGCCGGCACGATGCGCGGACTGATCGCCGCGCCGAGGAGGCAGACGGGGACGTTGACGAAGAAGACGCCACGCCAGCCCACGGTCTCGACGAGCACGCCGCCGAGCACGAGGCCGGCGACGAAACCCACCGAGGCCATGGTGCCGTAGTAACCGAGCACCCGGGTTCGGGCTGGCCCGTCGGGGAAGCTGGTGGTCAGGAGCGACAACGCGGCAGGCGCAACCGCAGCGGCAGCGACGCCCTGCACGGCTCGGGCGGCGACGAGCATGGGAAGGTTGATGGCGACGCCGCCCAGCGCCGACGCGACGGCGAACCCGGCCAATCCCGCGGTGAACAGTCGTCGCCTACCGAAGAGGTCAGCCGCTCGGCCGCCGAACACGAGCAGGCCGCCGAAGGTGATCGCGTAGGCAGTGACGACCCACTGCACCGAGGTCGCCGACGCGTGGAGCTCGCTGCTGATGGAAGGCAGGGCGACGTTGACGATGCTGAAGTCGAGCGTCACCACGAGCTGCGCGCTCAGGACGACGGCGAGCGCAAGACCCCCGAGCGGGGTCTGGTCCTGGCGCCTCTTCGGTCTTCCTTCGGTGACGCTCACATGCCAGCCCCGGAACGGATTCACGACCCATCCAAGACTGGGGGCCGCCAGGCCCGCTCAACCTCACGCGAGCTGGTAGCTCGCTAGAACTTCTGTCCGGCCGGCAAGGTGAACGGGGAGTTGCTGACGTTGTTCCCGGCCGCGTCCTTCGCCGCCGCGGGCACGGTGAACGTCGGAGTGCTGCTGGCCACCGTGCCCGTACCGGCCGTCCCGTTGCCCAGCACGATGGTCAACTGGAACGTGGTGGCGTTCCAGTTGACCATCGACCTCGACGATCCGTTGCCGCCGAAGGTCCTGGTGGTCGTGGTGTAGGCGGCGCTCCCGAGATTGAGGGTGCCCAGGTTGAACGAACACGCCGTACTCGTGACCGTGATCGTGTCGTTCCCTGCGCCGCCGTCGTTCAGCGCCACGCTGACGTTGTCGCCGTTCGAGTTCAGGCTCTGGTTGGCAGCGTCGTTGCTCCATGCCGAGCACAACCCGTTCACACCCATTCGTTCGGAGAACGAGACAACGATCGCGTCGCCTGACTCGACTCTTCCAGCCGTAGCGCCCCCGTTGGTGAGCGCCACGCCGGAGACCGTGGGGGCGTTGGTGTCGAGGGTGACCGAATTGTCGGTGCCCGTCGACCCTTGGCTGGGATTGCCGGCGGCATCCGAGATGGCCCCGCTCACGACCGAGGCACTGACGGCCCCGTTCCCGCTGAGACCGCTCACTGCCACGTTGTAGGTCGCACCACTGCCGGTGACAGCGACGGACGGCGTGCCGGTCGTTGCGCCCTTGTTCACCGTCACGTCGGCATTGGTGAAGCTGGTCGTCGTCTCCGAGAACACCACCGTGAAGTTGAACGGACCCACGTTGGTCGGATCGGCCTGCGCGGTTGCCTGGTTGATCGTCACCGTCGGTGGGGTCACGTCATAGGTCACGCTGTTGTCCGTGCTCGTGGACGCCGCGCTGTCGTTGCCGGCCGTGTCCTGGGCCACGGTGGCGCCGACGGTGGCGGTCACCGTTCCCGATCCCGTGAGACCAGAGACCGCAAGGTTGTAGGCGGAGCCGCTCCCCGAGAGGGCCTTGGTCGCAGAGGCCAGTCCGCCTGCGGTTCCGCTCAAGGTGACATCGCTCGCCGCAACGCCGGTGACGGGCTCGCTGAACACGATCGTGAAGTTGATCGGCGACCCGGCGGTCGCGACGTTGGTGGGATCGGCCTGGCCGGCGGCCTGGTTGATCGTCACCGTCGGCGGCGTCACGTCGTAGGACACCGTGTTGTCCGTGCTCGTGGAGGCGGTGTTGACGTTCGTCGCCGCGTCCTGGACCCCGCCGGCCGGCACCGACGCCGTCACCGAACCGGAACCGGTGAGCCCCGTGACCGCCACGCTGAACATGGGACCAGTCCCCGTCACCGTCTTGGTCGCCGACCCGACGTTCCCGGACGTGCCGCTCAGCGACACGTCCGCGTCGGTGAAGCCCGTCACCGGCTCGCTGAACACGACGGTGAAGTTGACCGTTCCGTTCGTCGGGTCGACCTGGCCGGCCGCCTGGTCGATCGTCACCGTCGGCGGCGTCACGTCATAGGTCACCGTGTTGTCGATGCTGGTAGAGGCGGTGTTGACGTTCATCGCCGCGTCCTGGGCCCCGCCGGCCGGCACGGACGCCGACACCGACCCAGATCCGGTCAGTCCGGAGACCGCCAGGTTGAAGGTGTCGCCGCTTCCTGTGAAGGTCTTGGTCGCCGACCCGAGGTTCCCCGCCGTGCCGGTCAGGGTCACGTCCGCGCCCACGAAGCCCGTGACGGGCTCGGTGAACTGCACGGTGAAGTTGATCGTGCCGTTTGTCGGGTCGGGCTGACCCGGGGCCTGGTTCACCGTCACGCCTGGGGTCGTGGCGTCGTACGTGATCGTGGCGTCTGCGCTCGTCGACTCGGCGTTCGGGTTGTCGGCCAGGTCGTTCGCACCTCCAGCCGGAATCCATGCGATCACCGTGCCGGAGGTGCCGTTGTCGGTCATACCGGCGACGGCGACGTCGTAGTCCGCCCCCGAGCCGGTCACGGTGACAGTCGCCGAGGCGACGCCCGTGCCGCCGAGCGTCACGTCCGTGGCCGTGAAGCCCATCACGGGCTCGGAGAACGTTGCGGTGAAGTGGACCGGACCGACGTTCGTCGGGTCGGCCTGGAGCGACGCCTGGTTGATCGTGACGGTCGGAGCCGTCGCGTCGACGGTGAACGACGCGGCCGCGGCATAGGACGCCCCGGTCTGCTCGTGGCCCCCGGCGTCCTTCGCCTGGACATGGATCGTGTAGCCGCCGGTGCCGGGCGTGGACAGCTCGTAGTTCCAGCCCACGGCTGTGCCGTTCACCGGCGTCACGGACGCTGCATTGAACGTCTCGGTGGCAAGGGTGAAGGCGCTGCCGTCCCAGTACGTGTTGGTCGTCTGACTCTCGATCGACACGCGCACCTCGGCCACGCCGGACCCGTCCGTGGCCGTGCCGCAGATGTCCCCGCCCGGCGTCGAGCAGCCGGCGGCGTAGGCCGACGCGTTGTACTGCTGGTTGTTGGCCGGGAACGTGATCGCGGCATCGGGCGCGGCCGAGTCGTTGGTGACGGTGACCGAGCCGCTCGGCGCGCTCGTCGCCGTCCAGGTCCGCCACACGGACGTCACGCGGTAGGTGTAGGTGCCGTCGGCCACGTTGGTGTCGGTGCAGGACGGGTCATTGATGGCGGGGATGAGATCCTCCATGGCCGGACCGCTGTCGCACGCCGGGCTCGAGGTGGCGCCGCTCAGGCGCTCGATGTAGTAGCCGTCGACGTCGCCGCCGTCTGAGGCGGCGGCGTCGGTCCAATCGACGGTGACCGACCCGCCGTTCGAGGTGGCCGTCACCCCGGTGGGGACGGCGAGGTCGCCCGCTGCGGCGCCCGCCGAGCCAGAGCCACCGGAGGTCCAGAAGGCCCACGCGATCGAAGCGAGGCACGCCAGCGCGATCACCGCGGCAAACCCGGTGAGGTACTTCCACTTGGGCTTCATCACTTGGTCGCCGTTCCCGTGTAGGTGATCTTGAACGTGGCGCCCTTGCAGTCGTCCTGGTTGCTCGCCAGGTTCGGCATCGTCAGCTCGGGCCACTGTGCTGCCGGGACGTCGAGCTGCTGGAGCGACCTCGTCGAGTTCCTGGGAACGGACACCGGTGCCGAGAACGGCCGCGTGACGGTGAGGTTGGTGGGCCCGTCACAACCCGGGTTCGGTTCGCCGTTCTTGATCGTTCCGTGCTCGATGACGATGTCGACGCTCACGACGTCGATGGCCTGCCTGTTCGGGTTGGTGAAGACGAGGTTGAGCGGTTGGGACGCGCCCGGGGAGAAGGGCTGGGTCGTGCTCCCGGAGACCTTGAAGGGCTTCTTGTCGAAGGTGTCCACCGTGAAGGTGACATCGGCGGCGTAGGCGGTCGCGCCCTGGGCGTTGCCCCTCGTGTCCGCCGTCTGCACTTGGACCGTGTAGGTCCCGTCGGTGGGACGGGCGAGCGGAAGGTTCCAGGCCGCGCTCGGGGCGCCGGAGGAGGCCAGCGTGGCCGTGGTGAAGACCTCGGTGGCAGACGTGAAGCCGGTCCCGTTCCACCAGTCGCCGCCTTCCTGGCGGATGGACACCTTGACGGTGCTCACGCCTGTGGTGTCGGCGGCGGTTCCGCAGAGCCCCTGGGGTGAGCAGCCCGAGGTGTAGTCGGCGACGTTCACCGTCGCCTTGTCCGTGGGGAAGGAGAGTGTTGCGGTCGGAGGCTTGACGTCGACGGTCCACGTTCGGGACGCCACCGCGCTGGAAGCGCTTCCGACGACCTGTGCGGTGACGCGGAAGAGGTGGACCCCCTCGCCCAGGCCGGTGTAGGTCACACCGCCCGTCGCGCAGGGCTTGAAGGGACCACTGTCGAGCGAGCACTCGAACGTCGCGCCGGCCGCCGGGTCGCTGTAGGTGAACGTGGCGGTCGTCGCTGCGATGGTTCCGGTCGGACCCGAGGTGATCGTGGGCGGCGGCGGCGCCGGCGACTTCGGCCCGGCGATCGCGGAGCTCACCCAGAACGCGGCGACGAGGGCGGCGGTGAGCGCGACGGCCACCGCCGGACCCCGTCCGTTCCTTCCGCTCATGGGCAAGCTCACGAAAGTCTCCTCACATCGGTCACTGACGGCGACCACACCGAACGACGTCGACCAACGTGTCGGCACCGATCGCTGCCCTCACCCGGAGCGGGGTTCGAGGCCGGCGGTAAAAGGGCTCGCTCACGCGTCACCCCTCCACCGCCATGGCCCCAGGGCTAGGCGTTGGCCGTGTAGGTGATGGTGACGCCGGCGCCCTTGCAGTTGTCCTGATTGCCGGCCCCCGCGACCAGCCCGAGCGTCAGACCGGACCACGATCCGACGTTGGTGCCGACCGGCACCACCCTGGCGCCCGACGTCCCACCGATGGCGAAGTCGCCCGTGGTGCAATTCGGCTTGCCGGTGGTGGCGAAGTCGCTCCCGGCGAGCGGGGACACCGCGGTCACGGCGGCAGTGACCGAGCTGATGGTGACGGCGTTCGAGTTGGGGTTGGTGAAGTCGCCAGAAAGGGCCGACGGGGTGCCGCCGGGGTAGAGCCCGGTGACCGTGGAGGTCTGGTTCACCGTGATGGACGTGGTGGTACCGGCGGTGGCCGAACCAGTGCCGGACCCATCTTGGGTCCAATAGGCGTACGCCAGGCTGGCCGTCAGCGTGACACCGGCGACGACCAGGCCGGCCGCGATCTTCTTCTTGGTGAGCGTGAACATGTTGACGTCTCCTTGTTGACGAAATGGTCAGACAAGGGCGTCGGTTTCGCCTTCACTCCCCGCAAGCCAGGCGACCAATACAGCCAGCGGATCAAGATGTCGCCCCGAATTCCCGGCCCGATCCATGTCGGCCCGGTCACAAGGCGATTGTGGGGAACGCCTCCGCTGCGGGTCACCCGCAGTGGTGGGCAACCGCGACCCCCTCAATGCGGTAGGCGCAGGTGGAGCGATGCAAGTGAGACCAGCGCGAACCATCGAAATGCGGTGCTCAACTGGGCGGGCACCCCCCTGGACGGCTCGTGCCTGACCGCACCGATTCCGGCTAGACCGTGGGCCCATGTACGACGTGTTCGATGTCCACCACCACGTCGGCCGGGCGTTCGACGCCCTCGGCGGCGAGCTGCCGTCCGAGGAGGAGCAGGCGGCGTTCGATCGCATCGAGCTGGCCGACCGGTTGCACATCATGGACGAGGGCGGGGTCCGCCAAGCCATGGTGATCCCCGGCCACGGCTACCTCCGACCGGCCGGCATCGCCGACACCCGGGGGGTGAACGACGGCATCGCCGCCTACCGTGACGCCACACCCCAGCGCTTCCCTGTGGCCTGCGGCATCGTCGAGCCCGGCCACGGCCATCACAGCTACGCCGAGATCGACCGCTGCGCGGGCGAGCTCGGCCTGGTCGCCCTCAGCTTCCACACCCGCTTCCAGGGCGTGTCCCTCGACAGTCAGTGGATCGTCCGCTACCTCGACCGCATGGGCCAGGCCGGGCTGGTCCCGATCATCCACGCCATGGACGACACCCCCGAGGAGGCCCTCTGGAAGCTGGCCACGCTGGCCCGGGCCCACCCTGACCTGACGATCGTCGCCCTCGACGCGTTCGGCGGCTTCGAGGCCACCCGGCAGTGCTTCCACGTGGCCGAGCTCGCGCCCAACATCGTCTGGGACACCAGCCTCTCCTACAACTTCGACTTCATCGAGGACTTCGCCCGCCGCTTCGGTGCCGATCGGGTCGTGTTCGGCACCGATCTGTACTCCCACCCGGTCGGGCAGCGCATCAGCCACCTGCTCCCCCAGATCGTGGCGTCGAAGCTGTCCGACGAGGACAAGGCGGCGATCCTCGGCGGCAACGCCCGCCGGCTGCTGAAGGTGCCGGCCTGAAGCGTCGCTAACGTTCCGGCGTGACCCGCGCCCTCCTCACCGCTCTCGGCGACGCGCTCCTCGACGAGCGCCGACAGCTCACCGCCGACGAACTCGCCGCCGCTTCCGCCCTCCCCGATGCCGAAGTGCCGGCCCTGGCCTCGCTCGCCCACGAGGTGCGCCTGGCGTGGTGCGGTCCCGAGGTCGAAGTCGAAGGCATCCTCTCGGCCAAGACCGGCGGGTGCCCCGAGGACTGCCACTTCTGCAGCCAGTCGTCCCAGTTCGACAGCCCCGTGAAGGCCACGCCGTTCCTCGACACCGACGAGGTCCTCGCTGCCGCCCGGGAGACGGCGAAGCTCGGGGCCAGCGAGTTCTGCATCGTGCTCGCCGTCAAGGGCCCCGACGAGCGCACCATGGAGCGCATCCTCGAGCTCGTGCCGATCGTGCGCGACGAGACGGGCCTCAACGTCGCCGTCTCCGCCGGGATCCTCACCGACGACCAGGCCGGTCGCCTCGCCGGCGGTGGTGTCCACCGCTACAACCACAACCTCGAGACCAGCCGCTCGTTCTTCCCGAAGGTCGTGACCACCCACGACTACCAGGAGCGGCTCGACACGTGCGAGCTGGTGCGCAAGCACGGCATGGAGCTGTGTTGCGGGGTGCTGCTCGGCATGGGCGAGTCGGTCGAGCAGCGGCTCGAGCTGTTGGCCGACCTCCGGGCCCTCGATCCCGACGAGGTGCCGGTCAACTTCCTGAACCCGCGGCCGGGCACGCCGCTGATGATCCGCAAGCCGCTCGGCCCGCTGGAGGCCATCCGCTGGATCGCCCTGTTCCGGCTGGCCCTGCCCCGCACGATCCTGCGCTACGCCGGTGGCCGCGAGATCACGTTGCGGGAGCTCCAGGCGGCCGGGCTCACGTCCGGCATCAACGCCCTGATCGTCGGCAACTACCTCACCACGTTGGGCCGCGACCCGCAGGAGGACCTGCAGCTCCTGCAAGACCTCAAGATGCCGGTCGGTTCCCTCTCGAAGGTCATCTAGATGCACTGCCCGGGCTGCGGCCGTCCATCGGAGGACTGCCCGGGCTGCCTCCCCGCCTTCGACCCGCCCCGCTACTGCGCCGACTGCGGCGGGTGGCTGGCGGTGCGGGTCAGCACCGGCGGCTGGGTGGCCCGCTGCAAGATCCACGGGGAGACCACCGCCGCCCGCTGATCAGCGCCCGACCTCCCAGCAGGGGTTGACCCGCAAGAGGCCCTCGATGGCGTCCTCGGGCTGCGGTCGAGCCAGGTGGTACCCCTGCACGGCGTCGGCTCCCAGGTCCCGAAGGATCCGCAGCTGCGACGGCAACTCGACGCCTTCCACCACCAGCCGCTTGCCGAGGGCGTGGGCGAGGTGGATCACGCTCTGGACGACCTCGACGCTGCGCTCGTCGACGTCGAGGTCGATGATGAACATGCGGTCGAGCTTCAGCACC